>DASTIF010000027.1:0-7829 GCA_035717805.1 Sphingomicrobium sp.
GTCGATCCACCGGGACGGCGCGAGCGCTCCGCCTTCGGGCTCGCGATGGTGGTCGAGATAGTCGCGGGCGCGGTCGAGCGCGCGTTGAAGGCGCGCCGGGTCGACCGGCTTCATCAGATAGTCGACCGCCGCAACTTCGAACGCGGCGACCGCGAACTGGTCGAACGCGGTCACGAAAACAACGGCGGGGGAGGGGTTTTGTTTGGCGAGAGCCCTGGCGACGTCGATCCCGTCGAGACCCGGCATTGCGATGTCGAGAAGAAGAACATCCGGCGCCAGTTCCTCGGCCATGCTAACGGCGGACTCGCCGTCGCTCGCGGTTCCGACGAGGACCGCGCCCTCCGCTTTCGCCAGAAGAAGCTGCAGCCGCTCGGCGGCGAGCGGCTCGTCGTCCGCGATAAGCGTCCGGAGCGGCTCGCCGCCGGTCATTAGTCGTCGGTCTCGATCGGCATCGTCAGCGTTACCTTGTAGCCGCCGCCGGTGACGGGTCCGAAGCGGCAATCGCCCTTGCTTCCGAAGCGGGCATCCAGCCGCTGGCACACGTTGGTGAGGCCAAGCCCGGTACCCTCATGCGTGGGCGCCGCGAGTCCGGCCTTGCCGCTTTTGAGCAACCGGTTGATCACCGTGAGCTCCATCCGCCCTTCCGCCACCTTCTGTGCCGAAATCTGGACCAGCATCTTCTGCCGCGTCGAGGACACGCCGTATTTGATCGCATTCTCGACGATCGGCTGCAGGATCAGCGCCGGCAGCCGCGCCGAATGAAGCTCGTCCGGAACGTCGATCCCGACCTGGAGCCGATCGGGGAAGCGCGTTTTCTCGATGTCGAGATAGAGCCGCTGGAGGTCGATTTCCTGGGCAAGAGTGACGTCGTCCGCCGGGTCGATCGAAAGGCTCGTCCGGAAGAAGGTGGACAAGGCGAGGAGCATCGCCTCGGCGCGGTCCGAACGGCCGGTCATCACAAGCGAGGACAGCGAGTTCAAAGTATTGAACAGGAAGTGCGGATTGACCTGGTAGCGGAGCGCCCGGAGTTGCGCCGATTGCGCCGCCGATTCCGCCGCCGCCGCCCTTCGCTGGGCGGTCAGCGCCTGCGCCTGCGCCTGCATCGCCAGATAGTAAGCGCTCCATGCCAGGAAAAAGAACAACCAGACGACGATCGAATCCGCGGCAATCCTGAATTGGGTGTAGGTGTCGAGAACGCCGACGCGCGGCCAGGTGATGATCAGCGGCGGCGCATCGTCGCGTTCTACCCGCATCGAATTGCCGAACTCCGTGACCCGATAGCCCTCGCTCGAAACGTAGTGGATCTCGTCCTCCGGCCGGTCCTGATAGCGGTCGGCGAAGATCAGGATTCCGGCCATGACCGACGCCGCGGCCAGCGACGCCGCCGCGGCGATGACGATCCGGTGCCGGAGCGTCGATTTGCGGGCGAGCAGGACCAACGCAGCGTAGATGCCGAAGGTGAGGGCAATTCCGGCGCCGATGGTCAGCGCCTTGTTCTCGAGCACGGTCAGCGGGTCGCCGCCGAGAAATGCGCGGATGACGACCGTCACCGCATAGACAAGCCAGAAGCCGAGGATCGACTTAACCGCCAGAGGCCAGTCGGCGAACGAGCGATCGCTCTGCAGCGGTTTGAACGGTTTCATCGCCTTACCTCTAGCTCGCGGCGGGGGGCGCGGCCAATCGGCGGAAAGCATGTTCGCAGAATCGGCCTTGCCGCCCGTCGAAAGAGAGGGCCTGCCGGAACGCGCAATCCTCTCCGCTCGTTCTGGCGAGCGAAAAGAGATGGAGCATCGGCAAGTGACCGACGTGAAGGACAAAAGGAAGCGGCCGCCGCCTGTGACGGAGCAGCGCAACCCCGAGCCTGGCCTGGAGGAAGAGTTGCGCAAGCATCCGCAGGACAAGGACGCGAAGGTGGATGTCGGGAGCGATGAATCGATGGACGCGTCCGATCCGCCGTCGGTCGTCCGACCGGATTCCGACGAGCCCGTTCCGTCATCGGGATTCGACGAAGATCACGAGTCGAAAACGTAACGGACCCGTCCCGATTGCGTTGCCCATAATCAACAGTCGCGGGCCGTTGCGACGTGCCGTGAAATATTAACATTGCGCACCCGTCCCCCCTCTGATTCAATGCTGAACGGGGGTGGGACGAGTGGTTAAGCAATACGAAACCATAGCTGCCGCATGATCCTGCTCGGGCAAAAGGAGTTGGGATCATGATCACGAGGACCAGCCAGCCGGCCAACGGCGCGTTGCTGATCTCGGAAATGAAAGAGTTCGCTGGCTTTTCCAAGGCCACGCAGCGCTACATCCGCCGTTCTCTGGATGTCGCCTACGGCCGCCGCGACCCCATCGAATGCTGGGCCCGCGACGAAGGCGAAGCGGCCTCGATCCGTGCCCAGGCCCGTCTTTACAAACAGCTCGACCATCTTCGGATGCAGGTTCCCGACGACAGCGGGCTCGACATGATCGAGCCGTTCATCGGCATGCTGATCACCTTGTCGGCGTTCGACCTCGGTCAGGATCGGCTTCCGAACTTCGCAGCTTACCGCTTCCTCTACGAAAGGCTGGTCGGAGCGGCGGCCCGGCCGTGGCTTCCGGCGGCCTTCTGCGCCGCCGCGGCCCTGCCGCACCTGCACCCGGACCGGCGTCGGACCTTGCTCCAGTCGATCAGCGAGGGTGCAGCGACCGCCCCGGGCTGGTCGAGCCGTGAGCCGGCTTTCTGGCCGGAATGGGTCGAGAAGGTCGATCTCAAGGCCGCCGCCTGACCGCTCAGGCGTCTAGCTTCACCGACGGATAAATCTCCGCAAGCTGGCGGATCGTGTCCTCCGCGTTCTCGTGGTGGATGAAAACGCCGCCGGCGTCCTCCCACAAGTGCCGGTGGTTTTCGCGGTCGTCGACCAGCACGTCGCCGGGATCCATGTGCAGATGCTTCTGCCGAGCCATGGTCGTGATGATCGGGACTCCGGGGAAATGCTCTGCCGCCCAGCGCTCCTTTTGCGGCGCCGCCCATTTGCCGAGCGGCAGGCCGGTGAGGATGGTCGGCTTCAAATGCTTGACCGCGTCGAACAGCCGCTGTGCGTCGGGCATTTGGGGAAGCTCGCCGTAGAAATCGCGCGCCCGCGCCAGCCGCTTCCAGAACTCGCCTTTGCCGTGCCGTTCCTCGAACGCGGCCGGAGTCATCCCCAATATCCTCTTCGCGCCCGCGTCGAAATCGGCCAGCACCCCGTCGCAATCGAGGAACAGATGCGGCTCGCTCAAAATCGCGCCGGCGTCAGGTTCACCGGGATCGGCGCGTCGATATAAGTCCAACCCTTGTCCCGAAGGACGTCGTTGCTTTCGCGCGCCTGTCGGCCGGGGCCAAGCGACCAGGTGATGTGATAGGTCGATCCGTCGGGCCGGTCGGTCGTGCCGTCGAGGCTGACGACGAGGCATTCGAGGCCGCTTTCATCGTCCGCCCGGCCGATCACTTTCGCGTCGACCTCGCGCGGGAGTGGGGTCTCGGGCGTTGCGCCGACCTCCAGCGTCACGTGATTGGCGACGACAGTGTCATATTCGGGCGGGAATCGGCGAAGGAGAAGCTCGCGCTCCACCTCCGGCAATTTCCAGCCCGTGACGGTTCCGGGTTTGGCCATGTCCGATCAACCACCGTCCGCCCGAACTGGTTTCAGTTATTTCGCGAGCCGCTCAACCAGCTCGCGAGCGAACTCGGCCAATGTGTCGTCGCGCGCGCCCATGATGAGGATTCGGTCGCCGTCCTGCGCTTCGGAGACGAGCTTTTCGCTGATCGCCGCACGATCCGGCAAATGCTCGGCATCGCCGCCTTTGGCGCATACCCGCTCTGCAAGCCAGTCGGAGCCGCGGTCGCGATCGACGGTGCCGCCCTGGTAGACCGGGTCGGGAAGATACAGCCGGTCGCCCTTGGCCATCCCCTTGGCGAAGCTTTCCGCCAGCTCCTCGCCCATTTTGGCGATCGGGCCGAAGCCGTGCGGCTGGAACAGGATCAAAAGCCGTCCGGGCTGCGCGCGGAGAGTCGCCAGCGTCGCGTCGATCTTGTCGGGATTATGCGCGAAATCGTCGATTACGGTGACGCCGCCGGCCTCGCCGACGGTTTCGAGACGGCGCCGCAGCCCTTCGAACCGCCCAAGCGCCGCCGCGGCATCGCCGAGGGAAACTCCGAGCTGACGGACGGCGGCTATCGCCGCCAGCGCATTCGATGCATTGTGCCGCCCGGGAAGGTTCAGCTCGACCTTTTCCCGCTCGCCGTCCTCGTCGACGTCGAATCGGACTCCGCCGGCAAGAAGCTCGAGATTGCGCCCCGCGAAATCGGCGCCCGGCGCATCGAGGCCGTAGCCCACCAGCCGTTCGCCCGGCAGCGCTTCGGCAAGCGCCCGGGTCTCCGGGTCGTCCATGTTGAGCACCGCCTTGCGCGCCGAAGCGAGGAAGCCGGCGAACAGCCCGCGAAGCTCAACCATTTCCTTGTGATCGAGGCTGATGTTGGTCAGCACAGCGATCTCCGGCCGGTAGAGCGCGATCGAGCCGTCGCTCTCGTCCACCTCGCTGACGAACAATTCGGGATCGCCGACCAGGGCGCTCGCGAAGGGCGCCGAGGGAGTCACGAAATTCTTCATCACCGCGCCGTTCATCACCGTCGGCTGGCGGTGGCAGGCGTGGAGGATACAGCCGATCATTCCGGTGACCGTCGATTTGCCGCTGGTGCCGCCGACAGCAACGCTGTGGTGAGCCGCGTTCAACAGTTTCGCCAGCAGCTCCGGACGGCGCAGATGGGTGAGGCCGAGCTCGCGGCCGCGGACCATGTCAGGAACGCTGTCTTCCACCGCCGCCGACGTGACCAGGATCATTCCCGGCTCGAGGCCACTGCCGTCCTGGGGAAACAGCTTGATCCCGAGCGATCGCAGATAATCGAACTTGTGGCTTGTGCGGCCCGCGTCGAGCGAGCGGTCGGAGCCGGCGACCTTGGCGCCGGATGCGCGCAGGATCGAGGCGAGAGGAAGCATTCCGCTCCCGCCGATCCCGCAGAAGAAATAGGTCGAATCATCCATCGCCGCGGCCCTATTGCGCGAGAGGCCCGCTGACAAATAGGAAGCGCCAATGAAAATCGCGGTCGTCGCCCCGAGCAATGCTCTAAGCCGCGAGGCGGCGGACACGGTCACCGCGATTGCGGTAGCTCGCGGGGACTGCGCGCTTGTCGTCCACCCGCAATGCTTCCTCTCCGATGGCCATTTCGCGGGATCGGACGAGCAAAGGCTGGCCGCGCTTCGGGAGGCGATGGCCGATCCCGGCGTCGACGCGGTGTGGTTCGCCCGCGGCGGCTATGGGTCGAACAGGATCGCCGAGGCGGCTGCGGCCGACCTCCCGGAGGCGGCGAGGTCGAAGATGTTCGTGGGCTACAGCGACACCGGCTTCCTGCTCGCTGCCTTGCACAAGGCGGGGCTCGATGTCGCTCATGGGCCGATGCCGCAGGACGTGCTTCGCGACGGCGGCGAGCAAGCGGTGAACCGGGCGCTCGACTGGCTGGTCCACCGCGACCGGTCGGCGCTGGAGGCTGATCTCCGGCAGCCCGCGATGGCGTTCAACCTTACCGTCCTGTCGACGCTGCTCGGGACGGTTCTGGAACCCGATTTCGCGGGCATCGAATTGTTGATCGAGGAGGTCGGCGAGCATCATTACCGGATCGACCGGCTGCTCTTCCACGTCACCTCGAACGAAAGCGTTCGAAAGGTTGCGCGGCTCCGGCTCGGCCGGGCTTCCGACGTCCCCGAAAACGACCCGCAATTCGGGTCCGACGAACGGGCAATCGTCGCCGACTGGTGCCGCCGTTCGCGCATCGAACTTGGTCGGCCGGCCGACATTGGCCACGACAGCGGCAACAAGGTCGTGCCCTTTGGCCGCATTCGCTCTTGAATCGTCCCCAAATCGGCATTGCAAAGGGTCGCGCTTTGCGCTCTACCAAGGGGGAAACAACAGGAGGGCCTGATGGCACAAGGGACTGGTCGTAAAGCGGGGGGCGGGCTGGCCCGTCCGGTTCAACCTTCGGCGGATCTCGCGCAGATCACGGGAAGCGCACCGCTTCCGCGCAGCCAGGTCGTCTCGAAGATCTGGGACCACATTCGGAAGAACAATCTGCAAAACCCGCAAAACAAACGGGAAATCATGGCCGACGACAAGCTGAAGAAGGTCTTCGGGGGCAAGGACCGGGTCAGCATGTTCGAGATGAACAAGCACCTCTCGAACCACCTGAAATAAGTCCCGCAAGGGCTGAAACGAAAAGGGACTCGCGGCTTCCGCGGGTCCCTTTTTCACATCCGGCGCGTGCGACTCGGATCGCGACGCCTAGCCGCGCCATAGCCCGTCGAGGCGTTCGCGGGTGACCGGATAGCCGATTCCCTCGGGGATCGTGATGAAATTTTCACCGTCGACTTCTTCCACCCACGGGCTGATCGGGTCCGTCGGATGGACTCGGGCATCGGCCAGCATGGCGCCGTAGTCGGGATGCAAGGCCAGCCTTTCGAGGTTGCGGCGCGTCGGAAAGATCAGCCGCGCATCGCCGCGCTTCTCGCGGTCCAGCGCGTCGCCCGCGCTGATCCAGAAAGCGCCGCTGCACTCCCCCTCGACGAAGTTGGGCATCCGGTCGGCGCCTGGCAAGCGAGCGAGGAAGAACAAGGTGTCGAAGCGGCGGGTTGCATGAAACTTCGGCACCCAGCGCGCGAACTGGGTCAGCGCATCGGGATCGAGCGACAGGCCGTGCTTCCCAAGCAGGTCGCCGAAATCTCTTTCAGCGAGAAGGGCCGTTTGAAGCTCCAGCGCCAGCTCGGCTGAAGGAACCGGGGCGATTCCGGTGGGGATGGCCGTTTCCTCGAGCGTTTCGCGGATCGCGGCCACTTTCGCCGCGCCCAGCTCGTCGCCGCCGCCGAGCGCGCGGTCGGCCTCGTCGATCCGTCCGCCGGGGAACACCAGTGCGCCTCCGGCAAATGCCATGCCTTCGGAGCGCTCGACCATCAGCAGCTCGGGCGGGCCGCCGTCACGCTCGCGCACCGTCACCAAAGTGGCCGCCGGAATTGCCGGGCTCGGCTCCATTTCGTCAGCGGCGAACCAATGGGCGCCCCTACATCCCCTGGATGTTCTCGTCCTCGGGCGTGACCGCGCCGACCGCATTGTCGGTCGCCTGAGCCTCCCGGTTCAGCTGCTCGGCCTGATTTTCCAGCGCCTGCGCCTCGGCGGCGACATTGGCCGCCTCGTCGGAAAGGGCGTTGAGATCCTCGGCGGCCGGCTGGTTGGTCTCGACCTCGTTGAGCTGGTCCGGATTGCTCCGGTTGCATCCGCCAAGCGCAAGCAGGCCGAGCGCGGCGGCGGCGATCGCATATTTCATCAGTCGTCCTCGTTGGCTGGAAATGTCCTGGGGCCGGGCATAGCAACAGTCGGCGGGATATTGCCACCCGCTACGAGCAGCGCCCGCTTTCCTTGTTATTCGCCCGCAAAATCCCTATTTTATCCATGCCGGGGCGACCCGGCTACGCCGGTAGAATGTTAGGTGGAATAGGCATTTCGGACCCGGGGGGCAGTACCCCGGCGCCTCCACCACCAGCCCTTCGTTCGCGAGGGTTGCTGATGGGGGCGAAACAGGATCGACGAATGCAATAAAGGCCTGGCTGCCGGTCGGTAGGAGACCACCGTGACGGCTCATGCACACAAGTGCCAACGACAACGAGGCACTCGCTATTGCCGCGTAACTGACGTCCTAACGGACAGACGTTACAAAGCTTAAGCGCGGTCGGACCCCACCGGGCAACAGAAGGGGATTCCAGCGG
>DASTIF010000028.1:0-5263 GCA_035717805.1 Sphingomicrobium sp.
AGCTTCTTTCGGATGCGCGTCACGAACACCTCGATGGTGTTGGAATCGCGGTCGAAGTCCTGGTCGTAGATATGTTCGATCAGCTCGGTCCGGCTCACCACCTTGCCCTTGTGGTGCATGAGGTAGGAAAGGAGCTTGTACTCCTGCGCGGTGAGCTTGACCGGCTCGCCGTCCTTGGTGACCTTGCCCGAGCGCGTGTCGAGGCGGATGTCGCCGGCCTTGAGCTCGGCGCTGGCATGACCGGAGGAGCGGCGGATGAGCGCCCGCAGGCGCGCGATCAGCTCCTCGGTCTGGAACGGCTTGGCGAGATAATCGTCGGCGCCGGCGTCGAGCCCGGCGACCTTGTCCGACCAGCTGTCGCGGGCGGTCAGGATCAGGACGGGCATCTTCTTGCCCTCGCGCCGCCAGCGATCGAGCACCGTCAGGCCGTCGACTTCGGGGAGCCCGAGATCGAGGACGACGGCGTCATATTCTTCCGTGGAGCCGAGATAATGGCCGTCCTCGCCGTCGGTGGCGAGGTCGACGGCATAGCCCGCGCCTTCGAGCGTCGAGCGCAGCTGCCGCCCGAGATTGGGTTCGTCTTCGACGATCAGAACGCGCATTCATCTATCCCCTGGTGCCGTCTTGCCTCTCAACACGCGCGAAGCTGAACGGTTGCTTGTGCGCAACGACTAGCTGGGAACAGGAGAGCAAATGTCAACTTGCGATTGGCCGCGCGAAGCCCGGCAAGCGATTATCTGGAACGGCGCTTGATCTTGCCGGTCGCGGCGTCGACGTCGATCCAGATGACTCGCCCGTTCTTCATGAACTTGAGGCGATAGGTCGTGCCGTTGAACTCGGGCCCGAGATAGTCGGCGCCGTCCATCAGCGGCATCACCCGGCGTTCGATCTTGGGGAGCGGCATGGAACGGCCCTCGCGGGTCGCCTGGAAGGCGCGTTCGGCCTCGCGCTGCGGATGCCGCTGCTGGGCAAGCGCGGGGGTCGCGGTCAGGCTCGCGGCGAGCGCGGCACAGAGAAGGGTACGGAACAGGCTCATGGCAATCTCTGGGCGGCCTTCTACCAGAATGCATTGAATGGGCTATGAATGCCGGCGATTGCCGGCGTTAAGGCGCTTCCCTTGGGCAAGAAACACCGAACAGCCGATTCCCTACATTCCCTCCGGGCTTGCGAGCGGCTGCTTCGAGCTTGAAACGCGCGCGTCCACGAAGACCTCGCCAGTCGCGCCAAACGAGCTGTGGGTTGCACGCTCCTGAGGGTCGACGCCCCATATTGTTCCGCAGTTCCATGCTGCCGCTTTCTTGAGGCAAATGCGAACATCGACCTTCTGGCCACACCCGTTCAAAACGCTCGCGGACGTATTGCCCTTGAAAGCGGCGTTGGTGCGGGTCTCCGCGCTCGTTACGCAGCGATTGGCATCGGTGTCGGTCGAAACTTCACCCGCATCGGCGAGCTCGCCGGTCTCGAGAGCTTCACAGGCCGCACGATCTCCGTTCACGCATTGCGCATGCTGCCGCTGGGCGGTGAAATAGGCCTGCTGGCGGCGATTGGCCTCGGCCAGCTCGCGCCGGTGTGCGTCCATCTTCGCCTCATAGGCAGCTTTGACGCGCGCGGCCTCCACCGCATCGGCGGCGAGCTCCGCCTGCTGGCGAGCGATCTCGGTTTCCCGTTCGGCAACTTTGCGCTCGTACTCCGCGACTCCGGCCTCGTGAGCCGCAAGCTTGGCCTGGAACTCGGCCTCGCGGGCCTCGCGTGCGGCGATGCGAGCCGTTTCGGCGTCGGCGGTCGCGGTGGCGGACTCTGCCTGTTCCTTCGGCGATGGTTCTGAAGTGGGAGACGAAGCTTTTGGCGACGGCGTAGCGGAGTTGGCCGACGCCTTCCTGGGAATGGTGAAACCAAGCCCCGACACGTAGAATTGATAGCTGCTCGCGTAGGTCTGCAAGGTCGCGCCACGCTCACCGCAAGGCAACATCTCATAACGGTCGCCGCGCCCGTTGGTGAAGCGCTGGAGGCATTTGGACGAGGAGAAAACGTAGGACCGGCCCTTGTTGCTCGTTTTTCCGCCATCGTTGAGGAGCGCGATGACCATATTTGGCTTAAACCCATGCGAGCTTTCCGGGTCGACCTGAATGAGGGTCACCTTTCCGTTGGCGACCCGAATCCGATTGTCGTCGTATATGCCCGGCCACTCTCCTTCGATCGCGCTCAGCGGATCCGACGGCGCCAACAGGCTCTGCGCCGAGATTGCAGCCGGAGCGACAAACGGAACGAACGCGAACGCAGCAACTCCGAACCCTACACGACGTGACATGTTAGCTCCCCTTTACCCGGCAAACCGTCAGAAAAACGAATCAGGTTTAATGCGGCATATTGATTGATGCTATCCTTCGATATGTTGCTGTTCGGCGCGTGGACTTCGACCCGTCGGCTCTCTAGCTGGGCCGCGATGGCGGCTCCGGTCCTCTCGTACGAAAATCTCGGCCTCGTCCAGGGCGAGGGCTGGCTGTTCCGCGGTCTCGACGTGCACATCGGGCCCCGGGACCGGCTGGCGCTGATCGGCCGCAACGGGGCAGGCAAGACGACTTTGCTCAGGTGCCTCGCCGGGCTCATCGAGACTGACGAGGGCAAGCGGACAATCGTGCCGGGCACCAACGTCGTGCTTCTGGAGCAGGATCCGTCCCTGGGCGGTTTCGAGAGCCTGCTCGATTGGGTCCTCCACGGCGAACGGGCTCCGCAACGGCACCAGGCCGAGGCGATCGCGCACCAGCTTGGAATCGAGCTCGACCGCCCGGCGGCGACAGCGAGCGGCGGCGAGCGGCGCCGGGCCGCGATCGTCAGGGCATTGGCGCAGGAGCCGGACGTGCTCTTCCTCGACGAGCCGACCAATCACCTCGACCTCGGCGCGATCGAATGGCTCGAGGACTGGCTCAAGCGGTTCAAGGGCGCTTTCATCGTCATCAGCCACGACCGCACCTTCCTGACGAGACTGACGAGCAGCTGCCTGTGGCTCGACCGGGGAGCCTTGCGACGCGCCGAGATCGGCTTCGGCGGGTTCGAGGCGTGGACCGAGCAGGTCTATGAAGACCAGGCGAGGGCGGCCGAGAAGCTCGACGCCAAGCTCGCGATCGAGGCGCGCTGGCTGGAGCGCGGAGTCACCGCGCGCCGCCGCCGCAACCAGGGACGGCTGGCCAAGCTCCAGGACATGCGCGCGGAGCGGGCCGCGATGCTGGGAATGGCGGGCACCGCCAAGCTCGCGCTGGCCAAGGATCAGGTTCGGTCAAAGGCGGTGATCGAGGCGGATCGCGTGACCAAGCGCTACGGAGAGCGAACGGTAATCCGCGACTTTTCGCTTCGAATCCAGCGCGGCGACCGGATCGGGATCGTCGGCCCCAATGGCGCTGGGAAGACGACCTTGCTCAAGCTCCTGACCGGCGAGCTCGATCCCGACGGCGGGACCGTCAGGCTTGCGAGGACCCTGTCGGGAATAGTCATCGATCAGCAGCGCAAGCTGATGGAACCGGACAAGAAGGTCCGCGACGTGCTCGCGCACGGCGGCGACTGGATCGACGTTCGCGGCCACAAGAGGCACATCAAGGGCTATCTGAAGGAATTCCTGTTCGACCCCGGGATCGCCGATGCGCCGATCGGGTCGCTGTCGGGCGGCGAGCGGTCGCGGCTGCTGCTCGCGAGGGAGTTCGCGCGGGAGGCCAACCTGCTGGTGCTGGACGAGCCCACCAACGACCTCGATCTGGAAACGCTCGACCTGCTTCAGGAAGTCATCGCCGATTACGCCGGCACGGTGCTGCTGGTCAGCCACGACCGCGACTTCCTCGACCGGACGGTGACGATCACGCTGGGGCTCGATGGATCGGGCAAGGTCGACGTCGTCGCCGGCGGCTACGACGATTGGGAGAAGCGGCGTTCCCCGGCGAAGGCCGGGGCCCAGGAGCGCCGCAAGGCGCTGCTTCCGCAGCGCCCTGGACCCCGGCCTTCGCCGGGGAACAAGCTGACTTACAGGGACCAGCGCGACCTCGACCGCCTGCCGAAGGAGATCGAGCGGATCGAAGCGGAGATCGCCAAGGCGGAAGATGCGCTCCACGACGCGGACCTTTATTCACGCGATCCGGAACGCTTCCACGCGCTCACGATCCAAATCGCGAAGTTGCGGGGCGAGAAGCATTCCGCCGAGGAACGATGGCTCGAGGTCGCGGCCATGGCGGAAGACCTGCGGTCACGGCGCTGACACTTGAAGGCGGCGGGGCGCTCTCCATCTTTGCTTCATGATCGACATCCGCCCATTCGACAGCCTCGGCCACGCCGACCGCGGCTGGCTCGACGCCCGACACCATTTCTCCTTCGCCGATTATCACGATCCGGCGCGGATGGGCTGGGGCGCGATCCGGGTGTGGAACGACGACAGGATCGCGGCGAAGAGCGGCTTTCCGCCGCACCCGCACCGCGACATGGAAATCATCACCTATGTTCGAAGCGGCGCGATCACCCATCAGGATTCTATGGGCAACAAGGGCCGCACCGAAGCGGGCGACGTCCAGGTGATGAGCGCGGGCACCGGAGTCGTGCATTCCGAATATAATCTGGAGGACGAGGACACGACCCTGTTCCAGATCTGGGTCCAGACCGACCGCCCCGGCGTCGCGCCGGGCTGGGGCGCGATGCCGTTTCCGAAGGAAAGCCGCAAAGGCGATTTCCAGCTTTTGGCCAGCGGTGCCCAGGATGACGGCGCACTGACGATCAATGCCGATGCCCGCGTGTTCGGGGCGACGGTCAAGGCGGGCGAAAGCATCGGCTACGAAGCCGACCCGGAGCGGCATTTGTATCTGGTTCCGAGCGGAAAGGTGAAAGTGAACGGGGTCGAGGCCAGTGCCCGCGACGGGGTTGCGCTGACCGGAGAGCCCGAAGTGACGATTGAAGCCAAGGAGGATGTCGAGCTGGTGCTGGTCGACTCGCGTTAAGGCTGAGTCCAGCCCGATCGGGGTTGAATAGCGCCGAGCGCCGCGCCATTAGGCGGCCGGGCGCGAGAGTCGCGTACTCCACTGATTTGCCGGGGGAATATGAAGACGCGCGAGCGTATTTTTACCGCACTGGCGGTTAGCCTGCTAATAGCAGGCGCGCCCGCGCTCGCCCAGGAAACGCCCGCCTCCACTACCCAGAATACGGCGCAGGAAGACGTGATCGGACCGCCGCAGCTGAGCGGCTTCTCGCTGAACGGCACCGTCACTCGAAGCGCGCCGGCGCCGGTCGAGGT
>DASTIF010000029.1:0-5894 GCA_035717805.1 Sphingomicrobium sp.
CGAGTCTCAACGCACCACCTTCCAAGGTGCAATCCCAATCCGAGTGGTTCACATCCACCTCGCGAACCTCCACGCAATGCTCCTTCGCGTCGCGCACGATCTGCGCGGGCGCGTAGAAACCCATCGGCTGCGAGTTCAGCAACGCGCAGGCGAACGCGGCGGGATATTTCCACCTGAGCCAGCTCGACACGTAAACGAGGTGCGCGAAGCTCGCTGCGTGGCTCTCGGGGAAACCGTACTCGCCGAAGCCCTTGATCTGGTCGAAGCAGCGCTGGGCGAAATCCGGATCGTAGCCGCGCTCGACCATCCGCCCGACCATCTTCTCCTGCAAAAGCTCGATATTCCCCTTCGAGCGGAAGGTCGCCATCGCCTTCCTCAGCTGGTTCGCCTCTGCGGCGCTGAACCGCGCCGCATCGATGGCGATCTTCATCGCCTGCTCCTGGAAAATCGGCACGCCCAGGGTCCGCCCGAGGATCTTCTCCAGCTCGTCGGGCGGCCCGTGCTCGGGCGCCGGGCAGGGGAAGGTCACCGGCTCCTTGCCCGATCGCCGCTTCAGATACGGGTGCACCATGTCGCCCTGGATCGGGCCCGGGCGAACGATCGCGACTTCGATGACGAGGTCGTAGAAGCAGCGGGGCTTGAGCCTCGGGAGCATGTTCATCTGCGCCCGGCTTTCGACCTGGAACACGCCGAGCGAGTCCCCGCGGCAGAGCATGGCATATACCTCCGGCACGTCCCGCGGGATGGTCGCGAGGCTCCAGTCCTCGTCATGATGCGCCCGCACCAGGTCGAAGCATTTGCGGATGCAGGTCAGCATTCCGAGCGCCAGCACGTCGATCTTCAAAATCCCGAGCTCGTCGATGTCGTCCTTGTCCCATTCGATGAACGTCCGGTCCGCCATCGCGCCGTTTCCGACCGGCACCGTCTCGGTCAGCGGCCGCTCGGTCAGGATGAAGCCGCCGACGTGCTGCGACAAATGGCGCGGCATCCCGATCAATTGCTCGGCGAGCTTGATCGTCCGCTTGAGGTGCGGGTCGGAAAGGTCGAGCCCGGCGTCGGCCGCCCGCTCGCTCACGTCATCGTCGCCGCCATGCCCCCAGATGGTCGAGGCGAGCGCTCCGCAGACGTCTTCGCTCAGCCCCATCACCTTGCCGACCTCGCGGATCGCCGAGCGCGGGCGATAGTGGATCACGGTCGCGGCGATCCCGGCGCGGTCGCGGCCGTATTTCGCATAGATGTGCTGGATCACCTCCTCGCGCCGCTCGTGCTCGAAATCGACGTCGATGTCGGGCGGCTCGCGCCGCTCCTCGGAGATGAATCGCTCAAACAGAAGGTCGCTCGTCGACGGGTCGACCGCGGTGATCTTCAGACAATAGCAGACGGCGCTGTTCGCCGCCGAACCCCGCCCCTGGCACAGGATCGGCGGATCGAGTCCGCGAGCGAAGGCGACGATGTCGTGGACGGTCAGGAAATAGCGCGCGAAGTCGAGCTTCTCGATCAGCTTGAACTCATGGTTGAGCTGGGTCAGCACCTTGTACGGGATGCGCTTGCCCCAGCGTTCGCGCGCGCCTTCCCAGGTCAGATGCTCCAGATGCTGCTGCGGCGAGCGCCCTTCGGGCACCGTCTCTTTCGGATATTCGTAGCGAAGCTCGTCGAGGCTGAAGCTCAGCGCATCGGCGAACTCCCGGGTCGCGGAAATCGCGTGCGGCCAGCGCGCGAACAGCCGCGCCATTTCTTCCGGCGATTTCAAATGCCGTTCGGCGTTCGGGTTCAGGAGGAAGCCGGCTTTGGCGATCGTGGTCTTCTCTCGGATGCAGGTCATCACGTCCTGCAGCGGGCGCTTTTCGGGGGAGTGATAATGGACGTCGTTGGTCGCCAGGATCGTGCAGCCGTTGCTCCTGGCGATGCGGTCCAGCCGCTCGATCCGCGCATTGTCATTGCCGCGATAAAGCCAGCTCGCCGCCACGTGGCGGAGCGACGGGATGACGTCTCGAAGGCGCGGAAGCTCGGTTTCGAACGTATCGAGATCGTCGGAGGGCCAGGCGATAAAGGCGATGCCTTCCTGACGCTTTGCGACATCTTCGAGCGACAGCTCGCACTCGCCTTTTTCCGCGCGCATTTTCCCAAGCGAAAGCAAGCGCGACAGCCGCCCATAGCCGTCGCGATCGATCGGATAGGCAAGCAGCGAAAAATGGGGACAGTCCCCTTTTTTCAGGTCGAGCCGGCAGCCGATCAGCGGCTTGAGGCCCGCGCCTTCGCAGGCGCTGTGCATCCTGATGACTCCGGCCAGCGTGTTGCGGTCGGCGATCCCGATCGAGTCCATTCCAAGCTCGAGCGCGCGCAGGACCAGCTCGATCGCATCCGACGCGCCGCGAAGAAAGGAGAAGGGCGAGGTGACTCCGAGCTCGACATAGGGCGCCGGCGCGATTTCGGGCACAGGGCCCTCGCGCACCAGCATCATCCGGGAAAAGCCGACTTTCTCAGGCATTGCTCTGTTCCCCGGCGAAGGCCGGGGCCCAGGCCGCTGCGATGAGCAGCGGTTCCCGCTGCCCTGGACCCCGGCCTTCGCCGGGGAACTGGCGATTCCGCATCATCCGAACAGTCCGTGCAGATACCAGTTGGGTACCCCGCCACGCCCGTCGCCGATCAGACCTTCGCGGTAGATCCAGTATCGGCGGCCGGCCTGGTCCTCGACTCGGTAATAATCGCGCAAGCGAGCGGTCGAACGCTCGCGCCACCATTCCGGCGCGATCCGCTCCGGCCCCTCGACGCGGGCGATATCGTGCACCGCCCGCCGCCAGACGAAGCGCCGCGGGACGCCTTCGGGAGTGGCGTAAATGACCGCAATCGCTTCGGGCCGGTCGAGAAGGCGATGGGACCTAACTTTCCTCCCCTCGATTTCGAGGGGAGGGGAACCAGCGTAGCTGGTGGAGGGGCCCTTCCGTCGCGCTTCGCGCGCCACCTCCCCTGCAAATGCAGGGGAGGAAACCGCAGGTTTCCACCCGCTCGCCCGCTCTGGAAGGTGGCTTTCATGTCCCTGCGCCCGGCGCACCGCTCGCGACCCCAGTTTCACCGTCAACCGGTCCACCAGCCGCGCGAGGTCGCGTTCGCCGCTCGGCTCCTCGACCAGGCTTTCCTGAGCGGCGCCGAGGCTTTCGGCCCAGTCGGCGACCAGAGCGAAAGCGTCGAAGCCGAAACCCGGGTCGAGCGCGGCGGCCTTGTCGGCGAGCAGCCGCTGCAGATGCTTCGGCTCGCGGCTGGAGATAGCGGTCGAAACCAACGCGCTCGCAACGCTGCCGTCGACCCGAAAGCCGTGGAGCGACAGCCGCCGCGCGCCGAGATGGCGCTCCTCAAGCTCGCTGACGAGCTTCGGGATCAGCCGTTCGAGCGCCTGGCCGGCGGCCTCGGCATGAGTCGCCGGCTCCTCGAGGCGAAGGCTCGCGGTTGGTGGCGGGTCGTCGGCCAGCCCCGTCAGCGGCTCCGGTTTGCGCCCCAGCATCCGATCGAGCGCATCGACCACGTTTTCGGCGCCACGAAAGCGCCGCGCGAGAGCAAGGCGCGGCAGTGCAGCAAGAGCGCCGATCGTCTTCAGCCCAAGCCGTTCGAGCGTGCGGACCGTGTCCGGCTCCAAACGAAGCGCGGAAACGTGGAGGGGCGCCAACGCTTCCACCAGATCGTCATTCCCGCGTAAGCGGGAATCCCGCTGCTTTTCAATTTCACGCGGAGACGCGGAGACGCGGAGACATTGGTGCGGGTCTCGGCCCCTCTGCGCCTTCGCGTCTCCGCGTGAACAAATAAGCGGGACCCCCGCTTTCGCTGGGGTGACGGTTAAAGAAGATCGGTCGAATCTCGCCAGCGCCCAGGCGGCGGCCGCGGTCGGGGCTATCGCCACGCGCGCCGTCAGCCCCATCGCCGCGAAGCGCTGCCGCACATCCTCACCCAGCGCCTCCTCGCCGCCGAACAGATGCGCGACTCCGGTGCCATCGAGCCTGAGGCCGTCCGCTCCATCGATTTCGACAAGCGGCGACCAGCGCTGCGCCCATTTCGCCAATCGCTCCAACAACGCCTGGTCGCCTTGCGTGTCGGCGGGCCCCGCGACCAGCGCCGGATCCAGCGCCCTTGCGTCGGTCAGCCGCGCACCAACGCGCGCACCGCGTTCGGCGGCGGCCTTGGTGACCGCGTGAATGACCGGCCCGTGCGTGCCCTCGACGGTGAGGACGACCGGGGTTTCAGGCGCGCAGCCGCTCGCCTTCGCCCAGCGCTCGATCGGCAGTGCCGGCAACCAGATGGAAAGAATCCGCCTCACGCGCGATGCTCCATCGGCCGGGCGGATGACCACGCGCGCGGAACAGCTCGGCGTCCCAGGCCGGTGCTCCCGGCGCCCGCTCGTCGAGCGGATTGACGAGGGATGGCGCGCTCGCGATCCGCCAGCGCATGCGGGCGCCGCTCAAATTCGCGGTTCCGCCGAGACGCACCAGCCAGCACGCCGTGCCGCTCCGCTCCGAAGCGACCGCGAGCCGCCGTGTCGCGGTGAAATCCAGAGCCGCCGGGTCTCCCCACAATTCGCCGATCACGGCCGAGAGCGCGGAGCATCTTACGCCCTCCTCCATCGCCCACAGCACGTCGCGGGCGTCGCGCGCCTCGACATGGAGGATGTCGGCCTCGCCGAGCCCCGGCGGATAGATTCGCCCGCTTTCGAGGATCGCCATCCGCTCCTGCACCCAAAGCACGGGCTTCGACCGGTCGATTTGCGGCAGGAGAAAGCCGGCCCAGCCACAATCGCGCGGGCTCGCGGCGAACAATTCGGAAAGACTGGCTTTCCTCCCCTCGATTTCGAGGGGAGGGGGACCACCCGGAGGGTGGTGGAGGGGTCCTGGATCACCGGAAAAGACCCCTCCGTCACGCCTGCGGCGCGCCACCTCCCCAGCAAATGCTGGGGAGAAGACATCACGCCCGGCGGAGACAGCTCCGCCGGCGACCAGGGACAAGGTTCCAGCCACACGACTCACAACGCTTTTGTTCTTCTTTTGTTCTTATCTCGTGAGTCGAGATGCAGAGTCAATCGCGCGACTCGGATATTCCTCCCTGCGAGCGCAGCTCGTGGGGAGGGGCCGGCGAAGCCAGTGGAGCGGCGCTGCCGTCAGCCTTTGGCTGCCACCTCCCCATCGCTACGCGACCGAGAGGACAGTCATTCCCTCTCTTCCAGGAACTTCACAATCTCTCGAACAGCGGCCCGGGTCGAGCGGCGCGACACGCCGAACGCCATGTGGCCGCTGTCGACCTCGACCGCCTTGTCGCGCTCATCCTCCTCGCCGCGAGCGGCCTGGGCGGCGACGATTCCGTCGCGCCGAGACCAGATGGCGAGCGTCGGCACCGGCGGCTTGTCGGTGATCCTCGGGATCGGCGGATCGTCGACCCGATGCCCGGCGACCCGCTCGTACAGCCGCCAGACATTGTTGAGCCTGGGGTCGCCGGAAAAAGGCGAGCCGAGCGTGACCACCGCACGGACCCGCTCGGGCACCGCCCTGGCAAGCTCGCGGGCGAAGACTCCGCCAAGGCTCCAGCCGACCAGGAGTACCGGCCGATCATCGTCGACGAGGTCGAGCGAGCGGCGAAGCTTGTCGATCACGTCGGCGGTCGCGCCGAGGTTCCAGCCGTGCCTCCACGGATGGACGCGGAATCCGGCCTCCGCGAGAGCTCGGCGCAATTCCATCGTCGTCCGGTCGCTTGCGATGAAGCCGGGGACGACCAGTGCCGGCGGCCCGCCTTCGGGCCCGCGCGGGCCCAGATGGCCGATCCCGCGCCACATCCGGGGCCACAGCGACGCAAGCTCAGCAAGCCGCTTCCAGTTGGATGGAATGCCCTCCGCGCTCAGAGGAACTCGCCTCCCATCA
>DASTIF010000030.1:0-8126 GCA_035717805.1 Sphingomicrobium sp.
CCCACCCGCAAGACGGTGTGCTCGACCCCACTGCCGACCACCGCGCTCAATTCCAACGGCTACGGCCCGACCGGACTCAGCACGGTCGCCGACGATCCGCCGATCGACTGCTTCTACGTCTATCCGACGGTGTCGCGCGACCGCGGTATGAACAGCGATCTCGCTGCCGGCGCGGAAGAGACCGGCGTTGCGGCAACGCAAATCGCGCGATTCTCGTCGGTGTGCCGGGTGTTCGCCCCGATCTACCGCCAGATGACCGTGACCGCCGTCGCTACGGCGGCGGCCGGCGCGGACGTCACCGCGCCGGCGAGGCTCGCCTACGGCGACGTGCGTGCCGCCTGGCGCAACTACATCGCCACCCGCAACGGCGGACGCCCCTTCGTCCTGATCGGCCACAGCCAGGGCAGCCTGATGCTTCAGGAGCTGATCAAGGGCGAGATCGAGGGCAAGCCGGTGGCGCGCCGGATGCTGCGCGCGATAATCCCCGGCTTCAACTTGATCGTTCCGCAAAGCAAGCGAGTCGGTGGGACGTTCAAGTCGACGCCCTTATGCGCGTCGCCAACCGAAACCGGCTGCGTCATGAGCTGGGTCAGCTTTCGCGAGAACAATCCGCCGCCGGAAGGTGCGATGTTCGGCTGGTCCCCGGCGCCGGGAATGACGGTTGCCTGCACCAACCCGGCCGATCCCGGCTCGACGAAGCGGGAGAGGCTCGACAGCTATTGGAACACGCGCTCAGGCCATGCGGTGCCGGGCGGGCCGATCCGATGGTCGAGCGAGGGACCTCCGCCTACGCCCTACGTCCGGACCGAAGGGCTGGTCGCGGCGCGCTGCGTCAACGACGGCCGGCGCGGCTATCTGTCCGTCCGAACGATCGCTTCGCCCGGCGGCAAGCGAACCGGCCGGATCGGCGGCGAGGTGGGGATGCTCGGCTTCTTCCTCCCCGGCTGGGGACTGCACCTTGCCGACATGCCGATCGGGCTTGGCGACCTGATCCGTGAAATCGGCGAGCTCAGCGCTCGATCCAGAACAGCTTCTCGACCGGCACGTTGAGCGCGTGCGCAAGCTTGAGCGCGAGCAGCGCCGACGGCGTGAACACATTGTTCTCGACCGTGTTCACCGTCTTTCGGGTCACGCCCACCCGCTCGGCGAGCTCGGCCTGGGTCAGGCCCAGTTCGGTGCGGCGGTCCTTCAAGGCATTGGCGAGCTTCTCAGCCAAGCCGGTCGGCCCGCCGCTCGAGCATGCCGAAGCGAAGAAGCGCCGCGGCAATCCCGATGGTCAGGATCAAATGGATCGCTTCGCGTCCACTCATCGGTTCGAACAAGTCGACGACGTACAGGCCGATTGCCCCCGCCATCGCAGCCAGGAAGGCGAACTGGAAGGCGTTGCCGCGATGCGCGCGGGTGGCCTCGTCATTGGCAAGCTCGCGCACTTTCCGTGAGTAGATCCAGCCGCCGCCGGTCGCGAGAGCGAGCAGGATGACCACCGACAGGACCAGCCACGCGGCGATATGGACGTGATCCACCGTTCGGTCCCCGGCTCCCGCGCCGGTAAAAAAATTGATCTGCTGGATCAGGAACAACATTGCCAGCACCGGCAGAGCGCGAGTGCGCCTCTTGCTCAGCCTTTCGGCTCTCTCCGCATCCGTTCGCTCAACCATTCCAACCCCCATCATGTAACCTATTCGTTACTTGTAACCTTTGCGTTACATTGGTGTCAAGCGCCGCGTTTGACCGCTCGACTCCCGCATCGCTACAGCGGCGCGCAATGACCGGGCATCCCCTCGACCAGCCGTACCGCGGCGGCTTCATTGCCAGAAAGGACGGGGGGCGCGAGCACCACTTCGCGCTGACCGTCTATTTCGAGGACACGGACACGGCGGGGATCGTCTATTACGCCAATTATCTGAAGTTCATGGAGCGGGCGCGGTCCGACATGATCCGGGCCGCCGGGGTCGACCAGAAGGCCGAGCTCGACAGCGCCGGCAATGCCTATGCGGTGGCGGAAGTGTCGATCCGGTACCGAAAGCCCGCCTATCTCGGCGACGACCTCGTCGTCGTCAGCACGGTCGAGGCGGTGCGGGCCGTTTCGGTCACCATTCAGCAGCGAGTCATGCGCGGGGCCGATGTTATAGCCGACGCCATGGTCACCGCGGCCTTCCTGACCGCCGACCAGCGGCCGCAGCGCCAGCCGAAGGATTGGGTGGAGCGCTTTCGATCGATTGCAACAACGGGGACTGATTCTGATCCGACGCTTTGACCCGGCCCGCTTCCTGAAACTTCTGCCAGCACTGCTTCTGGCCGCTCCGGCGGCGGCGCACGCGCAGGCGAGGGAGCCGTCGGCTGTCGTCATCGCCGTTCCGACTCTTGCGACCTCGCAGGATGTCGAGACGGATGCGGGAAGCACCTGGTCGCTCGCCAACCAGATCGCCGATCTCATAACCGCCGACCTCGACTCCACCACCCGCTTTCTTCTCGCCGACGTCGACAAGGTGCGGATTCCGTCCTTTCCGGAAGTCACGGCGCCTTCCTATGCGTCGTGGCGAGGCGCGGGCGCCAAGCTGCTCCTGTCCGGATTCGTCAATGCTCGATCGGACGGGCGTCTGACGATCGGCTGCTATCTTTACGACGTCCAGTCGGGACGCGAGCTGACCCGCAAGGGGTTCGCGGTGACTCCGAGCGAATGGCGGCGCGCGGCGCACCGCTGCGCCGACCTTGCTTACACGAAGGTGACCGGCAACCCGCCCCCGTTCGACAGCCGGATCGCCTACGTCGCGCAGAGCGGCGCCGACCGGTCGCTGGTCAAGCGGCTGGCGATGATGGATTTCGACGGCGCCAGCCACGTCTATCTCACCACCGGCAATTCGCTCGTGCTCAGCCCGAGCTGGTCGCCGGACGGCAAATCGATCGCCTACACCAGCCTCGGCGACGACCGGCTTGAAGTGCGGGTGATCGACGTCGAATCGAAAGCCGACCGGCCGCTCCTCCACGGAGGCGGCGACAATTTCGGCCCGTCATTCTCGCCCGACGGCGACTGGGTGACTCTGACGATTTCCGTGGCGGGCAATAGCGACGTTTTCGTGGTGCAGTCGAACGGCGGAATTCCGCGTCGACTGACCACTTCTCCGGCGATCGACACGGGAGCCAGTTTTTCGCCCGACGGACGGCAAATCGCTTTCGTCAGCGACCGCTCCGGCGGCCCGCAAATCTACGTCATGAACTATGACGGGTCCGACCAGCGCCGTGTCAGCTTCGGGCCTGGCGATTACGACGCACCAGTGTGGAGCCCGGACGGCGAATGGCTCGCCTTCACCCGGGTCGAGGGCACGACCTCTCGGATCGGCGTGATGCGCGCCAACGGCTCGCAAGACCGCATCGTGACCAACGGCCCGCGGGACGAGCAGCCGTCCTGGAGCCCCGACGGCGCTCGGATCCTGTTCCAGCATTTCGACCAGCCGACCAAGCGCCCGCGGCTCTCGATCGTCCCTGCCGAGGGCGGCACGGCACGGCAGCTGCCGACTCCGCAGGGCGCTTCGGACCCCGCCTGGGCGGAGCGGCAGGAGTAGATGCCAATGACCAAAAAGCCCGGCATTCTCCTCGCACTCGCCGCCGCCGCGATGCCGGCCGCCGCACAGGCGCAGCTTCGCTTCCCGGTGATCGTCCCGCTCGGACGCCAGGGGCCGCAGCCGCCCGGTCCCGCGCAGCCGCCGCCGCAAGTGGTTCGCGGCAATCTCATCGCCGCGGCTGGCAGCGACACGGTCTATTTCTCGCGCAAGAGCTCGAACCTCGATGCCAATGCCGCCGCGACCTTGACGGCCCAGGCGCGCTGGCTCGTCGCCAACCCGTTCGTCACCGTCCGGCTCGAAGGTCATGGCGATTCGCACGACAGCCGCGATTACGCGCTTGCGATCGGTGAGCGGCGCGCCAATGCGGTCCGCGATTTCCTGGTTCTCCAGGGCGTCGCACCGCAGCGGATTTCAGTGACCAGCTGGGGCAAGGAACACCCCGGAACGCTCCTCGTGGGCCGGTCCGTCGTAGCCGCCGGCCCCCGGGTGCAGACCGTAATTCAGTAGATCAGGCGGCGTAACGCTGCTGCTGGGTGATCCCCAGCCAGGCGCGCGCCTGCCGCTGCGCTTCGGCGATCTCGCGGGCGGTCATCTCGAGCGCGATCTCGGCCCGGCACTCCTGGCCACGCGTCGATCCCGAAAGTGCCGCGAGGTTGAACCATTTGTGCGCCTCGACCAGGTCCACCGCGACGCCGCCGCGGCCGGTCGAATAAGTGATCCCGAGCTCGAACAAGGCATCGACATCGCCTTTTTCCGCATCCGCGATCCGGCTCCGGACCAGGAATTCCTGCGCTTTCTCACTGATCGCCATCTAACCAACTCCCCCATTTCCCGTTGAGAGGACTTTCGTCGGCATTTGGCAAAGAAATGGTTAACGCGGTTAACCTTGTCTCGGCGCGTCGACCGGAACGTTGTCGATCAGCCGGGTCCGGCCGATGGTCGCGGCGGCGATAAGCCGCATGGTTCCAGCCGGCGAATGCAGTGGCTCCATAGTCTCTGCGTCGACCAGCGCCACATAGTCGATCGGGGCGAAGCCGGCGTCGTTCATCGACCGGCGGGCTTCGGCGATTGCGGGACCGACGGGCTTTCGGTTCTCGATCGCCTCGGCGGCGGCATGGAGCGCCCTGGGAAGAGCTATTGCCCGAGCCCGCTCGTCCTCGGACAAATAGGCGTTGCGCGAGGACAGAGCGAGGCCGTCGCCTTCGCGGACCGTCGGCACCGCGACGATCTCGACTCCGAGATCGAGGTCGAGCGCCATCCGCCGGATTACCGCCAGCTGCTGAAAATCCTTTTCGCCGAACAGTGCGATGTCCGGCCGCACCGTCGCGAACAGCTTGGCGACGACCGTCGTCACCCCGTCGAAATGGCCCGGCCGCGCCTCCCCCTCCCAGCGCCTCGTCAGACCCGCGACAGAGACGGTCGTCGCGAAGCCGGGTGGGTACATTTGCTCGGCCGTCGGCACCCACAGAAGGTCGCAGCCCGCGCCTTCGAGCGCCTTCGCATCCTCCTTTTCCTGTCTCGGATAGCGCTCGATGTCTTCGCCCTGCCCGAACTGGAGCGGGTTGACGAAGATGGTCGCGACGACGCGGTCGGCCTGTCGCTTCGCCCCCGCGACCAGCGACAGATGCCCGCCATGGAGCGCCCCCATCGTCGGCACCAGCGCCACTCGGTGGCCGCCAGCACGAAGCGCAACGAGCGCGCTACCAAGCTGCCGCCGTTCACGGATTGTTTGCACCGCTGAATCGCCTCCGGTAAAGCTGCGTTCGGGGCCGCGCTTGTCCGCGCGGCGGGGATCGAATTCAAGGGGCCGGGGAGCCTTTCGCAATGGGCCAGCCGCATTTCATCGTCTTCGCCAACGAAAAGGGCGGGACCGGAAAATCAACCACCGCCGTGCACACCGCGATCGCGCTCGCTGCGAGCGGAAGCCGGGTGGCGGCTCTCGACCTCGACAGCCGCCAGCGGACCATGACCCGCTATCTGGAAAACCGCGATTCGACCATGCGCCGGCTCGACAAGCCGCTCCCGCAGGTCCGCTACGAGGTCCTCGCCGAGGGACAGAATTTCGGCCATGTCGTCGAGCGGCTGGCCCAGGACGCCGATGTGCTGGTGATCGATACGCCCGGCCGCGACGACCCGACCGCCCGGGAGGCAATCCTCAAAGCCGACACTTTGGTCACTCCGATGAATGACAGCTTTGTCGACCTCGATCTCATCGGTCAGGTCCACCCGGAAAATTTCAAGGTGACCAAGCCGAGCTTCTATTCCGAGCTGATCTGGAACAGCCGCACCGAGCGCGCGAAAACGACGGGCAAGAGCGTCGACTGGGTCGTCCTTCGCAACCGCCTGCAGCACATCGATTCACACAATCTCCGCCGGGTCGGCGCCGCGCTCGACGAGCTTGCGCGCCGGGTCGGCTTCCGCGTCATCCCCGGCCTCGGCGAGCGGGTCATCTACCGCGAACTCTTCCCCAAGGGCCTGACGCTGCTCGACTTCGAGCATCTCGGCGAGGTCGGGATCGGCCACATCACCGCCCGCCAGGAGCTCCGCGAAATGGTCTCCGGACTCGGCATCCCGGGAGTCGAGCCGCAGCAGAAGGTGGCTTAGTGCTCCCGCGAAGGCAGGAGCCCAGTCCAGCGCGTAAGCGCTGCTAGTCGCCGCGCGTCTGGGTCCCTGCCTTCGCAGGGACACGAGGCAGTTGAACCAATCGCCGAATTCGTGTGTTCGCGATTGTGATGCCCCACACGTTCAACCCCTCCATCCTCCGCGAGTACGACATTCGCGGGATCGTCGGCGACACGCTGACTCGCGAGGACGCCTGGGCGCTCGGCCGGTCCTATGCCTCGCTTGCCGGCGACGAGGGCGCGCGCCGCATCGCGATCGGGCGCGACGGGCGGCTCCATTCGCCCGATCTGGAATCCGCGCTGGTCGACGGGCTGATGGAAAGCGGCCTCGACGTGGTGCGCATCGGAATTGGGCCGAGCCCGATGCTCTATTACGCGACCGAGGTTCTCGACGTCCAAGGCGGAATCCAGGTCACCGGAAGCCACAACCCACCCGATTACAACGGCTTCAAGATGCTCCTGAACGGCCGCTCGATCTTCGGCGAGGAGATCCAGGAGCTTGGGCGGCGATCGGAAGCGGGCGCGTGGAGCGATGGGACCGGAATGGCCGACGGCGCGGATGTTCTCGACTCCTACGTCGAGCGGCTGGTTCAGGACTTTCGCGGCGGCGCCTTCCGAATCGGCTGGGACCCGGGCAACGGTGCCGCCGGTCCCGCTGTCGAGAAGCTGGTCCGGAAGCTCCCCGGCGAGCATTTCGTAATCCACTCGCGGATCGACGGCACCTTCCCCAGCCACCATCCCGACCCGACGGTCGAGGCCAATCTCGCCGACCTCAAGCAACTCGTCCGCGAGAAGGATTGCGACATGGGCTTTGCGTTCGACGGCGACGGCGACCGGATCGGCGCGGTCGACGGCAGCGGCCGGGCCATCTGGGGCGACCAGCTGATGATGATCCTCGCCGGGCCGGTGCTCGAGGAATTGCCGGGCTCAACGATCATCGCCGACGTCAAGGCCAGCCAGACCCTGTTCAACCGGATCGCCGAGCTCGGCGGGCAACCTCTGATGTGGAAGACCGGCCACAGCCTGATCAAGGCGAAGATGAAGGAGACCGGCGCCCCGATCGCCGGCGAGATGAGCGGCCACATTTTCTTCAAGCACCGCTGGTACGGCTTCGACGACGCCCTGTACGCAGCGGTGCGGACGATCGAGGCCGTGAGCGAAAGCGGCAAGAGCTTCGCCGAACTGGTCGACGCAATGCCCAAGAGCGTCGCAACGCCGGAAATGCGCTTCCCGGTCGAGGAAAGCCGCAAGTTCGCGGTGGTTCGCGAAGTCCTCGACCGGCTCCGCGCTTCCGACGCCGATTTCAGCGACGTCGACGGCGCCCGGGTCAGCACCTCCGACGGCTGGTGGCTGCTACGCGCGTCGAACACGCAGGATGTACTTGTTGCGAGAGCGGAAGCCAGCAACGAGGAAGCGCTCGAGCGGCTCGTCGGCCAGTTAGACGAAGAGTTGGCAAAATCTGGCGTGGAGCGGACCGAGGCTGCACACTAGGCCGCTAGGGCCTTGCGTGTCGCGCTTCATATACTCCGAGCTTGCCGCCGCCAGGAAGTGTCACGCCGGTGGACCGGCCCCAGTTCTGCTCCTGCACCGGCTCGGTCTCCACGCCCTTTCCCCGCATCTGCGCCACGAACTGATCGACGTTGTCGCAGATGAAGTAGATCTGTCGGAGGGCGTTGTCGCCATGATGCACGCCCATCTCGGTCGGCGGCAGTTTGAAAATGAGCCACCCGCCGCCTGAATCGACGTGACTCAATTCGAGCACATCGCGAAGGAATGCTCGGTCGGCTCCTTCGTCCTGCGTGAAAATCATTACGTGCGCGCCAGTCAGCATCAGGCCCTCCTTCGCCTTTATTCGTCCTCATCCTCATATCCCACCAGGTTCAGCTCGCGCGCCTTGATCTGGTGGGTGAGGCACCAGTGCTTGAGCGCTTCCTCGCGGCCG
>DASTIF010000031.1:0-25277 GCA_035717805.1 Sphingomicrobium sp.
CCTGCACGGCTGTGTTCATGGATGCTGAAACAAGCTCAGCATGACGGACTGGCCCCATGACCCTCGACGAAGCCCGGACCCTCGACGTCGGCGATCCGCTCGCCCTCGCGCGCGAACGGTTCCGGCTGCCGGAGGGAATCGTTTATCTCGACGGCAATTCGCTTGGCGCTCTTCCCGCCGCCACGCCCGCGCGCATGCTCGACACCATCGAGCGGCAATGGGGCGAGGACCTCATCGCCGGCTGGACCAGGCATGACTGGATCGACTGGCCGACCCGGATCGCGGCGAAGCTTGCGCCGATCGTCGGGGCAGCGCCCGACGAGCTTTTGACCGCGGATTCGACCAGCGTCAGCCTGTTCAAATTGTTCGCCGCCGCGGTGCGGGCCCGGCCGGGACGCAAGATGATCCTGACCCAGACAGGCAATTTCCCGACCGACACTTATGTCGCGCAGGGTTTGGCGGACATGCTCGGCCTCAACCTGCGCTCAGTTCCACCGGGTGACGTCATCCATGCTGTCGATTCCGACACCGCGGTCATTGGCCTGACTCATGTCGACTATCGCACCGGCGAACGGCACGACATGCGCGCGATCAACGAAGCCGCGCGTGCGGCCGGCGCGCTCACGATCTGGGACCTGTCACACAGCGCCGGAGCGATCGCTCTCGACCTCGACGGTACCGGCTGCGACCTGGCGGTCGGCTGCGGCTACAAATATCTGAACGGCGGGCCTGGTGCGCCCGCCTTCATCTTCGTTGCGGGCGCTCTGCAGGACGAGCTGCAGCCGCCGCTGCAGGGGTGGATGGGCCATGCCGAGCCGTTCGCCTTCGAGGAATCGTATCGGCCGGTCGCCGGCATAACGCGCTTCCTGACCGGTACGCCGTCGGTGCTAGCGCTGGCCGCGCTCGACGCAGGACTCGGCACTTTCGACGGGATCGCAATGGACGACATCGAGCGCAAAGCCGCCGCTTTGTCGCGGCTCTTCATCGACGAAGTGGAATCAAAATGCGAGGCCGAGGTTCGGCTCACCGGACCGCGCGATTCGAAGCAGCGGGGAAGCCACGTCAGCTTCGCTCACCCGAACGGCTATGCCGCGATCCAGGCGCTGATCGAGCGCGGGGTGGTCGGCGACTTCCGCGCCCCGGACCTCATGCGTTTCGGCTTCGCGCCCCTCTACACGCGTTTCGAGGAAGTCTGGCGCGCGGCCGAAACGCTCGCGGATGTGCTTCGAACGCGGGAGTGGGACCGGCCGCGCTTCGTCGAGCGCCGCAAGGTGACCTGAACCTAGGCATCTGCCTTTTCGCGTTCCTTGGCCTCGTGCTCGGGCGTATTCGCCAGCGCGGCGCGCGCCCGGTGGATGACGTCGACCCAGTCATGGAAAGCGTGGGCGAGCTTGGTCACCAGCTCCTTCAACGGCCCGTCCTTCAGGCAACCGTCCTCGTCGAAGCTGTCGTCGGTCACGTGACCCAGATAGGCTTCCGGCTGCTGCATGACCGGCATGTTCAAAAACACGCAGGCCTGGCGGATCTGGTGGTTCGATCCGAAGCCGCCGATCGAACCCGGTGACGCGGTGACGATGGCCGCCGGCTTCCCGTTCCAGACGCTTTTGCCATAGGGCCTCGACCCGACATCGATCGCGTTTTTCAGGACGCCCGGGATGCCACGATTATATTCGGGGCTGACGAACAATACGCCGTCGGCCGAGCCGACCTTGTCGCGGAACCGGACATATTGCTCCGGCTGCTCGGGCAGCGAGTCGTAATCCTGGTTGTAGAGCGGCAGATCGCCGATCTCGATCATCGAGCAATCGAGGCCATCGTTGCGGATAGCGCACATCGACCGGGCGATGCGGCGGTTGAAGCTCGCTTCGCGAAGGCTCCCGACGAGAATTGCGATCTTGTAGGCCATTGCTGTCTCCTTGCCGCTTCAATGACGAGCGGCGGCAATGGTTGCGACGGCCGATTCAGCGGCGGCGGTTGCTGTGGCGGATGTTCGCGGGGCGACCGCGCCGCTGTCCGCTACGCCGGACCCTGTCGGCTCGCTGTCTCGGAGCGCCGCCATAGCTCCCTTCCGGAAGCTCGAAGCGAAGCGCGCCCGACACCGGATTGGCCTCGACGATCCTCAGCTTCAATTTCTGGCCGGGCCGGTAGGTCTCGCCGCTCTCCTCCCCGACCAGCGCCTGGGCTTTCTCGTCGTAACGGAAATATTCGTTGGCGAGAGTCGAGGCGAGCACCAACCCGTCGCCGCCCAGCTCCTGCACCGTGGCGAAAAAGCCGAACGGCTGAACCCCGGTGATGCGGCAGTCGGCCAGCTGGCCCACCTGATCGGCGAGGAAGGCGGCGACATAGCGATCGAGAGTTTCGCGCTCGGCCTCCATCGCGCGGCGCTCCAGACGCGAAATCTGCTCGCCGATCTCCTCGAATTTTTCCGCGTCTTCCGGCGCAAGCCCGCCCTCGCCGAGCTTGTAGGCGCTGACCAGCGAGCGGTGGACGAGCAGGTCGGCGTAGCGGCGGATGGGCGAAGTGAAATGCGCGTAGGTCGCGAGCGCGAGCCCGAAATGGCCCAGCCGCTCGGGCGAGTAGCGCGCCTGCATCTGGGTCCGAAGCAGCTGCTCCATGACCTCGGGGCGGAACTCCGCGTCGCCGACGCGTTCGATGATCCGGTTGAACGTCTCCGGCTTGATCACCTGGCCCAGCGCGAACTCGATGTCGAAAGTGTCGAGATAGTCCTTGAGCGCGACCAGTTTCTCGCGGCTCGGGGGCTCGTGGACGCGGTACATGACCGGCGCCTTCTTCGCTTCCAGGGCGCGCGCCGCGGCGACGTTGGCGGCGATCATATAGTCCTCGACCAGCCGGTGCGCGTCGAGCCGTTCGCGCGGCGCGACCGACTGGATCCGGCCCTTTTCGTCGAGCATCACCTGCCGCTCGGGAAGGTCGAGCTCGAGCGGCTGGCGCTTCTCGCGCGCCTTCAACAGCGCTCGCCAGCAGCCCCACAAGGGTTTGAGCGCGGTCTCGACAAGCTCGGGCGGCACCGGCCCTTCGACCTCGGGCATGAAGCATGTCGGCGACGAAACTTCGACTCGTTCCTCGCTGGCGGCGTCGATTGCGGCCTGCGCATTCTCATAGGCAATGTTTGCCACCACGCAAATCTTTGCCCGTGTAAATCTCCAGCTTTTGAGGGTTCCGTCGTCCGCGATTTTCAGATGGCACGCCATTGCCGCGCGCTCCTCGCCGGCGCGCAGCGAGCAGATGTCGGCCGACAGCTCTTCCGGAAGCATCGGCACGACCCGATCCGGGAAATAGACGCTGTTGCCGCGCGACCGCGCCGCCTTGTCCAGAGCGCTTCCCGGCCGGACGTAGAAGCCGACGTCGGCGATCGCGACGATCGCGTTCCAGCCGCCGTCGCCGTCCGCCTCAGCCCAGATCGCATCGTCGTGATCGCGCGCATCGGCGGGGTCGATCGCCAGGATCGGCAAGTGGGTCAGGTCCTCGCGCTCGCCGAGCGGCTGCTTCGCAACCCGCTTCGCCTCTTCGATCGCGGCGTCCCTGAACTCGTGCGGAAGCTCGTACTTGTGGATCGCGATCAGGCTGAAGCTCCTGGGCGCGAACGGGTCGCCGAGAACGGCGTCCACCCGGGCCGTCACTCGCGGCCCGCGTCCGGACACTTCGCAAAGCACCAGGTCGCCCGCCACGGCGTCCTTCAGCTCGCCAACGGGAAGCTCGCGCCGTTCCTTCTTCTCGACCGGAGTCAGCCAATAACGCCCGCCGTCCTCGCGGATCACGCCGAGCACCAACTCGGCGGCGCGCGCGAGCTTCTTCATCGGATGGGCGATCCAGCCCTGCCCCCGCTCCTCGGTCCGCGACAGGATTCGGTCGCCGATGCCGAGAGCGCTCCGCCGTCCGCGCTCGACGACCCGAAGCTTGGGCGGCGGGACGTCGGCCTCCCAATGTTCGGGCACCGCGAAGACGTTGCCGCTGTCGTCGCTCTCGACGATCCGGAGCACCGTCACCTTGGGCACGCCTCCGGTTTTATGGAACGCGCGCCCCGGCGAGCTGTCGATCAGCCCTTCGTCGGCCATGTCCTTGAGCAACCGCTTGAGATCGATCTTGTCCTGCCCGGACAATCCGAAGGCCCGGGCGATTTCGCGCTTGCCGGCAGGCTGGCCGGACGACGCGATGAAGTCGAGGATCTGCTTGCGGCTGGGGAGGTCGGCGGTGCGTTTCTTTGCCATTTCACATCGTCATTGCGAGGAGCGTAGCGACGAAGCAATCCAGTTGCACAGAGGTTCCTCTGGATTGCTTCGCTACGCTCACAATGACGGTCCTGGTCAACGAAGCTGGCTATCCTTGCTTCCGCGCCGGTTGATGGTCGAATGGACCACGGCCCGGTCGCGCTCGGCCTGGCAGGCGACGCAGGTGCGCACTCCGGGAAGCGCATCGCGCCGCTTCTTGGGGATCGGCTCGCCGCAATCGTCGCACTCGAAAGCGCTCTCGCCCTTCGGCGTCAAAGCGCGGGCGCGAAGGACCGCGTCCTTCACGGTGTCGTCGATCTGGTCCTGAACCGCTCCGTCGCGGGTCCATCCGCCGGCCATTTCACCCTCCCATCGTCATTGCGAGGAGCGCAGCGACGAAGCAATCCAGCGGCGCAAACGCCCATATGGATTGCTTCGCTCCGCTCGCAATGACGAGTTACTTCTTTTCTGGCGGCGCCACATACGGCCTGAACGCCCCGCCCGGTGCCGCCGAGGCGACCGGGCTTTCGAACCCGTCGGCGCTCACCGACGCCACACCGAATATCCAGTCGTCGACGCGGATGTGCGGTAAAGTGATCTTGCATTTCTCGGTGCACCGATCGGCCGCAAGCTCCCGGGCGACGGCCCACTGGCTGGCGTCGGTTCGCCGCCACCAGACCCTGTACGAAGCCGCAGCCGGAACTGGTGCCCAGGTCAGGATGGTATCCGTGCCCACGGCACCCTCGACCTTCGGTTCGGGCGGCGGCGGGGCGCTGGCGATGGAGGCAAGCGCGGCGACGTTCAGCCTGGTCACTTTCTCCAGATAGTCGAAATCCATATGCTCGATGGTGTCGCCATAGGCGATCCCGTTCTCGGTCCGCAGATCCTGATGCTGCCAGTTGTAATTTTCGACCGCGACGGTGATCCGCGCGGCGGGATAGCCGAGCTCGAGAAACGGGATGTGGTCGCCGCCGCGTCCGAAGCGGTCGGTTCGCCAGATCTGCCGCACGTCGAGCCCGATATCGAGCCGGTCGGCGAGGCTGTCGAGATAGCGCGAGATGTTGCGCGACGGGGAATCGTTCTCGCCACCGAGGCTATGCATGGCGTCGGCAAGCTCGGCCTGCCCTTGCGAGCGCGGGCCTTCGGACAGCACGCGCACATGGCTGTCGTCGCACACGCCGTCCGACGAGCAGCTGTTGCCGACGATGTCGTTGTTCAAATCGGCGATGACGTTCCAGCCCTGCGCCTTCGCGTAATCGGCGAGGATCGTCGCGCCGAGCAGCCCCTGTTCCTCGCCCGAAAGCGCCGCATAGACGATCGTGCCCGGGAATTTGTGCTTCGACAGCACCCGCGCCGCTTCGATCACCGCCGCAGTGCCGGAGCCGTCGTCGTTGGCGCCCGGGGCGTCGGAGGTGAAGTTCATGACGTCGCTGACCCGGCTGTCGATATGGCCGGTGATGATGACGACGTCGTTGGGCCGCTCGGTGCCCCGCTGAATCGCCACCATGTCGCAGACGCGCGTGGGCTGCGGCACCCGCCGGCCAGTGACCGTGTCGCATGGCCGAACCGTCGCCAGCCCGAAACTTTCGAACCGGTCCTCGGTCCACTCGAGCGCCGCTCCGATCCCGCGCTTGGGGTCGGATTGCGACGACAAAGTGTGACGGGTCCCGAAGCCGACCAGGGCTTCGACATTGCTCTTAAGTAACCGTGCGCTCACCGGCGCGACAATTTGCTTGAGCCGCGCATCCGGCGACGGCGGCGCGGCCGCAAGTGAGATTGAACCGAGGACGATTGCGACGAGAGGCTTGTTCATTCCGGTCATTCTGCAACCGCTTGAGCGCTGCTACCAGCCCTTCGGAGCCGCTGCTCGCGCCAGAGGATGACGAGGCCCGCGGAAATCACGATCGGAGCGCCGACCCATGTCCACGGCGACGGAAGCTGGCCGAAGATGAAGGCGCCCAGCAGGCTCGCCCACAGTAGCGACGAATAATCCATCGGCATGACGAGGGCGACGGGCGCGAGCCGGAGCGCGCCGGTGAGCGCCAGCTGCGCGATTCCCCCGGCAAGGCTGAAGCCCGCTATCACGGCGAAGGTGGTCGGATCGTGCGCCGCGCCGACGAACGGCATCGCCAGCGCCAGCGGAACCAGCGAGCTCGCACCGAACCAGAACACGGTCGTCGCAACCGCCTCGGTCGCGCCCAGACGTCGGATCGCGATGGTGGCGCAGGCCGTCGAGAGGGCTGCGGCGACGGCGACGAGGCCGCCGTGAAATCCCACGTGCCCGCTGCCCGGCTGAATGATGACCAACACGCCGGCGAACCCCGCGATGACCGCGCCCCAGCGCCATTTGCCGGTCGGCTCGCCGAGCACGACCGCCGCGAGCAATGTCGCGAAGATCGGGACCGAAAAGCCGATCGCGGTCGCTTCGGCCAGCGGAAGCAGCATGAAGGCGAGGAAGTTGAGCCCCATCGCAACCAGCCCGATCGCCATGCGCGCGACATGGGCCCCGACGCGCCTCGTCCTCAGCGAATCGAACCCCGGTCCGATCGCGACGAACGCCGCCGCGCAAAGCGCCGTCCCGAGCTGCCGGTAGAACAGGCTTTCGATCACGCCGACGCCGTGGCGCCCCGCCCATTTGACGCCAGCGAACATCAGCGCCAGCGCCAGCGCGCTTCCGAGCCGAAGCGCCATTCCCCCGGCGATATTGGGCTGTGCGGGACGATCCGTTTCAAAGCTTCGGGATGCGCGCATCGGCCGACTGCCTAGCCATATGGCCGCCAAGGGACTAGTGGACCCGCGACCCCGAAGACTCGAAAATCAGGACGGCACATATGTTGCGTGACATCGACCATTTCATCGCCGGTGAAGCTTATTCCTCGAGCGGCCGCAGCGGCGACGTATTCGACCCCAACCGAGGCGAGGTTCAGGCAAAGGTCAAGCTCGGCACCGCCGCCGAGCTCCAGCGCGCGGTCGATGCGGCAAATGCGGCCCAGCCCGGCTGGGCGGCGACCAACCCGCAGCGCCGGGCACGGGTCATGTTCCGCTTCAGGGAACTGGTCGAAGCGCACATGGACGAGCTCGCCGAGCTTCTGTCCTCGGAGCATGGCAAGGTGCTCGCGGACAGCCGCGGCGATGTCCAGCGGGGGCTTGAAGTCATCGAATATGCCTGCGGAATCCCGCAGGCATTGAAAGGCGAATATACGCAGGGCGCGGGCACCGGAATCGACGTCTATTCGATGCGCCAGCCGCTCGGCATCGGCGCGGGGATCACGCCGTTCAACTTCCCGGCGATGATCCCGATGTGGATGTTCGGCCCGGCGATCGCCTGCGGCAACGCCTTCATCCTAAAGCCGTCCGAACGCGACCCTTCGGTCCCGATCCGCCTCGCCGAGCTGATGACGGAGGCCGGCCTTCCCGACGGGCTCTTGAACGTCGTCCACGGCGACAAGGAAATGGTCGACGCGATCCTCGACCATGAGGACATCAAGGCGGTGAGCTTCGTCGGAAGCTCCGACATCGCGCAATATATCTACTCGCGCGGAACCGCGAACGGGAAACGGGTGCAGGCCTTCGGCGGCGCCAAGAACCACGGCATCGTCATGCCCGACGCCGACCTCGACCAGGTCGTCAACGACCTTGCCGGAGCGGCCTTCGGCTCCGCCGGCGAGCGCTGCATGGCGCTGCCCGTCGTCGTTCCCGTCGGCGACGAGACCGCCGACCGTCTCCGCGAAAAGCTCATCCCCGCGATCAGCGCGCTTCGAGTGGGCGTTTCAACCGACCCCGAGGCCCATTATGGGCCGGTGGTCAGCCAGGCCCACAAGGAGCGGATCGAGCATTATATCCAGATGTGCATCGACGAGGGCGGCGAGCTGGTCGTCGACGGTCGCGGCTTCAAGCTGCAGGGCAACGAAAAGGGCTTCTTCATCGGCCCGACCTTCTTCGATCACGTCAAGCCGAGCTTCAAATCCTACAAGGAGGAGATTTTCGGGCCGGTGCTGCAAATGGTCCGGGTGAACGATTTCGAGGAAGCGGTCCGCCTCCCCTCGAGCCATGAGTACGGGAACGGGGTCGCGATTTTCACCCGCAACGGCCATGCCGCGCGCGAATTTACCCAGCGGGTCAATGTCGGAATGGTCGGCATCAACGTTCCGATCCCGGTCCCGGTCTCCTACCACAGCTTCGGCGGCTGGAAGCGCTCCGGGTTCGGCGACATCGGCCAGTACGGCCAGGAAGGCATTCGCTTCTGGACCAAGACCAAGGTGGTCACCCAGCGCTGGCCCGACGGGTTCGTCGACGCCGACGACAAGCAGGCGTTCATGATCCCGACCATGGGGTAAGGACCTGAAACCACGCCGGGGTCACGGCCGTTAAGCGAGCATGAGGCCTGCGTACGCCTGTTTTGCCGCACTTGCACTCGCCGCCTGCGGCGGGCGCGATCCTGTTGCCGACAACCTTCAGAACAACGACGAATTGCCGATAGCCAGGGACGTATCCCCTAGCCCGACCGCCTCTGCTCCGGCCAATGCCGCGGAGCCGACCGCGCCCGCCAATATGGCGACCGCGGCCGAAACCGCCGCGCCGGCCGAAATTCCTGCCGCGCTTCGCGGACGCTGGGGTCTGACGCCGCGCGACTGCACCTCGGCCCTGGGCGACGCCAAAGGCCTTCTGGTGGTCAACGCGAACGAGCTTCGATTTTACGAATCGCGCGCGGTTCCGTCGGCAAACATCCAGACGTCGCCGGATTCGATCAGCGGCGATTTCGCCTTCACCGGCGAAGGCCAGAAATGGACCCGGCACGAGACTCTCGAGGTTCAGGACGGCAATCTCGTCCGGACCGATCGAGATCCGATGGCGAGCTTCAGATACGTGCGCTGCTGACGGCCCAGCACAGGGCGCGAACGAACCACAAGAGGACGATCCACGCCAGGCAGAGCGGCAGCGCGAACACAACCCAGATCGGCGCGAGATTCGAGCCGCCGAGCACTCCGAGCACCGCCACGGACAGCGCGAGCGCCATCGTTCCAGCCGAAACCCACGCCGCGCGCCGCCATCCGCCGCGCAATAGCGCGAAAGCCGCAAGCTGGAGCGTCAGCCATCCCCCCGCGATCAGCAACAGCCAGCCGTCGAAATCGTCGCCCATCATCCGTCCTTTCGACAGATCGCGCCCGACGATAGCTCAGCCGGGTAAACAAAAGGACTGCCGTGCTGACAGGCGCTGCAACCGCCGCTAAGGCCCCAGCCCATGCACCAGTTCGAGCTAACCGACGACCAGCTCCAGATCCAGGAAATGGCGCGCAAGTTCACCGCCGACGCGATCTCCCCCTTCGCGGCCGAGTGGGACGAGAAGCATATCTTCCCGAAGGACACGATCCGCGAGGCCGCGGAGCTCGGCTTCGGCGCCATCTACGTGAGCGAGGAATCCGGCGGGATCGGGCTCGGCCGGCTCGAGGCCGCGCTGATCATGGAAGCCATGGCCTACGGCTGTCCTTCGACCAGCGCCTTCATTTCGATCCACAACATGGCGAGCTGGATGATCGACCGCTTCGGCTCCGATGAAGTGAAGCAAAAATATCTGCCCTCGCTGATCCCGATGGAGAAAATGGCGAGCTATTGCCTGACCGAACCGTCTTCGGGCTCGGACGCGGCGGCGCTCAAGACGAAGGCCGTGCTGGACGGCGACCATTATGTCGTCAGCGGGTCCAAGGCCTTCACTTCCGGCGGCGGCGCCAACGACCTCATGGTGGCGATGGTCCGGACCGGCGAGGACGGGCCCAAGGGCATCACCTGCCTGGTCATCGAACAAGACATGAAAGGCGTCAGCTTCGGCGCGCAGGAGCGAAAGCTCGGCTGGCATTCCCAGCCCACCGCCCAGGTCAATTTCGACGAAGTTCGGGTCCCGGTCGAAAACCGCGTCGGGGCGGAAGGCGAAGGCTTCCGTATCGCGATGATGGGCCTCGACGGCGGCCGCCTCAACATCGGCGCCTGCTCGCTGGGCGGCGCGCAGCGCTGCCTCGACGAGGCGATCAATTACACCAAGGACCGCAAACAGTTCGGCAAGGCGATCGCGGATTTCCAGAATACGCAGTTCATGCTTGCGGACATGGAGACCGAGCTCCAGGCGGCGCGCTATCTGCTCTACGTCGCCGCGGCAAAAGTCACCGCCAACGCGCCCGACAAGACGAAATTCGCGGCAATGGCCAAACGGCTTGCGACCGACAGCGGCTCCTCCATCGTCGACCGCGCGCTCCAGCTGCACGGCGGCTACGGCTATCTGATGGACTATCCGATTGAGCGCTTCTGGCGCGACCTAAGGGTCCACTCGATCCTGGAAGGCACCAACCAGATCATGCGGATCATCATCAGCCGGGATTTGCTGAGGCAGTGATGCGCTCGTGCTTCGATACGCCGCTTCGCCGGGCTCAGCGTCTACTCAGCATGAGCGGACGTGTTTTTCCATCGCTCATCCTGAGTAGGGACTGAGCTTGTCGAAGGCCCGTATCGAAGGACCATGACAGACGACGTCATCATCTCCGCCGAGCGCGGCGTCGGGCGGCTTCGCCTCAACCGCCCGAAGGCAATCCACGCGCTTACCACCGAGATGTGCCAGGCGATGAGCGAGGCTCTGCTTCGATGGCGGACGGACTCGAGCATCGAGGCTGTCGTCATCGACCATGCCGAAGGCCGCGGCTTTTGCGCCGGCGGCGACGTCGTCATGCTTGCCAAAAGCGGCGAAGGCGACGCACACAAGGCGCGCGAATTCTTCTTCGCCGAATATCGGCTCAACCACCTGCTGTTCACCTACCCCAAGCCGACCGTCGCGATCATGGATGGGATCACGATGGGCGGCGGAGTCGGTATCTCCCAGCCCTGCGCCTTCAAGGTCGCGACGGAAAACACCCGCCTGGCCATGCCCGAGACAGGAATCGGGCTGTTCCCCGATGTCGGCGGCGGCTGGTACCTGCCGCGGCTTCCCGGCCGGGTCGGCGCATATATGGCGCTGACCGGCGCCCGGATGGACGGCGCCGACTGCGCCTATCTCGGGCTTGCCACGCACTACGTCCCCAGCGCCTCGATCGAAACCCTCGTCGCGCGAATCCACGAGGCGCCCGATCGCATTTCCGGGACTCTCGGCGGGGCCGCGGAAAATGCGCCAGACTCCAAAATCTCCGACACTCTCGCGCTCATCAATCGCCTGTTCGCGTCCGACCGGCTCGAGGAGGTCCTGAGCGCGCTCGCAAATGACGAGAGCGAGTGGGCGGAACGGGAGCTGGCGACGCTGAGGACCAAGAGCCCGCTTTCGTGCAAGGTGTCGCTTCGGCTGCTCTCGGAAGGAGCGGAACGCGCAAGCTTCACCGACGAGATGCGCGCCGAATATGCGCTCGCCGGGCGGATCGTTCAGACCCACGACTTTCGCGAGGGAGTCCGGGCGCTTCTGATCGACAAGGACAATGCGCCCGGCTGGGATCCGCCGACGCCCGAAGGCGTGACCGGCGACATGCTCGACGCGCTGTTCGCGCCTCTGCCGCCGAGCGAACGATGGACGCCGTTTCCGGAGACCGCCGAATGACCGAATTTTCCACCATCCTCGTCGAAAAGCGCGGCGCGGTTACGCTTGTGACGCTCAACCGCCCGCAGGCGCTCAACGCGCTCAACAGCGAGGTCCTGAAAGAGCTGATCGAGGTCTTCGCCGCCTATGACCGCGACGACAGCCAGCACTGCCTCGTCCTCACGGGATCGGAAAAAGCGTTCGCCGCAGGCGCGGACATCAAGGAGATGTCGAGCCAGGGCTTCGCCGAAATGTATTCCTCCGACTTCTTCGCCGGATGGGAAAAAGTCACCGCGACACGCAAGCCGTGGATCGCGGCGGTCGCGGGCTATGCGCTCGGCGGCGGATGCGAGGTCGCGATGATGGCCGATTTCATAATCGCCGCCGACAGCGCGAAATTCGGCCAGCCCGAGATCAAGCTCGGCGTCACGCCCGGAATGGGCGGATCGCAGCGGCTGACCTGGGCGGTGGGCAAGGCCAAGGCGATGGAGATGTGCCTCACCGGCAGGATGATGGATGCGGCGGAGGCCCAGCGATCGGGCCTGGTGGCGAAGGTCGTCCCCGCGGAGCAGCTTCTCGACGAAGCGATGAAAACCGCCGAAGCCATCGCCTCGATGCCGCCGCTCGCCGCGATCGCGGTAAAGGAACAGATCAACGCCGCCTTCGAAATCCCGCTGGGCCAGGGAATCCGCTTTGAGCGGCGGCTGTTCCACGGCCTGTTCGGAACCGAGGACCAGAAGGAAGGCATGGCCGCCTTCGTAGAATAGCGGCCGGGAGAGTGGAAGGGAAGATATATTGTTCCCCGGCGAAGGCCGGGGCCCAGGAGCCGCCGGCGGCGGCTGTTTTTTGATTGGACTGGACCCCGGCCTTCGCCGAGGAACGAGGAGCAGCAAATGGCGCGTGTCGCATTCATCGGCTTGGGGCACATGGGCGGCGGGATGGCGCCGAACCTGGTGAAGGCCGGGCACGACGTTCACGCCTTCGACCTCAGCGACGCCGCGCTCGATCAGGCGGTGAAAGCCGGCTGCAGCCGCTCCGGATCGACCGAGGAAGCGTGCCGTGACGCCGAGGTGGTCATCACGATGCTCCCGGCCGCCAGGCACGTGCTGGAAGTCTATCGCAATCATGTGTTCGACGCCGCTCCGCCGAGCGCGCTGCTGATCGACTGCTCGACGATCGACGTCGCGAGCGCGCGGACGGCCGAGGGCGAAGCCGTGGATCGCGGCTTCGAGATGGTCGACGCACCGGTATCGGGCGGGATCGCCGCGGCCGCCGGCGGCAGCCTGGCTTTCATGGTCGGCGGGTCCGACAAGGCGTTCGCCCGCGCGCAACCAATCCTCGACCCGATGGCCAAGGCCGTGATCCACGCCGGCGGGCCGGGCGCGGGTCAGGCGGCGAAGATCTGCAACAACATGATCCTGGGCGCGACAATGATCGCGACCTGCGAAGCGTTCGTGCTCGCGCAGAAGCTCGGGCTCGACCCGCAGACCTTCTTCGACATTTCCTCCCAGGCGTCGGGGCAGAGCTGGTCGATGACCAGTTACTGTCCGGTGCCGGGCGTCGGCCCGACGACTCCCGCCGACAGCGATTACGAAGGCGGCTTCGCAGCTTCGCTCATGCTCAAGGATTTGAAGCTCGCCGAGGAAGCCGCGCAGCAGGCCGGCGCCTACACACCGATGGGCGGCGAGGCGGAGGAATTGTACCAGCGGTTCGTGAACCGAGGCGGCGGAAACAAGGACTTCTCCGGTATCATCAAGATGATCGACGACAGCTGGAAAGCGCCGGACGAGACGAAGTAGCGACAGGGAGGGAATGTGAATCGTATCAGCGTAATCCTGGCCGCCGCCGGTTTTTGCCTGCTTGGAGCCTGCAAGGCGCAGCAACCCGCGCCAAACACGGAACAGCCGACCAACAGCGCCGCCGCCGATCCGGTTGAACCGATCGATGCCGCCGCGCCGCTCGGCACTGCGGTCGCGGGCGAGGAAGCCAAGGCCGTCATGCACGAGCGCCATGAAGGCATGGAAAAGATTGGCAAGTCGGCCAAGACCATCAGTCGCCAGCTCAAGAGCAGCTCGCCCGACCTCGCGGCCATCCGCGCCGCTGCCGCGACCATCGCGGAGCTGGCGCCGAAAACTCCGGGCTGGTTCAGGCCCGGCACTGGCCCCGATGTCGGCAAGACGGGAGCAAAGCCCGAAATCTGGCAGAGCTCGGCTGACGTTGCCGAAAAGGATCTGGCATTCCGCCAGGCCGCGAAGGCGTTCGACGCGGCGGCGGCGAGCGGCGATGTCACCCGCATCAAGGCAAGCTGGAGCGAGCTCGGGAAGACCTGCAAGGCGTGCCACGACAAATACCGCAAGGAGATGCATCACTGAGCCGCGAGCTCGGCGCGCGGCAGCCGGTCTGGGACCTGCCGACACGCCTGACCCATTGGCTGCTGGCGGCGCTCATCGCGTTCAGCTGGTGGTCGGCCGAATATCACCGGACTGAGTGGCATATCTGGTCGGGCTGCGCGATCCTCGCCCTGCTGCTGTTCCGACTGCTCTGGGGTCTGTTCGGAAGCTCGACCGCGCGTTTTTCCAACTTCGTTCGCGGGCCGGGCGCCGTCGCCGGCTACCTTCGCGGCCACTGGCGCGGAATCGGGCATAACCCGCTTGGCGCCCTGAGCGTCGTCGCTCTTCTTCTCGCGGTGGCGATCCAGGTCGGCCTCGGCCTCGTCGCTCAGGACGAGGACGGACTGTTTTTCGGCCCGCTCGCCCAGCTCGTTAGTTCCGACACGTCGGACTCGGCCCGCGATCTTCACGAGCAATGGTTCGATATCCTGCTCTACCTCATCGTCCTGCACGTCGCGGCAATCGCCTTCTACCGCCTGTTCAGCGGCAAGAAGCTGACCGGCGCGATGATCAGCGGCCGGGGCGAAGTCGTACCCGGCGCGCCGCCGATGAGGCCGGCGAAATGGTGGGTCGCGTTACTCTGCCTCACGGCCGCTGTAGCAATCACCCGCTGGGTCGTCGCCGGCGCGCCGCCTTTCGGTCCTTGATTGCGAGGAGCGAGAGGGCCACATCGCCGCCATGCTGATCCGCACCGAGCACACGCCCAATCCGGCCACCCGCAAGTTCCTTCCTGGCCAGACGGTCATGGAAGCCGGGACTCGCGACTTCGCGGACGCCGACAGCGCAAAAGCGTCGCCGCTCGCCGAAGCGCTGTTCGCGACCGGCATGGTCGAAGGCGTCTTCTACGGTCGCGACTTCGTTTCGGTGACCGTCGCGCCGGGAGTCTCGTGGACCGACCTCGAGCCGGTCGTGATCGAGGCTCTGCTCGACCATTTCGTCACCGGCGCGCCCTTGTTCAAACCGGGAAACGCGGCAGGAATCAGCGTCGCCGCGGATGATTTCGACGAGAACCCGGAGGACCGCGAAATCATCGACCAGATCAAGGAACTGATCGACACGCGGGTGCGGCCGGCGGTGGCGCAGGACGGCGGCGACATCATCTACAAGGGCTATCGCGACGGTCATTTGTACCTGTCGATGCACGGCGCCTGCCAGGGCTGCCCTTCGTCGGAGATCACGCTCAAGCGCGGAATCGAAAGCCTGATCAAGCACTACGTGCCCGAGGTCGAAAGTATCGAAGCCATCTAGGGGGTTGCCCCGGCCGCGCGGCTGTGGCCCATTCGAGGCATCGGCTTCGGGATATTGCGATGATCCTAGCGATCGACACGTCCAGCGCCGCCTGCACCGCCGCTTTGTTCGACGGCGGCAATTGCGTTGCGCGCGCCGACGAGGTCATCGGCCGGGGCCATGCCGAGCGCCTGGCGCCGATGCTCGCCGAGCTTCTGGACGGACGGCGCGCCGACGAGATCCTCGTCGGTGTCGGCCCGGGAAGCTTCACCGGAATACGGGTCGGAATCGCGGCGGCGCACGGCCTCGCAATCGGCTGGGACGTCCCGCTTCACGGCATGTCCTCGCTAGCGCTTCTCGCCGCCTCGGCGGAAACCTCTGGTCCGGTTGCTGCAGCCGTCAACGGAGGCCACGGCGAACTGTTCGTCCAGCAGTTCGACGAAGCGTTCAACGAGGCCGGGCCGCTGACGAACCTTCCGCCCGATCAAGCCGCGTCCGCCGTCGATTCGGAGGTCGTCGCCGGACCCGGCGCGGCTGCGCTGGTCGAGGCGCGAGGCACCGGACGTGCACTCGATGTCTGGCCCTCGGCCGCAAATGCTCTTCGCCTTCCGAAGGCGCTTCGAAACCTGCCGCCGGCGCCGCTCTATGCCCGGGCGCCCGACGCGAAGGCCAGAAACGCGGCATGACCGTGGAATTCGTCATCGGCGGGTCGGAGGACCTCGATTCGGTCATGCGGGTCATGACCGCCGCCTTCGGCGATCGCTACGGGGAAGCCTGGACCCGGTCGCAATGCGCAGGGATCCTGCCGATGACCGGCGTCAGGCTCGTCCTCGCTCGCGACGATTCCGTGCGCGGCTTCTCGCTCTATCGGACGGTAGTCGACGATTCGGAGCTGCTATTGCTCGCCGTCGAGCCGCACTCGCGCGGCCGCGGAATAGGCCGCCAACTACTCGATCATTTCATTGAAGATGCAAAGCAAAATGGGGCGAGCCGAATTCACCTCGAAGTCCGTGACGGTAATCCGGCCGTCCGCCTTTACGAAGCAGCTGGGTTCGAGCAAGCCAATCGGCGGCGCAATTACTACCAGGGCCGTGACGGCGATCGATACGACGCGCTGACATTCGTTTTGACGCCAAAAGATTAATTGGAATCAATAGTCGCGCTCTATTGCCGCAAATCTTTGGACTGGCTAAACGCCTCTCCTCAACCGATCGAATATCCGGAGAACCTCGTGATGCCAGACAATGACGGCGCTGAAGATACGCTGCTCACTCTTACCGCCGACATCGTCGCGGCGCATGTAAGCAACAATAGCGTCGCGGTCAGCGACCTGCCCAATCTCATCCAGAACGTGCATCACGCACTGGTCGGAATTACCGGCGAGCAGGCCAGCCGGGCCGAAAAGCCCGAGCCGAAGGTGGCGATCCGCTCCTCGCTCAAGCCCGATTACGTCGTCTGCCTGGAATGCGGCAACAAGCAGAAGATGCTCAAGCGCCATCTGATGACAAACCACGAAATGACTCCGGCAGAATATCGCCAGAAATGGGGCCTTTCGTCGGCCTATCCGATGGTCGCTCCCAATTATGCCGAGCAGCGCCGCACCCTCGCCAAGTCGATCGGGCTCGGGACCAAGCGCCGCCGGAGCCGCAAGTCGAAATAGCCTTGCCGCCGCTTCTCTTTACCAGCCGCTGGGCGAGCCTTACCTTGGCGTCATGAGCCACGCAGTCATCGATGTCGAAGCCCTGTGCGCGGACAAGGGCCTGAGGATCACCGAGCAGCGCCGGACGATCGCCCGAATCCTGTCGGAATCGGAAGATCATCCGGACGTTGAAACGCTCCACGAGCGCGCCTCGGCGGTCGACCCGCGAATCTCGATCGCGACAGTCTATCGGACGGTCCGCCTGTTCGAGGAGGCCGGGATCCTCGAGCGCCACGAGTTCGGCGACGGGCGCTCGCGTTACGAGGCGGTGTCCGACGAGCATCACGACCATCTGATCGACGTCGAAACCGGCAATGTCGTCGAGTTCGTCGACGAGGAGCTCGAAGCTCTGCAGAAGCGGATCGCCGAGAAGCTCGGCTTCCGGCTCGTCGACCACCGGATGGAGCTGTACGGCGTCGCGCTCAACCGCAACCGGCAATAGTTCCCCACCGCCCGCGCCTCTCCTCGAGGGGAGGGGTTGGGGAGGGGTGGTCGCCGGGACGCGGATCGCCGCGCTCATCCTGCTGTTCGCGGCTTGCCTTCCGCTTCACCTTGCGACGAAGGCGGTCTTCGCAAGCTCGGGCTGGCCGAAACGTTTCCTCGCCGCGTCCGCCTGGATCTGCGGCGCCCGGGTGCGTGTCACTGGCCGACCGATCGAGCCGCACACGTTGCTGGTCTCCAACCACACCAGCTGGCTCGACATTTTGGTCCTCGCGGGGGCGACGGGTTGCGCCTTCGTGTCGAAGCACGAGCTCGGCTATCTGTTCATCCATTGGATGGCCGATCAGAATCGCACGCTCTACGTCCGGCGCACCGATCGCCGGGCCTCCGCCCGCCAGGCCGAAGCGATAGCAGCGAAGCTCGAAGAGCCGCAGCCGCTGGCGCTTTTCCCCGAGGGCACGACGGGACCGGGAACGCACATGCTGCCCTTCCGCTCGACCCTGTTCGCCGCCGTCGCTCCGCCGCCGCCTGGCGTTGCCGTCCGCCCGGTCGCGATCGATTATGGAGAGGCGGCGCCCGATCTCGGTTGGCACGAGGAATCGGGCAAGGCGAACGTCCTTCGTACGCTTGGCCGGACCCGGCCGATCCCCGTCACCGTGCGTCTTCTCGACCCGCTCCCTCGCGCCGAAGACCGCAAGGCGCTGGCGGAAGCGGCGCGCGAAGCGATCGCTCAAGCGCTGGCTTCAAGTCGCGGCGCGGCCAGCCTATAGGCGCATCGATGACCGCACCCCCCAGGACCTTCCGAATCAAATCCTTCGGCTGCCAGATGAACGTCTATGACGGCGAGCGCATTTCCGAGCTTCTGTCCGGCGAGGGCCTGGCCGCCGCGCCCGATGGCGAGGATGCCGACCTCGTCGTTCTCAACACCTGCCACATCCGCGAGAAGGCCGCCGAAAAGGCCTATTCGGACGTGGGGCGGCTGAAGCGCGAGGATGGCAGCCGGCCGATGATCGCTCTCGCCGGTTGCGTCGCCCAGGCCGAAGGGGCCGAAGCCAAAGCGCGCTCGCGGATGATCGACATCGTCGTCGGCCCGCAGGCCTATCACCGGCTTCCGGAAATGGTCGCCGATGCCGCCCGCGGCGCGCGTCCGGTCGACACCGACATGCCGGCAATCTCCAAGTTCGACGCTCTGCCCAGGCGCCGCCGCGCCAACCCCAGCGCCTTCCTCACCGTGCAGGAAGGCTGCGACAAATTCTGCACCTATTGCGTGGTCCCCTACACGCGCGGCGCCGAGATCAGCCGGCCTTTCGCCGATATCGTCGATGAAGCACGCGCGCTGGTCGATGCCGGCGCGAAGGAAATCGTCCTGCTCGGCCAGAACGTGAATGCCTGGGAGCATGGCGGCCGCGGGCTCGCGGCGCTCATCCGCGCCACCGCGGATATCGATGAGCTGGAGCGAATCCGCTACACGACCAGCCACCCGGCCGACATGACCGACGAGTTGATCGCGGCCCACGCCGATGTCGCCAAATTGATGCCTTTTCTGCATCTGCCGGTACAATCGGGCAGCGACCGCGTTTTGAAGGCGATGAACCGAAGCCACAGCGTCGAATCCTACCTGCGCACGATCGGAAAGATGCGTGCAGCGCGGCCGGACATGGCCATCTCCGGCGATTTCATCGTCGGCTTCCCCGGTGAGAGCGAGGAGGATTTCGAGGCGACGCTGCGGATCGTCGACGAGGTCCGCTATGCCTCGGCTTATTCGTTCAAGTACAGCGCCCGCCCGGGGACGCCCGCCGCGGTCATGGAGGACCAGATTCCAGTCGAACTTATGGACGAGCGCTTGCAGTGTCTTCAGGCGCGGATCGCCGGGCACCAGCTCGACTTTAACCGCTCGGCCGTCGGCCGCGACACGCAAGTGCTGATCGAGCGCCCGGGCAAGCGGCCCGGCCAGATGATCGGCCGCTCGCCCTGGCTCCAGTCGGTGCATGTCGAAACCACCGCGTCGCCCGGCGAAATGCTCGACGTCACGCTCACCGCCGCGGGCCCCAACAGCATGACCGGCGCCGTTCGCGCGCGAGAGGCCGCCTGATGGCCCGGCGCGACCTCAAGGCGGTTGCGGACACCGCCCGGCTGGAGCTCGAATTCGACGAGCCCTATCTGCTCGGCCCGCTGTTCGGCGATTACGACCGGCATCTCGTCACCATCGAGAGCCGGCTTGCGGTGCACATCGCCGCGCGCGGCAACCGCGTGCAGATTGAGGGCGAGCCGGATTCGGCAGCGCGCGCCCGCGATGTCCTTGTTGGCCTCTACAACCGGCTCGAGCAGGGCCACGATATCGACGCCGAGGCGGTCGAGGCGGTCCTCGGGATGGCGGCCCAGCCGAGTCTCGACGGGATCATCGCCGATGAAGTCACCTCGCCGCCGCGGGTGATGATCCGCACCCGCAAGAAGACCATCGTCCCGCGCTCGCCGACACAGACGGTCTATATGGAGGCGCTGGCTCGCGACGAGATGATCTTCGCGCTCGGGCCGGCCGGAACCGGAAAGACCTATGTCGCCGTCGCCCAGGCGGTGTCGCAACTGATCAGCGGAAGCGTCGACCGGCTTATCCTATCGCGGCCCGCCGTCGAGGCCGGCGAGCGCCTCGGCTTCCTTCCCGGCGACATGAAGGAGAAGGTCGACCCCTATCTCCGCCCGCTCTACGACGCACTGTACGACATGCTCCCGACCGAGCAGGTCGAACGGCGCATCGCCAGCGGCGAGATCGAGATCGCGCCAATCGCCTTCATGCGCGGCCGGACCTTGAACGACGCCTTCATCATCCTCGACGAAGCGCAGAACACCACGCCCGCGCAGATGAAGATGTTCCTCACCCGCTTCGGAATGCGAAGCCGGATGGTGATCTGCGGCGATCCCAAGCAGGTCGACCTTCCCGAAGGCGGCAAGTCGGGCCTTCACGACGCGGTGTCGCGCCTGTCGGACGTCAAGGGAATCGCGATCGTCCCCTTCACCACCGCCGACGTCGTCCGCCATCCCCTGGTGGGCCGAATCGTCGAGGCCTATGAAGGGCCGGGCTCGTGACTCTCGACATCGAGCTCGAGTCCGACGGGGAATGGGACAGTAGCACCGACTGGCAAAAGCTGGTCCGAACCGCCGCCGAAGCCGCAATCCGGAAGAGCGCCTTCCCGCAGCTCGCCGAATCGCCGCGACGGGTCGAGCTTTCGGTCCGCTTGACCGGCGACGAGGAAGTGCGCGCGCTCAACGCCGAGTGGCGACGCAAGGACAAGCCGACCAATGTCCTCTCCTTCCCGATGGCCGAGCGATACGAGCTCGAGCTTTCGGACGAGGAAGGGCCCGACCTCCTGCTCGGCGACGTCGTGCTCGCCCGCGGAGTCTGCGCCCGCGAAGCCGACGCGAAGCATATCCCGCTGGAAAGCCATGCGGCCCACCTCGTGGTTCACGGGACGCTTCACCTTCTCGGTTACGACCATGACGGGGAGGCCGAGGCGGCGGACATGGAATTGCGCGAAGTCGAGGCGCTTGCCGCGCTGGGAATCCCCGACCCCTATGGGGAGCGCGGCTGATGGCGACCCGCAACGAGGATAGCGGATCGCGGTTGTGGCGCGGCATGCGCGCGCTGATCTGGGGCGAGGACGGCGAGCAGACCCTTCGAGCGGAGATCGAGGAAGCGATCGACGAGGCCGAGGAGTCGCATCAGGTCGCGGGGGACCTGACGCCGGTCGAACGGCAGATGCTTCGCAACCTCCTGCACTTCGGCGACGAGACCGCAGGCGATATCTGCGTCACTCGCGGGAACATCGTCGCGGTGTCATCGACGGCCAGCTTCGACGATTTGATCAAGGCCTTCGCCGAAGCCGAACACAGCCGCCTGCCCGTCTATGGCGACAGCCTCGATGACATCGTCGGAATGGTCCACATCAAGGATCTGTTCGCGGCGATGATCGACAAGGCGCGCGACCGCTCGCTTCCCGCCATGATGCGGACCCCCTTGTTCGTTCCCGAAAGCATGGGCGTCATCGACCTCCTGGCACGGATGCGCGCGGAGCGGATTCACCTCGCGATCGTCGTCGACGAATTCGGCGGCACCGAAGGTCTCGTCACTATCGAGGACGTGGTCGAGGAGATCGTCGGGGAGATCGAGGACGAGCACGACATCGAGGAGGCGGGGATGCTGACCCGGCTCGACGACGGCGTTTGGGAAGCCGACGCCAGGATCGAGCTGGAGGAACTCGCCGAAGCGGTCGACGCGCGCCTGACCTGGGAAGAGGATGAGGTGGATACGCTGGGCGGGCTGGTCTTCCTCCTCGCCGGGCACATCCCCGAACGAGGCGAATGCGTGACCCATCCTTCCGGATGGAAGCTCGAAGCGGTGGATTCCGACCCGCGCAAGATTCTCCGGGTCCGCCTCCACGCGCCGGAATCGGAGTCGGACGTCTAGTCCTTCGCGAACAGTTTCGCGGGGTCGGCCATGGCCTTGAACTCGAGCGCGTTGCCGGCCGGGTCGAGCAGGAACATCGTCGCCTGCTCGCCCGGCTGACCCTTGAACCGGATCGTGGGCGGAATCACGAACTCGACGTCCGCCTCGACCAGCCGCTCGGCGAGCGCATTCCATTTCTTCAGCGGCAGAACGACACCGAAATGCGGCACCGGCACCGCTTCGCCGTCGACCGCGTTGGTCGCCTCGACCCGCTTGCGGCGCGGACCGAGGTGCGCCACGATCTGGTGCCCGAACAGGTTGAAATCGACCCAGTCTTCGGCGCTTCGTCCTTCCGGGCACTTCAGCAGTCCGCCGTAAAACCCGCGGGCTCGTTCGAGGTCATCGACGGTGAATGCGAAGTGAAAGGGAGCAATGGCCATCGCGCGCCATTGTCATTCGCCGCGTCGCGAAGCAATGATTGCGAATGACCATGCTGTTCGCTTTGGCGCTCCTGACCGGCGTCCTGTCCGCCCTGGCGTTCGAGCCGCTCGGCCTTTGGGTGCTGATGCCCGTCGCTTTCGCGGCGCTGCTGTGGATGCTGTGGCGGGCGGAGCGCCTGTGGCAGGCGCTTCTCGTCGGCTGGCTATTCGGCTTCGGCCAGTTCGCGGTGAGCCTCAACTGGATCGCCACCGCCTTCACCTTTCAGTCGGCCATGCCGCCGTGGCTCGGCTGGGTCGCCGTGCTTCTGGTCTCGCTCTATCTCGCCGTCTATCCGGCGCTCGCTGCCGGGCTGGCGTGGAGGATTGGCCGCGACAATGAAGTCGCGATGGTGCTTGCGCTGGCCGGCGCCTGGGCCGTGACCGAATGGCTTCGCGCCGGAATCTTCACCGGATTCGCCTGGAACCCGGCTGCGGCGGCAATGACGCCCACCGCTCTGATCACGCTGACCGCGCTCATCGGCACCTACGGGCTCTCGGCGCTGACCGTGCTGCTCGGGAGCGTCATCTGGCTGGAGGTCCGGCGCAAATGGCTCCCCGGCGTTGTGATTGTCCTCGCCACGGCAATCCTCTGGCTCCTGCCGAGCTCGCCGGTCCCCGAAGACCCGCTGCTTCTTCGCCCGATCCGGATCGTCCAGCCCAACATCGGCCAGGAGGACAAATGGCGCCCCGGCTTCGCCGAGGAATCCGCGCGGAGGCTGGCGGCGCTGTCGACAAAAGACAGCGAGCGCCACGCGCCGCGTCTTCTCTTCTGGCCCGAAGCCGCGGTCACCGAACCGCTCGCCGACACCCGCAACGGCCCGCCGCAATCCATGGCCGCGTTCGAGCGGGCGCGCGCCGCCGCCTCGCTGCAGCCGGGGGAATTCCTTCTGACTGGCGGGCTGGGCCTCACTTCGGACGACGGCCGCTCGATCGGCGGCGCGACCAACAGCGTCTTCGTCCTCGCGCCCGGCGGCAAGATCGTCGGCCGCTACGACAAGGCGCATCTCGTCCCTTACGGTGAATATCTGCCGATGCGGCCGTTGCTGTCGAAGCTCGGCCTGTCGAGGCTGGCGCCCGGCGAGATCGATTTCGATCCCGGCCCGGGTCCCAAAACCATCTACCTTCCGCGCTGGGGCCGGGTGGGCTTGCAGATTTGCTACGAGATCATTTTTTCGGGCCATGTCGTCGACTGGCAGCACCGGCCGGACTTCATCTTCAATCCGTCCAACGACGCCTGGTTCGGAAGCTGGGGCCCGCCGCAGCATCTGGCCCAGGCGCGGCTCCGGGCCGCCGAGGAAGGGCTCCCCATCATCCGCGCCACGCCGACTGGCATCAGCGCGTTGATCGACGCGCGCGGCAACGTCGTCGAGCAGCTGGGCTGGCACAAGGCGGGCGTGATCGACGCCTATCTTCCGCCGCCGTCGGCGCAGCCGACGCCCTTCGCGCGCTTCGGCAACGCCATCCCCTTATTGCTCGCAGCGGCGATGCTCATCGCCGCCATTGCTCTCGCCGGGGCCCGGCGCTATCGGCGGACATAACGAAAGCTTTATATCATTAGCCGGCACGCCGTCGGCGCCACCGAAAGCCCCTCCGAACGCATGCGCAGCAGCTATCTCTTCACGTCCGAATCCGTTTCCGAAGGCCATCCGGACAAGGTCGCCGACCAGATCAGCGACGCTATCGTCGACCTGCTGATCGGCAAGGACCCCGAAGCCCGGGTCGCCTGCGAAACCATGTGCACGACCAACCGCGTGGTGCTGGCCGGAGAAATCCGCTGCAAGCCGATGTTCGACGAGGAGCGCTGGCCCGAGCATGGCGGCTGGGCGCCCGGCGCACGCGACGAGATCGAGGAGGTCGTCCGCGGCACGGTGAAGCGCATCGGCTACGAGCAAGGCGGCTTCCACTGGGCCAATCTGGAGTTCGCCAACCATCTCCATGGCCAGTCGGCGCATATCGCGCAGGGCGTGGATGCGGCAGGCAACAAGGACGAGGGCGCCGGCGACCAGGGGATCATGTTCGGATTCGCCTGCGACGAGACTCCCGATCTCATGCCTGCGACTCTCGACTACAGCCACAAGATCCTGCTCGAAATGGCGTCCGACCGTCATTCCGGCGCGGCGGCCTTCCTCGAGCCCGACGCCAAGAGCCAGGTCACCCTGCGGTTCGAGAACGGCCGCCCGGCGGAGGCGACCGCGATCGTCGTCTCGACCCAGCACAAGCCGGGCTATGACGAAGGCGAGAAGGAGGCCGAGCTTCATTCCTACGTGAAGCAGGTCGTCGCGCGGGTCCTGCCGGGCGAATTGCTGACCGAGCGCACCGTCTATCACATCAACCCGACCGGTACGTTCGAGATCGGCGGCCCGGACGGCGACGCCGGCCTCACCGGCCGCAAAATCATCGTCGACACCTATGGAGGCGCTGCTCCGCACGGCGGCGGGGCTTTCTCCGGCAAGGACCCGACCAAGGTCGACCGCTCGGCCGCCTATGCGGCGCGCTATCTCGCCAAGAACATCGTCGCCGCGGGCCTTGCCAGGCGCTGCACCATCCAGCTCGCTTATGCGATCGGCGTGTCCGAGCCTCTGTCGCTCTACGTCAACACGCACGGCACCGGTTCGGTCGCCGACGACTCGCTCGAGCTGGCCGTCGGCCGGATTGGCAAGCTCGGCGGGCTCACCCCGCGCGGAATTCGCACCTGCCTGGAGCTCAATCGCCCGATCTACGAGCCGACCGCCGCCTACGGCCATTTCGGCCGCGAGGCCGACGCCGACTTCTTCCCCTGGGAGCGGCTCGACCTGGTCGACGAGCTGAAAGCCGCCGTCGCCTGA
>DASTIF010000032.1:0-7569 GCA_035717805.1 Sphingomicrobium sp.
CAGCTTGTTCCTGGTCATTGCATGCCTCCCCCGAAGTCACGCGCACAGGACCCCACTCCGAACCAAGTCAAACACGATGCGGCGAGTCGCGCAAGCGCGCGTCAAGGGCTAGGCGGCGTCCATGGCTTCGCGGATCGGCAACATCGTGATCCTCACCGGTGCCGGAATCTCGGCTGAAAGCGGCCTTGCGACCTTCCGCGGAGCCGACGGGCTATGGGAAGGTCACAGGGTCGAGGAGGTCGCGACCCCGGAAGCCTTCCTGCGCGATGCGGCGCTGGTCCATTCCTTCTACGACGCCCGGCGAAAAAGGCTTTCGACCGTCGAGCCGAACCCGGCGCACCGGGCGCTCGCGCGGCTGGACGAGGAATGGCCCGGTGACCTTCTGCTTGTCACGCAGAACGTCGACGACCTTCACGAGCGAGCTGGCTCGAAACGGCTACTCCACATGCACGGGCAGTTGACGAGCGGACGGTGCCTCGTCTGCGACCAACGATTCCACTGGGCCGGGCCGATGGGGCAGGCGGCGGTTTGTCCTTCCTGCAAGATCGATGGCTCGGTTCGTCCCGACATCGTCTGGTTCGGTGAGATGCCCTACGGAATGGACCGGATCGACCGGGCGCTTCAGGCCTGCGACCTGTTCGTGTCGATAGGCACGTCGGGTGCAGTTTATCCGGCCGCCGGCTTCGTCCAGACCGCCCGCCATTGCGGAGCGCACACATTGGAAATCAACCTCGAGCCGAGCCTGGGCAGTTTCCTGTTCGACGAAAGCCGCACGGGCCGCGCGGGCGAGTTGGTGCCCGAGTGGGTCGAAGACATGCTTTCGTCCGCCTAGTCAGCCCACTCCAGGCCGATGTCGCGATAAAGCGCGCGGTCCTCGCCCCATTTCGGGTTGACCTTCACGTGGAGGAACAGGTGGACCTTGCGGCCGAGGTGATCGCCGATCGCCTGCCGCGCGAGCTGGCCGATTTCCTTGAGCCGCCGCCCGCCCTTGCCGATGACGATCGCCTTCTGGCTATCGCGCTCGACCAGTATCTGCTGGCGGATCGCGGTCGATCCGTCGGGCCGATCCTCCCACGTCTCAGTCTCGACGGCGGAGGCATAGGGCAGCTCCTGGTGAAGCTGCTCGTAGATCTGCTCGCGGGTCAGCTCGGCGGCGACCATGCGGTCGGTCGCGTCGGAAACCTCGTCCTCCGGATAGAGCCAGGGCCCTTCCGGCATGGCCTCCGCCAGCGCGGCCTTGATGTCGCCAACTCCGTCGCCCTGGGCGGCGCTGATCATGAACACTCGCTCCGGATCGAGTCTTTCGGTGAGCGCCGCGGACAGGCCAAGCAATCGCTCCTTCTTGACGATGTCGACCTTGTTGAGCGCGAGGAACAGCGGATGCCCGCGCTTTTCGAGACCGGCGATTGCGCGTTCGACCTCGGCCGTGATCCCATCCGCTGAATCGACGACAAGCAGGATCAGGTCGGCATCCTCCGCTCCCGTCCACGCGGCAGCGACCATTGCCCGGTCGAGCCGTCGTTTGGGCTGGAATATGCCCGGCGTGTCGACCAGCAGGATTTGCGCGGTCCCCTCGATCGCGATTCCCATCAGCCGCGCCCGGGTTGTCTGGGCCTTGGCGCTGACGATCGCGACTTTCTGCCCGACCAGCGCATTGACGAGGGTCGATTTGCCCGCGTTGGGAGCGCCGATCACCGCGACAAAGCCCGCGCGTGTTGCCGATGAGTTCATTGCAGCTTGGACAACAATGCCTTCGCGGCTTCGGTTTCGGCTTCCTGCTTGCTCGTGCCTTCGCCTTCGGCTTCGCCGAGCGTCCGGATCGACACGCGAACGGTGAACCGCGGCGTGTGGTGCGCGCCGCTTCGGCTGACCACTTCGTAGTCGGGGTTGGGCAAGTCGCGCGAGGCAGACAATTCCTGGAGAGTGGACTTGGGATGCTTGGGCGCCCGCCTTTGCTCGTCGAGCAGCGGCTCCCAAAGACGCTTGATCAGGGCTTCGGCGGTTTCCAGCCCGCGCTCGATGAACAAAGCGCCGATCAGCGACTCGACGACGTCGCCGACGACATTGTCGCTCCAGTTGGCCCCGTCCTCGCGCGCCTGCTTTCCGAGGCGGATCAACGCCGGCAAACCGAGCTCGCGACCGACTTCGGCGCAGGTCTCTCGAGCGACAAGCATGTTATAGCGCTGCGACAGCTTGCCTTCGGGCTCATCTTGAAATCGCTCGAACAGCCAGCGCGCCATGACGAGGCCGAGCACACGGTCGCCGAGAAACTCCAGCCGCTCGTAATTGGCGTTGCGGCTGCTCGAATGGGTGAAGGCGGCCTCGAAGAGGGCCGGGTCGTCCGCCCGGTGGCCGATCTGCTCTTCGAGGAAAAGGGTGACGTCGGTGGTCATTGGCTCGCCGCCGATATGGTCGTCGCTAGTCGATCGGTCCGAAGGGCGCTGAACCAGGTCCATGGCTTCCAATAGCTCGCGCTTCCGTCGGTCGACCAGAAGATTAAAGTGGCGCGGCCGACGACATGATCGATCGGGATCATGCCGATGCCGCCTTCGACCGTCGAGAATCGGCTGTCGAGGCTGTCGTCGCGATTATCCCCCATCAGGAACAGCCGCCCCTTCGGAACGATCGTCGGCGGCAAATTGTCGCCCGGCGAATATTCGACCTGGTCGATGGTCCGGTAGCTGACTCCGTTCGGAAGCGTCTCGCGATAGGTTGGATAGACGCAGGCGCTTCGATCGCCCGACCGCCGGATCATCGGAGTCGCTCCGCCGACCACCCGGCACGGGCTGTTCGCGGAGATCGGGATCGCCAGCGGCTCCATGTCCGCCTTCGGCAGCTGCTTCCCGTTGAGATAGACGTCGCCGTCGCGAATCTCGACCGTGTCGCCGGGAAGGCCGATGACGCGCTTGATGAAATCGGTGCCATTGGCTCCGGGAGTCACGAACACCACCACATCCCCGCGCTCTGGCAGGTTGGAAGCGATGCGGCCGCTGATCGGTGGGAACTGGAACGGGAAGCTGTAGCGCGAATAGCCGTAGGGCCATTTGGCGACGAGAAGATAATCGCCGATCCGAAGGGTCGGGAGCATCGATCCCGATGGTATGCTGAACGGCGCGAAGACCAGGCTTCGAACGACCCAGGCGACGACCGCGACCGCAATGATCAGCCGCAGCAGTCCGCCGCGCTCCTTTTTGCCGGTTTTGCGTCTTCGGGTCATGCCTGGCCTGTTCGGGTCCGAGCACGCCGACGTCAAGCTATGGCAATTGCCCGTCCGGCGGGTATGAGGCTCGCCGATGCCGAAGGACGCGTGGAAATCGGTCGAGGAGCACGAGCTCCAATCGCTCGGGGACCTGTTCGCCACGAACCCGGACCGGCTCGGCCGGTTGTCCCATGAAGTCGCCGGCATTTATTTCGACTGGTCGAAAACCCATCTCGATGAGGGGCTGATGAAGGCGTTCGGATCGCTCGCCGGGCAACAAGGCTTCGCGGCGGCCCGCGATTCGCTGTTTGCCGGCGCAATCGTCAACCTCACCGAGCAGCGCAGCGCCGATCATCTCGCCGAGCGCGGTTCGGGGAGCGCCGAGGCGGTTCACCTCGCGAGCTCGCGGAGGGCCCGGATGCGCGCGCTGGTCGACGCGATAGAGGCGGGCGCGTTCGGCGACGTTACGGGCATTCTCCATATCGGGATCGGCGGCTCGGCTCTTGGACCAAGGCTGCTTGTCGATGCGCTGGGCGGCGAGGCCGCCACGCTTCGGGTGCGATTTCTCTCCAACATCGATCCGCATGCGTTCGCCGATGCCGTCGAGCCGCTCGATCCGGCGACGACCCTGATCGTGACTGTTTCCAAGACGTTCACGACGGCGGAGACTCTGGCCAATCTGGCGGCCGCGGTGGACTGGCTCCGCCTCGGAGATGTCGCGGATCCCTATGGGCGAGTCATGGCTGTGACGGCCGCGCCTGAAGCCGCCGTCGAGGCGGGGATCGACGAGAGCCGGGTTCTGCAATTTTCGGAAGGCGTCGGCGGCCGCTATTCGCTGTGGAGCACCGTTTCGGTGTCGGCCGCGCTCGCGCTCGGCTGGACGGCGTTCGAGGAGTTGCTCGAAGGCGCCGCCGAGATGGACCGCCATTTCCGCTATTCCGACCCGGAAGCGAACGTGCCGCTGGTCGCTTCCTTCGCCGACCTCCTCTATGCGCAAAAGCTCGGCTGCCAGAGCCGTGCCGTCTTTCCCTATGACGAGCGGTTGCGGACTCTGATTCCCTACCTCCAACAGCTCGAGATGGAATCCAACGGCAAATCGGTGACCGCGAGAGGCGAGGCGGTGGGAAGGGCGACCGCGTCCGTGCTCTGGGGCGGAATCGGCACCGACGCCCAGCACGCCGTCTTCCAGCTTCTGCATCAGGGGACGGCAGTGGTGCCCGTCGAGTTCGTCGCGGTCGCCGAGGATGAATCGGCACTTCCGGAACATCATCGGCAGCTTCTTCTCAACGCTTTTGCGCAGGGCGCGGCGTTGATGAGCGGCAGCGAGAGCGACGACCCGCATCGCCGGACGCCAGGCAATCGGCCGAGCTCGACAATTCTTCTCGACCGCCTCGACGCGCGCAGCCTTGGCGCTCTCATTGCCTTTTACGAGCATCGCACCTTCGCCAATGCAGTCCTGCTGGGGATCAATCCGTTCGACCAGTTCGGGGTGGAGGCCGGCAAGGCGATCGCTCGGGCGCTTGCCGAGGAAGAGGAAACGGCGGCAGACCCGTCGACCCGGGCGCTGATGGAACGGGCCGGGATTTAGATGGCCGATTTCGACCTGTTCGTCATCGGAGCCGGGTCGGGCGGAGTACGTGCTGCGCGGGTCGCCGCCGCGCATGGCGCGAGAGTCGGCATCGCGGAAGAGTTTCGGGTCGGCGGAACATGCGTCATCCGCGGCTGCGTGCCCAAGAAGCTGCTGGTTTACGGCGCGCATTTCGCCGAGGACCTGGACGACGCGGCAATGTTCGGCTGGGATATCCCTAAGAAGCAGTTCAACTGGCCGGTCCTTCGCGACAATGTCCTTTCCGAAGTCGGCCGGATCGAGGGTGCCTATACCGATGCGCTGACCAATCACGGGGTCGAGATTTTCAGGGAGCGCGCGGCGCTCGCCGGACCGAATTCGGTGAAGCTCGCATCGGGCAAGGACATTACCGCCGGCAAGATACTCATCGCCACCGGCGCTCGCCCGCAGATGCCGGACATTCCGGGGATCGAGCATGCGATCAGCTCCAACGAGACGTTCGAGCTCGAGCAAATCCCAAGGCGGATCACGATCGTCGGCGGCGGCTATATCGCTAACGAATTCGCGGGCATCTTCAACGAGTTCGGGTCGTCGGTCACTCTGGTGAACCGAACCGACGTGCTTCTTCGCGGCTACGATCAGCAGATCGTCGACCGGCTGATCCAGATTTCGGTGCGCAAGGGAATCGACTTCAAGTTCAATGCGACCATCGACCGGATCGAGCGAGTGAAGTCGGGCGGGCTGAAGCTCGGCATGACCGGCTGCGACAATATCGAGGCAGACGAGCTTCTCGTCGCGGTGGGGCGCAAGCCCAACACCGAGGTGCTCGGATGCGAAGGCGTGGGAGTCGAGCTCGGCGACCATGGCGCCGTCAAGGTCGATGCCGACAACCGAACGTCGGTCGAATCAATCTTCGCGGTCGGCGACGTCACGGACCGGGTTCAGCTGACCCCGGTCGCGATCCGCGAGGGCCAGGCGTTCGCCGACAGTTTCTTCGGCGACCGGCCCACGCAGGTCGATTACGATGCAATCCCCTCCGCCGTCTTCAGCCATCCGCCGCTTGCGGGAGTAGGGCTGACCGAAGGCCAGGCGCGCGAGGAGCTCGGGCCGATCCGGACCTATACGTCTGACTTCCGGGCGATGAAGAATGTTCTGGCAGGCCGCGACGAGCGCTCGCTCTACAAGCTCGTGGTCGACGGTGAGAACGAGCGGATTGTCGGCATCCACATGATCGGGCCGGACGCTCCTGAAATCCTCCAGGCGGCGGCGATCGCGGTCAAGGCGAAGCTCAGCAAGGCCGATTTCGACGCGACGATTGCGCTCCATCCGACCATGGCCGAAGAACTGGTGCTGATGCGCTGATGGCCGATGCGATCGTCATCGGCGCGGGCCACAATGCGCTGACCTGCGCCTTCTATCTCGCGCGCAAGGGCCTGAAGGTCACGATGCTCGAAGCGGCCGACAAGGTCGGCGGCGCGGCGGTCACCGACGAATTCCTTCCCGGCTTCAGGAATTCGGCTGCGAGCTACACCGTCAGCCTTCTCCAGCCCAACGTGATCCGCGACATGGAGCTGGAGCGGCATGGGCTGAAAGTCGTCCTCCGCAAGACCGACAATTTCCTGCCCGGAGACGGCGATTATCTTTTGTCGGGACGCGGGGGGTTCACCCGCAAGGAAATCGCGCGCCACGTTGCGTCCGACGCCCAGGGCTACGACCGCTATGTCGCGGAGCTGGAAGTGGTGGTCCGGCTGCTGAAGAAGTGGTTGCTGCGTGCACCGCCCAACGTCGGATCGAGGCTTAGCGCGATCCCCAAGATCCTGAGCCTGGGCCGCGACATGGCCGGGCTGTCCCTGGCTGAAACGCGGATTGTCCACGATTTCGCGGTGCGAAGCGCGGCGGAAATCCTCGACCGCCATTTCAAGGGCGACCTGGCCAAGGCATTGTTCGGCTTCGACGGCGTTGTGGGCAATTTTGCCTCGCCGCAATCGCCCGGCACCGCTTATGTCCTGCTCCACCATCTGTTCGGCGAGGCGGCGGGTGTCGAGGGCGCGTGGGGCCACGCGATCGGCGGCATGGGGTCGATCACCCAGGCGATGGCGCGCGCGTGCCGCGAGAAGGGCGTCGACATCGTGCTCAACGCGCCGGTCGAGGAATTGATCGTCGAGCGCGGGCGAGCCGCGGGGGTCGTCGCCAACGGAAAGGCTTGGCGGGCGCCGATCGTCGCCGCTGGGGTCAACCCGAAGCTTCTGTTCGACCGGCTGGTCCCCGACGGGGCGGTCGACGCCGACGTCGCGAGCCGGATGCATGGCTGGAAATGCGAAAGCGCGACCTTCCGGATGAACGTCGCTCTCTCCGAGCTTCCGAAGTTCACGGTGCTCCCGAAAAAGGGCAATCACCTGACGGCCGGCATCATCATCGCACCGAGCCTCGATTACATGCACCAGGCCTGGCTCGACGCGTCGGTGAATGGCTGGTCGAAGCGGCCGATCATCGAGATGCTCATTCCTTCGACCCTCGATCAGACGCTCGCTCCCAAGGGCAAGCATGTCGCTTCGCTGTTCTGCCAGCACTTTCGCTACGATCTCGGTGCCGGGCGAAGCTGGGACAAGGAGCGGGAAAAGGCGGCCGATGCAATTATCGCGACCGTCGATTCCCACGCGCCGGGCTTCGCCAAATCGGTACTTGGCCGGCAAATCCATTCGCCGCTCGACCTGGAACGGCGCTTCGGGCTCATCGGGGGCGACATCTTCCACGGCAAGATGGGCCTCGATCAGCTGTTCAGCGCGCGGCCGATGATCGGCGC
>DASTIF010000033.1:0-15650 GCA_035717805.1 Sphingomicrobium sp.
CCGGCGGCGCGTTCGAGCTCAGTTCGGGGACGGATTTGCTCGCTTATGAGGTGGAGTGGAGCGACGCTGCCGGTCGGAGTGCCGGCGCGCAGTTGCTCGCGAACCAGCCTTTGATTGGCCAAACTACGGCAGCGGGCACGAGCGCGACCGACGATTGCTCGAAAGGGCCGGCGGCGACCGCCAGCCTGATCGTGATTCTTCGCTCGGCAGCCATTTCCGCGGCGACCAGCGGCACCTACGCCGGCACGCTCACCCTTCTCGTCGCTCCGGAATGACGGGACCAGGCTGTGGCGCGTTCCCTTCTAGTCCTGTGCGCGGCTCCGTTAACCATGTTTGGAACGGCAGCTTTCGCCGACGACGGCAAAAGCGCGGCGCCATCCGCGATCGAGGCCGATGGGGTTCCCGACGGATTCGCGGATCTGGCGCGCGAGCGCGATCTTCTGGTCGACGTCTATTTCGGCGGCCGGAAGATTGGCGAGGCGAGGATAATGGCGAGGTCTGGCTACGTCAGATTCAAGGAGCCGGGCAGGATTCTTGCGCTCGTTCCGAACATCGACATCGCGCCCGAGTTGTCGGCCGCGGTTGCAGGCAATCTGAAATCCAATGCGCGCCTGGTCTGTTCCGATGGGACAACAAAAGGGTGCGGACTCCTTGAGCCGGCGATTGCCGGAGTGATTTTCGACGAGGATCGTTTCCGGCTCGACCTGTTCGTGAACCGCAAGTGGCTTCGCCTCATCCGTCCCGATGAAGATGTCTATCTTCCGGCGCCGACCGCGCCCTTGTCGCTGACGAGCTCGATGGGGTTTGCGCTGTCGGGCTCGAGCGAAACGGCGCCGGTCTACAATCTTCAGAACCGCACGATCGTCGCCTTCCATGACGCGCGGATCCGCTCCGACAGCTCTTACGCGTCGAAGTTCGGTTTGCTCGTCGATACGCTGGTCGGGGAAATCGACCGGCCCGGGGTGCGCTATTCCGGCGGCCTGTTCTGGGCGCCTGGGGTCGACCTTACCGGCCAGCGGCGGATCCTTGGCCTGGGCGCCGCGACGCAGTTCGACACCAGGACCGATCGCGACAGCGTTCGCGGCACGCCTCTCATCCTGTTCCTGGACCAGCCGGCACGGGTCGACGTCATGATCGACGGGCGGCTCCTGGATTCGAGGTCCTACGAAGCCGGCAACAATATTCTTGACACCTCCAATCTTCCGGACGGCTCCTATTCGCTGCTGCTCCGGATTCACGAGGCCGGCGGCGCGGTTCGCGAGGAACGGCGGTTTTTTGCAAGGAACGCAGACATCGCTCCAGTCGGGCAGCCAATCTACTTCGCTTATGCGGGGATTCTGGCCAACAGCCGTCCGGGCCGGCCGATCAGCCTCTCAAGCGATCTGTTCTACCAGTTCGGGACCGCCCGGCGGCTGAACGACAAGGTTGCGCTGGATTTGACTGTCATCGGAACAGGTCGAAGGCCGGTCCTGGAGGCAGGGACCTGGCTTATGTCTTCCCTCGGGCGGCTTCGAGTCGCCGGGCTCGTGTCGGCCGCCGGCGACCATGGGGCACTCGTCCAGCTTTCTTCGGGCAATACCGGCCGGCTTGCTTTCAACTTCGACCTTCGGTGGATCTGGAGCCATGACGGCAAGCCCGTGATTCCGCTCTCGAGGCGGGTGGACACGTTCAACGCCGTGCCGCTGGAAGGCGCGGAGCTCGGAAGCGGGTCCTACACACAGGCGAGCGGAAGCATCGGCTATCGCCTTGGCGCCGCTTATCTCGCTCTCATCGGCTCCTTGCGCAAGGACGAGGGATCGCCGGCCGACTACAGCGTCGGTCCAAACCTCAATTGGCCGCTGGTCAGCACCAACGGCCTGCAGGTTGCCCTTCAGGCGGACGCCCAGCTCACGCGGACGGCGACGGCGGGTTATCTTGGCGTAAGACTGTTCTTCAACTCGGGCGGCTATTCCGTGTCGAGCACGGCCGGGCGGCGCGGAATTTCGAGCAGGGACGAAGCGGCAGCTTCCAGAACGCGCGCCGTCGGCGATACGACCGCGCACTTTTCCACTTCCAGAGAGGACGGAACCGACCTCTCCCTTGCGGCCGGCCTTTCAAGAGAGCTGGAGTCGACCGCGGGCCACGCCCAGGGCAGCCTGTACAGCCGATTCGGAAATCTTCGCGGCGAGGTGCGACACGATTTCGAAGGAGACCGGCGCACCCAATATGGGCTGACTCTGCAGACCGCGGCAGTGGCTAACCGCGACGATTTCGTCATTGGCGGGCGGGCTCTCGCCGAAAGCGCACTTTTGGTCTCCGTTGACGGAACTCGGGGCCAATCGGAATTCGACATACTGGTCGACAATCAGCCGCGAGGACGAGTCAGGAGCGGCGGCAGCCTTTCGATCTTTCTTCAGCCTTACCAGGCGTATTCCGTTCGGCTTCGGCCTGTCGACGCGGCATCCGTGTGGTTCGATTCCGCGGCTCGCGAATTCACGCTCTATCCTGGAAACGTGGAACATCTGCGCTGGACCGTCGAACATCTGGTAACAGTCTTCGGGCGTGCGGTCAGGCCGGACGGAACGCCGGTGGCCGACGCGACGATAACATCCAGGCGCGGGATCGGCCGGTCCGATTCGAACGGCTATTTCCAGATCGAGGTTTCCGACAACGGCTCGCTGGCCTTCGCTTCGAAGGAGTCGGCATGCACAGTCACGGTTGCGGGGTCGAATCCCGGCAGCGATTATATCCCGCTAGGAAAGGTGGTCTGTCGATGAACGTTCAGCGCTTCATTGGAGCGATCGCATGCGCCGCGGCGGCGAGTTTCATGGCGCCGATCGGGACGGCGCGCGCTCAGTTGGTCCTGAGCCAGCTGGTCGTGGATCTCCAACAGGGATCGCAAACGCGCGCCGATATTGAAATTCGCAATAGCGGAGCCGAGCGGGCCTATGTGACGGTAGAGCCTCGCGAGATTGTCGGCGCGGGCAGCCCGGCCGAAAGCCCCAGGACAACGCCCGACCCCGAGCAGCTGGGCTTACTGGTCTCCCCCAAGCGAATGATCCTCGAGTCCGGGCAGCGCCGGATCATCCGGGTCGCGACCATCGGTCCGGCGGCCAATCGGGAGCGGGTCTATCGGGTTACCGTCAAGCCCGTCGTGGGGGAGCTTTCGTCCGAAACATCGGGCTTGAAGCTGCTTGTTGGATACGATCTCCTGGTACTGGTCCGGCCCGCGGATTTGCAGCCGCGGGTAACCGGCACTCGTTCGGGCAAACTGCTCACCCTGCGCAATATGGGGAACGTCAGCGTCGAGCTGGTCGACGGCAAGGCGTGCGATCGGTCCGGCAAGCGCTGCGAGCCGCTGGCGGGCGGAAGATTGTACCCGGGTGCGGAAAAGGTGGTCGGGCCTGGCCCGGCCGGAGAGGCGAGCTACAAAATGAAGGTTCGCGGCGCCCTGATCCCACTGCGTTTTTGACGGGGGCGCGGGCCGCTATTGATATTCAATCAGTCGCAACAGCAAAGGCTGGCCGCGTTCGTCCCGGATGACGATTTCGCTGCGCGACCCTTCCGGACGCTGCTCCCATATCTTCCGGCTCGCCGTTGCCGCCCTTACGATCCGTACGGATGCCCGCGCCCGCGCCTCTGCTTTGGGCGCAGGCACGGGTGGAGTTACGGTCAGACTGGCGCTTGCAAGCAGCAGCAACATGGGCCGCTCCTGTGCGCCCAAGTCTAAGGCCAGTTTACCTTTTGGTCCGGACTGAATGTAAAACGCCGCCGTGCGCGCCTTCAGACCCGCTGAGATAAGACTCGAACGGCGTGATTTTCATTCCGAATTCAATCTTCACCGATTGGGAAGGACGACGTCCGGAAATCGCCGGCGGGAGCAGCACGCCTATGCACAAGTCGACGCCCACGCTGGCGCGAATGGAACCGAACGCCGGCGAGCTCCGCTCCAAATCCGGCAGCCGGTCCTTTCCCGGATCGCCATACTCAGTGGCGAAAGTCGCGCGGCCTATTGTCTGATCAGAAATATCTCTGCGAACGGCGCGGCGGTAAAATTGTATGGGCGTGTTGTTGTCGGAGCGGCCGCGAAGCTGCAGGTCGGCGATGAAGAACCGATTCCGGGCCGTATTGTTTGGGCTCGGCGCGAAATGGCTGGGATTGCCTTCTCCAATCCGCTCGAGTCGGATGCTCTTCTTCGTGTGATGCAGAAGAAGCCGACCACCAGGCGCCGGTCATCGCCGCGCGTGAGCACGGTGGCTCAAATCGTCCTCAAGACGGGCGGCGGCAAATACGTGAGCGAGCTTCGCGACATATCGGCAATAGGAGCGAAGATCCGCACGCGCCGGCCTGTAAATCCAGGCCGGTCTGCAATGCTCATTGTGCCCGGCATGCCGATGATGAGGGCTTTCGTGCGTTGGGTCGACGACACCGAACTCGGGCTGGCGTTCGACGTCCCGCTTCCAATCCAGGTTATCGCTCAGTGGCTGGACGAGCGCGTCACCGTTTCCGGTTAGGTCGCCGGGCTGGCCGCTGGGACGTGCAGCACGGATCGAATGGCTTGGACTTGGGCGGCGTGCGCCGCGGCGGCTTCAGAGGGCGGCCCGGTCCTGCGTAAGAATGCCGGTGGCCACAAAATAGGATTGCATCTTATGGGATCCGGCGGGCGACAGGCCGATCCAGGCGCGCCGGCGATCGAGGTGATCCTCGCGGCGGGTGACCAGTCCGGTGGTTTCGAGCCTATCGATCCATCTCAAACTCGTCGTCGGGGGAACCGCCGAAGAAGCGCTGAGGTCCGAGCTCGTAACCCGCCGCTGCTCGAGCTCGGCTGCGTAAAGCTCGAGCAGAATGTCCCAAGCCGGCTCGGCGAACAGATCTCTGCAGATCAGCACGTCGCGCGCTCGGCGCGCCGTCAAGATCGATCGTACCGTCGCCGCGAGTGAGGCGGTAAGCGCGGTGCCGGTGGTGGAGAAAGGTGTGCTTGGTCCGTAGACCTCCGATTCCGGTTTTTCCTCCACGGTACGGCAATCTGAGTTGACCGTAGTTCGAAGCGTCGCCTGGTTCATTCGAATGCTCCCCCACCCCGATTGCACCGAAATGGCAGCGATTTTGTTCTAACCGGTGAAGAATAAAACCAATTCGGATGTACCGAGAGATTGGACTCGCCCTTGCCCGTTGATCGGCAGCAGTTTCATGTCTTTCGCGGTCCATGTGGGTCCATCGAAAAGAATTCGTTAACCATTGTCGCCGAGACTTGCGTTGCTCGGCCAACGCATTGCGGGAACAGAAAAATGGATACTCAACTCATCGCAAATGCCGGCCCGATGGCGCCGCGCGATCCTCGATACGGGCCTGGTGACGTCGCAATTATGCGCGATCTGGCAGGCGTCTCCCTTAACCGCGATATCGCGCGCGGGTCGGCCGCATCGACAGCGGTCGTCAGAGCGATCATCACCGCCCGCAAGGCACGGCGCGAATTCTTCGATTCACAGCTATTCGCGGATCCCGCCTGGGACATTCTCCTGGAGCTTTACGCTCTCGAATGCGAACAGCACCGGATATCCGTGTCAAAGCTGAGCATGAACGCAGGCGTGCCAGGGACAACGGGGCTGCGCTGGGTCGACCGCCTCGAGTCCGACGGCTTGGTAGCTCGATCGGACGATGCGCTCGATGCCCGCCGGGTGTGGATCAGGCTTTCGGACAAAGGATCGTCCGCGATGAGGGCCTTCTTCGAGCGGATGTCGGTAGCGCTTCCGGCATTTTAATCGTCATTCAAACGAGATGCGAGCCGGTGAACCGGGCCTCGCGCCCCAAATGTCACGGCTCACGGCGGCGAAGCTGCAATCAGGCGGCGAGCAATGGAACGACCGCTCGGGCAGCCAGATCCTCCAGCCCTTCCGTAATCCAGCGTGAATAGTGGCGCTCGATCATGACCACGGATGTATCGTGAATGGCTGCCACGAGCTGGATCGGTAAATTCGCGCGAATGCCGCGGACGATTGACGTGTGCCGCAACGCATAGGGAATGACGCCGTCCAGGCCGGCCTCGGCTACGACTCTGCGCCAGTCGCGAGTCATTTGTGAAGCTGTTTTCCACGGTCCGCGGCCAGCTTGATCCATTTCATGGCGCCAACTTGTTTGTAGCGCCACGTCTGCAGGAGAGCTTCGTTGCGCTTGCGTCCTAAAATCGCCGGTCGCAGGCGACTGGCGACATCGGCGCCAATTGGAACCTTGATCAGCGCCGGCGAGCGCCCTTTTCCCTTGAACGAGGTCGACACCACAATGCGGGAATGTTCGAGCTGGACGTCCCCGACGGTCATTCGCCTCAATTGGGAAAAGCGTGCACCGGTCGCGGCGAGGAGAATGACGAGCAGTGAAAGTCACCGTACTCGTCCTGTTCTATGGCAATCCTGATAATATTCCGAACCTGGCTATCCTCTAAAATCTGATTTTCGCGCGCGCGTGTTTCACCATGCTCCCAATAGCAGTGGTCCAACTTGAGGCCGACTTTCACCATCGGAAAATCTGCGGGGGAGGACGCGACGATGCGTCTGATAGCTTCAGTTGAATCCTGCGTTGAGATGGGGTCACCAATTTCCAACCTTCCGGGGGAAGGTTGAAGAAATTGGCGACAGCCCGACGGCGCCACGTTGCGCCAGCCATTGTTCGATCACCTCTGCGATCCGCTCGCCCGCGCGGCCGTCGCCGAACGGCATGGTGGCCGCCCGCTCCAGCGGTCCGCTCAATTGCCGCTCGACGGCTTCGATAATCCGGCCTCGGTCCGTCCCGACCAACTCGACATTTCCGCAGGCGATCGCCTCGGGGCGCTCGGTCCTGTCGCGGAGCACCAGCAGCGGCACGCCGAGCGCGGCCGCTTCTTCCTGCATTCCGCCGGAATCGCTGAGCACGAGATCGGATTCCAGCATCGCCGTCACCGTTTCAGGGTGGCTGCAGGGTTGGCGAAAATCGATGTGCCGCTCTCCGGCGAGCAGATCGCGCACCTGGCGGGCAAGCGCGGGATTGGGGTGAAGAAGGATTTCGACGCGCGCGATTCCGCTTGATGCGATATTGCGCAGAGCTGCCGTCATGCCGGCAATTCCCAGTCCCCAATTCTCGCGGCGATGGCAGGTGACGAGTATGCACGGCGGGCCCGCGCTGGTCGGGCAAGGCTGGTCGTGTCGCAACGCTAGCAGGGAATCGATCCCCGTATTGCCCGTGACATGGACCTGGCCGCGCACATGCTCGCGGCGGAGGTTGGCGGCGCTGAGCTCGGTTGGAGCGAACAGCAGCTCGGCCTGCGCGTCGATCGCGACCCGGAATTCCTCTTCGGGCCAGGGCCGGCGGCGGTCGTGGCTTCGAAGCCCGGCTTCCACATGGGCGACAGGGATCCCGGCCATTTGCCCCGCCAGCGCCCCGCCGAGCGCACTCGACGTGTCGCCCTGGACAATCAGCAATCGACACCCGGAATCGATGACTACGGGCAGAAGTGCCTTGCTGACTGTTCCGACATGGACATGCGGATCGGTCTCGCCCGCGCAGTGCAAGTGGATCGCCGCAAAATCGCCGAGGCCGTAATCGGACGGGTCGAGATCGGGATGCTGGCCGGTGAACAGCAGCCGCGGCTCGATCCCGCGGGCTCTCAGCGCATGCGCGACGGGGGCGAGCTTTATGGCTTCGGGCCGCGTGCCGATCACGCAGGCGACAGGATGATGCAGGCTTCCCCCTAGCTCGGCGCGGCCAGCTTGCCGCTACCGGCTCCCGGACTCAACGAAAATTGTCGGCGTAGGCCTGGATTTTGAGCTTCACCGGAGTGGCGGGGACGAGGTGATAGGGAAGGGCGTGGCGCTCGGCATAAGCGATCGCCTCCTCGCGGGTGCGGAAGGTGAGCTTGACCTGCGTATTGGTATCGCCCGAGCCGTTCCAGCCGGTCAGCGGGTCGGGCTTCTGCCCTTCCTTGCGTTCGAACTCGAGCAGCCAGATTCCGGCGTTGGCTCGACCCGACTGGGTCGTCTTGCGGTCGATTTCAGAGATTCGGGCGACGGTCATTGCGGCTCCGAGTGGCAAAGAGGGCCGGTCAAATCAATAGGCGCGGGCGATGGCGAACTCGACCGCTTCGGTAAGCGCGGCCTTGGCCTTCCCGGCCGAGAAAGAGGCGAGCGCGTCGATCGCCCGGCGGCCGTAATGGCGCGCGCACTCGATCGTGTCGGCAAGCGCGTCGGTCGATCGCATCAGCGAGATCGCGCGAGACAGGTCCTCGTCGCCGTTGCGTTCCCCGGCGACAGCGGAGCGCCAGAAGGCGCGGTCCGACTCCGACCCGCGCGCGTAAGCGAGGATCAGCGGAAGGGTCATCTTCCCGTCGCGAAAATCGTCGCCGACTCCCTTGCCCATCACATCGGCGTCCGACGAGTAATCGATGACGTCGTCGGCCAGCTGGAAGGCGATTCCGAGGTGACGGCCGTAGCTTTCGAGCGCCAGCTCGACCTCCTCGCTCGATTCCGCGACCACCGGCGCGACCCGGCAGGCGGCGGCGAACAGGGCGGCGGTCTTGGCGGCGATGATCGTCAGATATTGCTCTTCGCCGGTTTCGACCCGCCGCTGCGCGGTCAATTGCTCTACCTCGCCCTCGGCGATAACGCAGGACGCCGAGCTCAGGATCTTGAGCACTTTCAGGCTCCCGTCTTCGACCATCAGCTCGAAGGCGCGGGAAAAGAGGAAATCGCCGACCAGAACGCTCGCCGGATTGCCCCAGATAAGGTTGGCGGTCCGCTTGCCGCGCCGCATCCCGGACCCGTCGACGACGTCGTCGTGGAGCAAGGTGGCGGTGTGGATGAACTCGACCGCGGCGGCGAGCTTGTGGTGGCGGGTGCCGGGGTAGCCGAGCAATTGCGCGCAGGCGAGCGTCAGCATCGGCCGCATGCGCTTGCCCCCGCCCGCGATCAGATGGCCCGCAAGCTCGGGGATCAGCGCGACCTTGCTCTGCATCCGTTCCAGGATGACCGAATTGACGCCGTTCATGTCGGCGGCGACGAGCTCGAGCAGCGGCTCGAGCGAAGGCTCGCTCGATGGGTGGAGCGGATGGACGGAAGCAGGCATTGCCGCCGCCCTAGCCGGTGAGCGGCCGCTTTCCTAGCCGACCAGGATCAGCCGCCCCAGATGTGCACCCGCTGGTCGGGCGCCAGATAGAGATCGTCGCCGGGCTGGACGTTGAACGCCTTGTACCAGGCGTCCAAGTTGCGGACGACGCCGTTGACTCGGTATTTCGAAGGCGAGTGGGGATTGCTCAGCAATTGCGCGCGAACCGCGCCGTCGCGGAACTTGCTTTCCCAGCTGTAGCCGTAAGCGATGAAAAAGCGCTGATCGCCGGTCAGCCCGTCGATCACGGGCGGCTCGCCATGTTCGGCGACGTAGCGCCGGTACGCCGCATAGGCGACTTCCAGGCCGGAAAGGTCGCCCAGATTTTCACCGAGCGTGAGCTGGCCCTTGATATGGACTCCGGGGATCGGCTCGTACGCGTCGTACTGCTTCACCAGCGCATTGGCCTGCTTCATGTAGGCGGTGGCGCTCGCCTCGGTCCACCAGTCGCGAAGCTTGCCGGCCGAATCGTAGAGCCGTCCCTGGTCGTCGAAACCGTGGCCGATTTCGTGGCCGATCGTCGCGCCGATACTTCCGTAATTGGAGGCCGGGTCGGCATTGGGATCGAAATAGGGCGGCTGAAGGATCGCTGCCGGGAAGGTGATCTGGTTGGTCGACGGGTCGTAATAGGCATTGTTGGTCTGCGGCAGCATCTGCCACAGGGTCCGGTCGACCGGCCGCTTCATCCGATCGACCAGAAGCATCCAGTCGAAATCCGACGAGCGGATGGCGTTGCCGAGCAGGTCGTCCCGCCGAACCTCCAGCGTCGAATAGTCGATATATTTCGGCGGGTGGCCGGTTCGCGGGTCGAAGCTGGCCAGCTTCTTCAGCGCTTCGGCCCGGGTCGGGTCGTCCATCCAGGAGCTGGATTTGATCTTCTCTTCGAGCGCGCCGCGGATGTTGCGGATGAGCTCGGCCATCTGCCGGTCGCTTTCGGGCGGATAATGTTCGGCGACGTAGAATTGGCCGACCCCTTCGCCGAGCGCGCCATTGACCATGTCCACGCCGCGCTTCCAGCGGTCGCGCTGCGCGGGGACGTCGCGCAAGGTCCTGGAGAAGAAGTCGAACCGCGCCTGGTCGAATTTGGCGGGCAGGTAGCTCGCATGATCGCTCACGAACCGATAGGCGAGCCAGTCCTTCCAGGTCGACAAAGGCGTGTCGGCGACCAGCTTGGCCTCGTCGCGGATCGCGCTCTTCTGCGCGACGACGACGCGCTTCTGGTCGTCGATGCGAAGCTCTTTCAGGAAGGGCGTCCAGGCGAAGCCTGGCGCGTAGGCGGCAAGCTCGGCAAGCGTCATCGGATTGTCGGTCGCCTTGGCGTCCCGGCTCTGCTCCGGGGTCCACATGACCTTGGCGATCGCGGTTTCGAGAGCGATTATCCGGTCGGTCTTGGCGGCCGCGTCGGCTATTCCCGCGAGCTCCTGGATCTTCGTCACATAGGCGCGATAGGCGGCGCGATAGGCGTCGTATTTCTCGCCGGTGAGCAAATAATAATCGCGGCCGGGCATCCCGAGCCCGCCTTGGTAGAGGGTCACGACATAATGGGTCGGGTCGTCGTTGGCCGGCTGGATATAGGGGTTGACCGGGGACGCGAAGCCGGCGGCGCCGAACAGGGCCGCCAGTTCGGCCTTGTCGTCGACGTCGGCGATCCGCTCGAGATGGGGCTTGAGCGGTTCGGTGCCGAGCGCCTCGATCCGCGCTGTATCCATCCAGCTTCCGTAGAAATCGCCGATCTGCTGGCCGAGTTGGCCTGAAGCCGCGGGGTCGGCCGCTTTGGCCTCGATGATCGATCGGACGTCCTTGTCGATCTGGTCGTTGAGCACCGAATCGATGCCGACGAAGGTGCGGTCGGCGGCGATTTGGGTTCGCTTCGCCCAGCTGCCGTTGACGTAGGACCAGAAGTCATCGCCCGGCTTGACCGACGTGTCGAGCGCGCTGTTGTCATAGCCCCAGCTGCCGAACGCCGGATTTGCGGTCTGCGCGGAGGCCGGCGCCGCGATCGCGATCAGGCTCGCGGTCACGAGCGCGAGTTTGCTCAACTTCATTGCATTCCCCTCCCCGAAGGTATCGCGCGGAAAAAGCACGGTGATCGAGCCGAGCGCCAGACCAATTCGACGAACGGACGACGCGGCCTGCTCAGGCCGCCGGGAGGCTCAGTCTCGCGAGGAGCCCGCCCAAGTCCTCGCTCTCTTCCATCGTCACCCGACCGCCGTAAATCGTGGCGACGTCGCGGACGATCGCGAGTCCCAGGCCGGTGCCCGGTTTGTCGGTATCGAGCCGCGCGCCGCGAGCGAAAAGCGATTCGCGCTCCGGCTCGGGTATTCCAGGTCCGTCGTCCTCGACGATCACATCGACGACCCCCGGTTTTTTCTCGACCGTGATGAAGACTCTTCCGTTGCCGTATTTGGCGGCGTTCTCGACCAGGTTGCCGATCATTTCGTCGAGGTCCTGCCGCTCGACCCGCACTTCGGCGGCCTTGTCGCCGGCGATGTCGACGGTGACGCCCTCGTAGAGGCGATCGACGGCGCGCTGCACCGCCTCGACGCTGGTCCAGACCCGTGCGCGCGACTGCGCCGCCGTCCGGCGGCCGATTGCCCGCGCCCGGGCGAGATGATGGTCGACCTGACGGCGCATCAGCGCGGCCTCGCGGATCACGGTCGCATCGAGGTCCGGCGAATCGGCGGTTGCGGCGTTGGTGATCACCGTCAGCGGGGTCTTGAGCGCATGGGCGAGGTTGCCGGCGTGACGCCGCGCTTCCTCGGCCTGCTCCTCGCTGTGCGCCAGAAGCTGGTTGATCTCCTCCGTCAGCGGCTGGATTTCGGTCGGAAAGGTGTCGGAGATTCGCCGCTCGCGGCCCGAGCGGATCGCGGCGACTTCGCGCTGGACCCGCCGCAGGGGCCACAGGCCGTAGAAAGTCTGGAGCGCGGCCAGGATCAACAGACCCGCGCCGAGCGCCGCGAAACTCCAGATCAGGGTCGATCGAAGCTCGCGCATCTGGCTGTCGATCATCTCGCGCGACTGGGCGACCTGGAACCGCCAGCGGACCTCGGAGCCGGGAAGGATGACGTCGCGCTCGGCTATTCGAAGCGGCTCGCCTGAAAATTCGCCGCTGTCGTAAATGTGCGGGCGGATGTCGAAATGGCCGGTGTCGACGCGTAGCCGCCGGTCCCACAGCGAGCGCGACGGGAAGGTGTCCGCGCCGGTTCCCGAAACCTGGAAATAGACGCCCGAATAGGGCTCGATGAAGCGCTGGTCGGCGGGCGGACGGTTGAACCGGACCTCCCCGTCGGGGCCGATTTCGGACGCCGCTATCATCGCGTTCAGCACATAGGTGAGTTGATCGTCGAAATTGCGGACGATGGAGCTGGTCAGGATTCGGTCGAGCGCGAAGCCGCCGGTGATCAGCAGGATTCCGATCCACAGGCCGGCGACGACGATCATTCGCCGGGTGAGCGAACCAATCCGCGGGCGCTTGCGCGGAGCGGTCACGCCTTGCGTTTCTCCGGCCGGTGAGGCCGAATCATTCAAGGACGCTTATCCTCCGGGTCTTCGAGGCTGTAGCCGAGCCCGCGGATGGTGGTGATGACGTCGGCGCCAAGCTTCTTTCGGATGCGCGTCACGAACACCTCGATGGTGTTGGAATCGCGGTCGAAGTCCTGGTCGTAGATATGTTCGATCAGCTCGGTCCGGCTCACCACCTTGCCCTTGTGGTGCATGAGGTAGGAGAGGAGTTTGTATTCCTGCGCGGTGAGTTTCACCGGCTCGCCGTCCTTGGTGACCTTGCCCGAGCGCGTGTCGAGCCGGATGTCGCCGGCGCGAAGCTCCGAGCTGGCGTTGCCGGACGCGCGGCGGATCAGCGCGCGAAGGCGGGCGATCAGCTCTTCGGTCTGGAAGGGCTTGGCGAGATAATCGTCGGCGCCGGCGTCGAGGCCGGCCACCTTGTCCGACCAGCTGTCGCGGGCGGTGAGGATCAGGACCGGCATCTTCTTGCCTTCTTTCCGCCAGCGGTCGAGCACCGTCAGGCCGTCGACTTCGGGAAGCCCGAGGTCGAGCACGATCGCGTCATAATCCTCGGTCGATCCGAGATAATGGCCGTCCTCGCCGTCGGTCGCGAGGTCGACCGCATAGCCCGCGCCTTCGAGAGTCGAGCGGAGCTGCCGCCCGAGATTCGGTTCGTCTTCGACGATCAGGACGCGCATGTCTTATCTTCCCCTGGGGCCGTTCGGCACTTCAACACGCTCAAACCTGAACGGTTGCTTGTGCGGAACAACTGGGATGGTGGCGCGAAATGTCAATGCGGGAGGCGCGGGAGCCTCAGTGGGAACGCCGGACAATCTGGCCGGTGGCGGCGTCGACATCGACCCAGATCACCCGTCCGTCTTTCATGAACTTCAGGCGATAGGTCTTTCCGTTGAACTCCGGCCCGAGGTAATCGGCGCCGGGCATTAGCGGCATTACTCGCCGCTCGATCTTCGGCAGAGGCATCGAACGGCCATCGCGAGTGGCCTGGAAGGCGCGCTGCGCGTCGCGCGGCGGATCGGCGAGCGCCGGTCCGGCAACAAGGCCAGCGGCGAGCGCCGCGGCGAAAAGGGTACGATACAGGCGCATGGCTATTCTCGTTGCGGTACTTACCCACGATGCATTGAATGGCCTATGAATGCGGCCGATTGACGCCGTTCAGGCACCAACTGATGCCAAAAATCCGCACTCTGGTCCAATAGGCGGCAGCGTCTTCAACTTCCCTCCGGGCTCGCAAGCGGCCTGTTCGATCCGGCCACGCGCGCGTCCCAGAAGATTTCACCATTCGCCTTGAAGGACGACCAGACCCATTTTTGCTGGGGCTGGAGGCCCCAGTTCACCCCGCAATTCCACCCGCCCTCGCGGAGCAGGCAAATGCGGACATCGACTGCCGTCGGGCAGCCGTTGACGACGGTTGCGGCGGTAGCATCCTTCCAGGCACTGCTGGGTCCGACGACCGGGCCCGAAACGCAGCGCGTTGCATCGTTGTCGGTTGACGCTTTCCCTGCGTCGGCGAGAGCGATGGCGGGCCTGCCAGCCGCAATAGCGGCGCAGGCCTGGCGATCGCCGCCGAGGCAGGATGCATGGCGGCGCTGGGCTGCGAAATATTCCTGCTGGCGCCGGTTGGCCTCCGCGAGTTGGAGCTCGTGCGCGGCCGTCTTCCGCTGAAATTCCGCCTGGACTTGTGCAGCCTGCTCTCTGTCAGCGTCGAGCTTGGCCTTCTGCCGCGCGATTTCAGCATCCCTCGCCGCGACCTTGGCTTCATAATCCGCAACGGCCGCATCATGGTCGGCGAGCTTCGCCTGGAATTCGGCTTCGCGCTGCTCGCGCGCCGCCTTGCGAGCCAGCTCCGCTTCTTTCGTCTTTGCTTCAGCGTCAGCCGTGCCGGGCGAGCCAGTTTCCGGAGCAACGATGCTTAGCTCCGCCGGGGGTTTGCCCGGCTTCGTGGCCGCTGGCTTGTTCGGCTTTATGTTACCCGAGAACCCGACCTCCCCGCTGTATCCCCGCGCATGTTCGCGGGTCGAAACCCAGGCTTCGGCAAAGGTCGGCACATAGTCCGAGCGCAAGACGCTCTGCGAGGTCACCGGCTCCTTCACATGGGCGACGAAGGCCGCCCATTCGCTGCGTGATCCATAGCTGGTGCAGCGGGCATCGGAGACGCCGCCGTTGGCGGTCTCTGCAATGAAGCCCGGAAATTCGGACGGGATGCGCTGGACATACTCGTCGAGCCACTGCGCCTTCAGCCGGTCTTCAGTTTGCTTCCTCGTGCCGTCGGGAACATCGATCAGCCAATAACCCCCAAGTGCGATCGGCCTGTTGAATCCACGGCCCGTGTCCATCAGGCGGATGAAGCAGCTCATCCATCTTTTGCCGTCGGGCGCATCGTTCGGAAGCTCCGCAGCGGCAGCGGCTGAACTCAACGCAGCGCCGATCATCGCCGCGACACACAAATGCAAACGCATCGACCTCTCCCCTGAAAGCCCTCGCGCGATTGCGAGAGTCCCCCATCAAACTTGAGCTTAATCAAGGTTGCGTTTGCGGCAAGTGCTTGCAGCGCGTGACTTCGTGCGCTTCGCTCCCTAGCTGGGCCGCTATGGCAGCGCCCGTTCTCTCTTACGAAAATCTCGGCCTCATCCAGGGCGAGGGATGGCTGTTCCGAAACCTCGACATCTATATCGGGGAGCGGGACCGGCTGGCGCTGATCGGCCGAAACGGGGCCGGCAAGACGACCCTGCTCAAATGCCTCGCGGAACTCATCGACCCGGACGAGGGGCGGCGCACGATCGTTCCCGGCACGAAGGTCGTGCTTCTGGAACAGGATCCGGAGATCGGCAGCGAAGGCACGTTGCTCGATTGGGTTCTGTCCGGCGATGATGCTCCAGAGCCGCACGAGGCCGCATCCATCGCCGACCGGATCGGCATCGACCTTGATCGTCCGGCCGCGACGGCGAGCGGCGGAGAGCGGCGGCGCGCGGCGATCGTCCGCGCGTTCGCCCAATCGCCCGATGTCCTCCTTCTCGACG
>DASTIF010000034.1:0-5836 GCA_035717805.1 Sphingomicrobium sp.
GCGGATCTTGCCGTCGGCAGTGACCACCTCGGCCTGGAGCAAATTCCCGGCGCCGGTCCCGAACTGCTTGGACAGGCTTCCGAAGCCGCCGCCCTGGACGAAGCCGGCGACGCCGACGGTCAGACAGCCGCCGCCCTGGACATAGCGGCCGGCCTTGACCGCGATGGCGTCGTACACGCGGCTCCAGATCGCGCCCGCCCCGACGCTGACTGCGGGAATTGGCGCGGTTCCCGCCGGAGCTCCGTCGGGGACGAAGGCGTCGTGAAGCTCGATCGAATCCATGCGCCGGGTCCACAGCAGCAGGGAATCGGCGGCATTGCTGTTGCCGAAATAGCTGTGCCCGCCGCCTTTGACGACAAGCCGGAGGCCATGCTTGCGCGCGATGTCGACGGCGGCGGCAACGTCTCCCGCGCTTTCGGCCGCGACCGCCGCGAAGCTCGGCTGCGAGGTCCAGGCGTCGATCCAGCCCAGAGTCTGGGTCAGCGCCGGCTCGTCGCCGAGATAATAAGGGTTCTTGAGCTTTTCGAAGAGCTGGTCCACGCCGGCGCCTCCGGACCTGGCGGCCGCGACAAGAGGCGAATTGATGGCGATGAGCCGCTCGCCGACCCGGGCGCGAAGCTCGCCGAGCGCGGATTGCGGCTGAGCGGCGCGATGCAACGGGCGGGGAAGAGCGGTTGCGGCGGCACTTCCGAGAAGGCCGGTAACGAAGGTCCTGCGTTCCATGATCACGCCCCCTGTCGTCGCCTACAATCGGCGAACTCGAAGGGGAAGCGCCCGCGCGCTAGTCGGAGGCGGGGTCGATCCGGGCGACGAGCCGGTTTTTGCTCCAGACCTCCGACGCTCCCGGCAGCGATTTCGCTTTCGCCTTGCGCACGGCATCGTCATCGTCGCTGGCCTCGAGCCATTCGGCGCTGCTGATGTTTCCCGCCCCGTCGAGGCGATAATGCCGATACTCTGGCAACGCGGTCGTCCCCCCTGCCAGCCGATATCCCAAACCGAGCGAAATACTGTTTAACACAGATTAATTCGTGACCGCGAGCGCTTTCAAATCGCGCCGTTTTTTGCAAACGCGTCTGTTTCCACCCAGACATGCGCAGACCCGCGTCGTACCGGCGCGTTCAAGGATTATAGCGAATTGCTCACTGCCCATTTGAAGAAGTTGCGCCTGCGCACCGCGATCAGCGCGGCCGAAGAAGAGGTCATTCGAGGCCTCGTTTCCGAAACCCGCGAGGTCGGTCCCGACCAGTTGCTGGTCAAGGCGGGGGCGACGCTGGATTCGAGCATCCTGCTGCTAGACGGCTGGATCGTCCGTTCCAAGGATCTTGCGACCGGCCAGCGGCAGGTGACCGAAGTTCACATCGCCGGCGATTTTGTCGACCTGCACGGGTTCACGCTCAAGCAGCTGGACCACGATCTCGTCACCGCCAGCGATTGCACGATCGCAATCGTCCCGCACGAGCGGCTGGTCGAGCTGACCGAAAGGCATCCGCATCTTGCCCGCGCCTATTGGCTGATGACGAACCTCGATGCGTCGATCACTCGCGAGATGGCCTTGTCGCTGGGCCAGCGGCCGGCGATCTCGCGGATGGCGCATTTGTTCTGCGAGCTTCACCTGCGGCTCGAGATCGTCGGCAAGACCAGGGGGGATTCGTTCGACTTTCCGCTAACCCAGCGCGAAATCGCCGAGTGCCTCGGTCTCACCGTCGTTCACGTCAACCGAACCTTGCAGGCGCTTCGGAAGCGCGGCCTGGTGGAAGCCGGTGGGAGGCAGGTCACGATCCTCGACCGGGCCGGGCTCGAATCGGTGGCGGACTTCGACCCCGCCTATCTCCACCTCGACAAGCGGTCGCTCTAGCTCAACGTTCGGAAAGCAGGCTGTCCTCGACCCAGTCGGCGTAACGGCGGAGCAATTTCTCGATCGGCATGACGGCGATGCACGGCACGGCGTAGCTGTGGAGCGCGGCAATGCGCTCGACGAGGGCGTCCGCCTGCCAGCCATGGGTCTTGAGGATCGCCGGCACTTCCTCGGCGGTCTCGATCCTGCCTTCCCAGCGATAGATCGATCGGCACGGCCCGAGGATGTTGATGCAGGCCGCGAGCTTCTCCTCGACCACGGTCCGGCCGATGCGCTCCGCCTCTTCGGCGTTGGCGAACACCGCGTAGACCGAGAGGATCGTCATCTTCCGCGCCCTCCTAGCAGGTGAGCGCCCCAGACACTGGCCGCGACGACGAGCGCTCCGACGGCCTGGTGAAGCGCCGCGAGCCAGATCGGCACGCCTTCGATCACGGTCGCTATTCCGAGGAAGATCTGGGTTCCGAACGCGACGTGGATCGCGATCGACGCGGCCCTTCGGTCGCGGCGGACCTTGCGGGCGAGAATGACGAGCGCCGCGACCGCCGCCCAGGCCCACCAGCGGTGAAGGAAGTGGACGAGGAAGGGATCGTTCGCGGCTGCCCAGAGCGCCCCGTTCGACCAGTCGACCCCTTGCGGGAAAATGCGGTCGTTCATCAGCGGCCAGCTGTTCGAGACTTGCCCGGCGTCGAGCCCCGCCATCCACGCGCCGAGCAGGATCTGGATCGCGACGACGATCAGCGCCAATGCCGCGAAGCCGGTCAGCTTCGATGGCCGGTCCTCGCCGGTCTTCGCCAGCCGGCGAAGATCGAGCGCCACCCAGATCAGCGCGCCCATGATGGTGAGCGCAAGGAGCAAATGGGCCGAAAGCCGCAGATGGCTGACGTCGGTACGCTGCGACAGGCCCGACATCACCATGTACCAGCCGAGCGCCCCCTGAAGACCGCCGAGGACGAGCAGGCCGACCAGCTTCCAGCCGTATCCGCCGGGGATTTCGCGCCTGACCGCAAACCACAAAAGGGGGACAGCGAACACGGCGCCGATCAGCCGCCCGAGCAGCCGGTGAACGAACTCCCACCAGTAGATGCTCTTGAACTGGGCAAGGGTCATCCCGGCGGGCCCGTTGATTTCGCGATATTCGGGGATCTGCTTGTAGAGGTCGAAGGCGTGCACCCAGTCGCGATGGGTGAGCGGCGGAACGGCTCCGGTGACCGGCTTCCACTCGGTGATCGACAGCCCGCTTTCGGTCAGCCGGGTGATCCCGCCGACGACCACCATCGCGAAAACCATCGCCGCGACCAGGAACAGCAGATTGGCGATGGCGCGCGGTTTGGGGGCCCGGTGTTCGATCGACGCGGCGAGGGAGGTCATCGGCGCCGCCTATGCGCGACGAGAGCGATCCCTACAAGGCGGTGAAACGGATGCAATGTGATATTGTATCGTCAGGATGTTGGGCTTATATCGCGCGGCGAAATGGTGGCTGTACTTGCGAAACCTGGCCGGCTGGACCGGATCGCGATCGCCCTGTCCGGGCTGTGCATCGTCCACTGCATCACGACGGCGGTTCTGATCGTCGTCGTTTCCGCCGCCGGCGACTTTCTCGGCGCGCCGATCATCCATGAAATCGGGTTGATGCTGGCGATGGGCCTTGGCGCTATCGCGCTCGGCAAAGGCGTGGCCGAGCACGGCTTCATGCTTCCGAGCGCTGTCGGCGCGCTCGGGCTGGGCGTGATGGCGGGCGCGCTGGAAATGCCCCACGGCGGGGTGGAAGCCGCCTATACGATCGCGGGCGTAAGCCTTCTCGCGCTCGGCCACCGGCTCAACTGCCTCGCGGCCGAATAGCTTGCCGCGGCCCCCGCGCGGGCCTATTTCAAGAGCGATCAAATGGCGTCCCACGATCATCAGCTGCACGAAGGCGAGTCGCTAAAGGCGGCGGCGCGGTCGCGGCTTCAGGCCAGGGGCGAGCAGTGGACCGACATGCGGTCTGCGGTGTTCGAGGCGCTCGCGGGGTTCGAGCGGCCGGCCAGCGCCTATGACGTCGCCGAGGCGGTGTCGAAATCGCAGGACCGCCGGGTCGCGGCCAACAGCGTCTATCGGATCCTCGATCTGTTCGTGTCGGCGAACCTTGCCCGGCGGGTCGAGAGCGCCAACGCCTATGTCGCCAACCAGCATCCCGATTGCCTTCACGACTGCATCTTCCTGATCTGCGACACGTGCGGCCAGGCGGTGCATATCGATGACGACAAGGTCTCGGGCGACATCCGCGACGCGGCGGCAAACGCGGGCTTCTCCGCCAAGCGGCCGGTGATTGAGGTGCGCGGCACCTGCGGAGACTGCGGAAGCTCGAACAGCTGAGCATTTCCTGAGCAATTGCTGAAATCTGCGCCATGCGGGTGACATCGAGGGCGCTTGCGGATAAGCCCCGCCGCCATGTCTGACCGGCCTGACACGCCGCTGCTCGATACGGTCCAGTATCCCAGCGACATCCGCAAGCTCGACAAGGCGCAGCTCGCGCAGCTCGCCGACGAGCTTCGCCGGGAAGTGATCTCCGCAGTCTCCGTCACCGGCGGCCATCTCGGCGCCGGGCTGGGCGTGGTCGAGCTGACCGTGGCGATCCACTATGTATTCGACACGCCCGAAGACAAATTGGTGTGGGACGTCGGGCACCAGGCTTATCCGCACAAGATCGTCACCGGCCGGCGCGACAGGATCCGGACGCTTCGCCAGGGCGGGGGGCTGAGCGGTTTCACGAAGCGGAGCGAGAGCGACTACGACCCGTTCGGCGCGGCGCACAGTTCCACGTCCATCTCCGCGGCGCTCGGCTTCGCGATCGCAAGCAAGCTGTCGGATTCGCCGGGCAAAGCGGTTGCCGTCATCGGCGACGGGGCGATGAGCGCCGGCATGGCCTATGAGGCGATGAACAACGCCGCCGCGGCCGGAAACCGCCTGGTCGTCATCCTGAACGACAACGACATGTCGATCGCGCCGCCGGTGGGCTCGCTGAGGAATGCGCTGGCCCGGCTCGTCAGCTCGGGCAAATATCTCGCGCCGCGGCGCCTGGCGCAGAAGCTCGCCCGGGCGATGCCCGAGCCGCTTCACGTCGCCGCCCGCCGGATGGAGGAATATGCGCGCGGCATGTTCACTGGCGGCACGCTCTTCGACGAGCTTGGATTCTATTATGTCGGACCGGTCGACGGCCATGACGTCAATGCGCTGGTCGAGGTGCTGGAGAATGTCCGCGACGCCGGCGAGGGGCCGATGCTGGTCCACGTCGTCACCAACAAGGGCAAGGGCTATGCACCCGCGGAGAATGCCGCCGACAAATATCACGGGGTCGTCAAGTTCGATGTCATTTCCGGCGTGCAGGCGAAATCGGCGCCGGGCGCTCCGAGCTACACGGGCGTTTTCGCCAAAGCTTTGCTGGGCGAAATGGAGCGCGACGGGAAAGTCGTCGCGATCACCGCGGCGATGCCGTCGGGCACGGGGCTGGACAAGGTTCAGGACAAGTTTCCCGAGCGGACGTTCGACGTGGGGATCGCCGAGCAGCATGCGGTGACATTTGCGGCGGGACTGGCCGCGCAAGGCTATCGGCCGTTCTGCGCGATTTATTCGACCTTCCTTCAGCGCGCCTATGACCAGGTAGTCCACGACGTCGCGATCCAGAATCTGCCGGTGCGCTTCGCGATGGACCGCGCCGGACTGGTAGGCGCCGACGGAGCTACCCACGCCGGCTCGTTCGACCTCGCTTACTTGTGCACGCTTCCTAATTTCGTGGTGATGGCCGCGGCCGACGAGGCCGAGCTGGTCAACATGGTGCACACGATGGCGGTGCACGATAGCGGCCCGATCGCGGTCCGCTATCCGCGCGGCGAGGGCAGGGGGGTGGCGCTTCCCGAGGTCCCGGAGACCCTTGAAATCGGCAAGGGGCGGATCGTGCGCCAGGGAGGCAAGGTCGCGATCCTGTCGCTCGGCACGCGGCTGGAG
>DASTIF010000035.1:0-8097 GCA_035717805.1 Sphingomicrobium sp.
GACCGTCGAGACGAAGTTGGTGGCGGTCAGCTCGCGCCCGGGGAGATAGGTGTAGACCCGCCGCGGCATGCCCATGAGGCCGGTCAGGTGCATCGGCAGAAAGGTAATCTGCATGCCGCCGAACATTAGCCAGAAGACCCATTTGCCGAGCCGCTCGGAAAGCGGGCGCGCGCTGGTCATCGGAATCCAGTAGTACAATGCGGCGAACAGCGGAAAGACGGCCCCGCCGATCAACACGTAATGAAGGTGGGCGACGATGAAATAGGTGTCGTGCGCTTGCCAGTCGAATGGCACCATCGCCACCATCACACCGCTGAGGCCGCCGATCACGAAGGTGACCAGACCGCCGAGCACGAACAGCGTCGGCGTGTTGAACCTGGGCGTTCCGGTCGCGAACGTCGCGATCCACGAGAAGACCTGAATTCCGGCGGGCACGCTCACTGCCATGCTGGCGGCCGAGAAAAAGCCGATCGATAGCAGCGGAAGACCGGTCGCGAACATGTGGTGCGCCCACACCCCGAAACTGATGAAGGCGGTGGCGAGAAACGCGATGATGATGAGGTTGTGGCCGACCAGCCGCGTCCTGGCGAGCGCGGGGATCATGGACGAGACGAGCGCGGCAGCGGGCAGGAAGATGATGTAGACTTCCGGGTGGCCGAAGAACCAGAACAGGTGCTGCCACAAGAGAGGGTCGCCGCCCCGCGTCGGGTCGAAGAACGGCCAGTTCAGAGCCCGCTCGAGTTCGAGAAGAAGCGTGCACAGAATCACCGCCGGAAATGCAATGACGACCATGCCCGCGAACACCAGCATGCCCCAGGCGAAGATCGGCATCCGGTCGAGAGTCATGCCCGGCGCGCGGGTTCGCAGCACTCCGACGATGATCTCGATGGCGCCCGCGATTGCCGAGATTTCGATGAACCCGATCCCCAGCAGCCAGAAGTCTGCATTGATGCCGGGCGAGTAGGTCCTGCTGGTGAGCGGGGGGTACATGAACCAGCCGCCGCTCGGCGCGAGGCCGAGCAAGATCGACACGAAGAAGCTCAAGCCTCCGACGAAATAGGCCCAGAAGGCATAGGCGGAGAGGCGCGGAAAGGGCAGATCACGCGCTGCCAGCATCTGCGGCAGCAGGAGAACTCCGAGCGCCTCCATCATCGGCACGGCGAACAGGAACATCATCACCGTACCGTGCATCGTAAAGAACTGGGTGTAGGTCGCCTCGCTGAGCACGCCCTGCAGCGGCAGCGCGAGCTGGGTGCGCATCACCAGCGCCAGGCAGCCGGCGAGCAAGAAGAAAAGGAAAGCGGTGGCGACGTACCAGACGCCGATGTAATTGTTGTTGATCGCGCCGAGGAGCGCCCAACCCTTTGGCGGGCTCCAGATGCGCTCGAGTTCGGCGAGTTCGTTTCTGGGACGGGGCTTGCGGGTCGGAAAACGGTCGTACAGCGCCGGATCGAACCCGCTCTCCGAGCTCACTTCTGACGCTCCAGATAGGACGCGAGCGAGTCGAGCTCATCGCTCGACAGCACATTGAACGGCGGCATCCGGTTGCCGGGTTTGATCGCCTGGGAATCGCCGATCCAGCCCATCAGCGTTCCGTGATTGTTGGGGAGTATCCCGGCGCCGAGCGTGCGCCGCCGGCCGACGAAAGTGAGATCCGGCCCGGCCATGCCGTTGGCGCTTGTCCCGGCGATCCGGTGGCAGGCCGCGCAGCCGACCGATTCAAACAGGCGCCCGCCGGCCGACGCGACCCGTCGCCGCGGACGCATCATGTCGTTCAGGAACCGCGCGAACTCGCTCGGCTCATGCGCGACGACGACGAATCCCATCAGTGCGTGCGGCCCGCCGCAATATTCGGCACACTGCCCGGGATAGACGCCGGGCGCGTCGGCCTCGATTTTCATCAGGTTACGGCGGCCGGGGACCATATCGGTCTTGCCCGACAGCCGCGGCACCCAGAAGCTGTGGATGACGTCGGCCGACTCGAGCTCGAGCAGCACCGTTCGCCCTGCCGGGATGTGCAGCTCGTTCGCATCCCGGGCGAGCACCCGGCCATCCGAATCGAGATAGGTGACCCGCCACCACCACATTTCCCCCGTCACTCGCACGCGCAGGTCCGCGCTCGGGCCCGCGTCCGCCGAAAGATTGCTCGTCAGTCTGAGGCCGTAGATCAGCAGGACCGTGAGCACGACGACGGGAAAGGCGATTCCTCCGATCCAGATGAGTTTCGTCCCGCCGAGCCTCTGCCGGGTCCTCTTCTTGCCCTTCAGCGCAATCCACAGCGCCGTGCCGACGACGAGCAGCACCAGCAATGCGATGGCGAGCAGGACCCAGGTGAGAAAGGCGATCGAACCCGCATAGGGGCCCGCCGGGTCGAGCACCGGCGGCGGCCATCCGGCGAACAGGCTATCGAGCGCCGAGCGTGTAGAGATAGGCGGCGACATCGCGCGCTTCCTGTCGGGTGAGGGGCATCGCCGGCATTCCGCTGCCGGGGACGACGGCGGGTGCGTCGCGCACGTAGGCCGCGAGAAGGTCTGGACGGTTCGGCACCTTGCCGGCGATCAGCGTGCCGTCGGCAAAATTTTCGAGAGACGGTCCGACTCGACCCTTGGGCCAGTCGATCCCGGGGATTGCATGGCAGGCGGCGCAGCCCACGCGCTGGACAATCGCCTTGCCGTGCTCGGCGCTCGCCTGGGGCATGAAATGGTGCTGCTCGGGCGGCCGTTTGCATGCACCGAGCGCGACCAGCAGCAGCAATGAGGCATATCGGATCGTCACCCGGCGCTCCCGCTCGACGCGGCCACGAATTGTCGTTTCCCTTGCGGAACCGACCCGCCGGGCTGTGGTTCCGGGAAGGTGGTCCACTTCCCTTCCCCAACTCGGGCGCTGTTCGCCGCGGCCACGGCGGGGTCGATGCTGAGCGCATGCTCGGTCGAGTCCACCCCGGCCGCCGACCGATTCGGCGTGACCGGCGAGCTGATCGCGCTGAGCGGCGCAGGGGCTGGGGCAGGCAACGCCTGCATGACCTGTCACGGGCTGAATGGGCGAGGCGATGGCGCCGGCGTGCCGAGGCTCGCCAGCCTCGATCCCGGTTATCTCGATCGTCAGCTCGAAGACTATGCCGAAGGCCGGCGCAGACACCCCGAAATGTCGTGGATCGCCGGACAATTGACTGCGCGCCAGCGGCTCGCCGTATCCCACTATTTCGCGGCCATGGCTTACGAGCCGACAGGCGGAACCGGGTCGTCCGCTTCCGCGCCGAAGCTCTACACCAGCGGCGATCCGGGACGCGGGATCCCGGCCTGCGCCTCGTGCCATGGTCTCGTCGGCCAGGGGCTTGGGCCAGCCAATCCGCCGCTTGCCGGTCAGCCCGCTTCCTATCTTGCGCAGCAAATCCATAGCTGGCGTTACGCCAGGCGCCGGAACGACCCCGGCAATGCGATGCTGGAGATCAGCCAGCGGCTGACGGACCGTGAGGCCGAGGTTCTGGCGGCCTATGCTTCGGGGCTCTCCGGGGATGCTCGACGTCCGAAATCTGCGGCAGCATCCCGCTGAGCACGTCGTTCCTGTCCCAGAAATGATGCTTGAGCGCCGCTCCGATGTGCAGCGGCAGCAGCAGCATCAAGAGCCAGACGGCGGCGAGGTGCACATCTTCGGCGATATCGAGAATCAGCCAGCGGGCGGGCATCGGCAGACCGCCGAACGGAAGCTCTGGCCAGGGGATAATCCCGCCCACCTCAAGCGGCTCGGCCGGAGCGACCGACGACCACATCGCCCAGCCGCTCAAGGGTAGGATCAGGAAACAAACATAAAAGAGATGCTCGACGAAATAGGCGAACCTGGTCCGCCATCCCATCCTGTCCGCATCGTTGTAGGGGTCGGGAACCATGAGCCGCCATACGATCCGGAACAAGGCGAGCAGGAAGATGGCGAGCCCGGCCGCCGAATGAACGCCCAAGGCAGCGAGCTTCCCGCCACCGACCGGAATGATGCCCATCCACCAGCCAAGTCCGATCTGGAAGAAAATCAGCGCGGCCATCGTCCAGTGGAAGGCGACCCCGACCGGCGAGAACCGGCCCTGCTCGCTGTAGCATTTCGCCCACGACCGTAAGCTCATTGCGCGCCGCTCGCGAGCCTGGATGTCTCAAGTCCGGCTCGCGCGAGCCAGCGCGAGGCGACCAAAACCGCTGCTCCCAAATAGAAGCCGGCGCCCGGCACCCACATGATGAGGCCCGCAAGCTGCTGGTCCTCCAGGGCAGACAGGCCCCACGACTGGGTCGAAGCGAAATGAGGGGCGTAGAGCGCCGTGCCGGCGAACGTGATCAGTGCTCCAAGCAGCCCCATTTGCACCATCGTGGCCAGCAATGCGGCGACGGCCCCCGGCGCCGAGGCGCGCCGAACTGCAATCCAGAACCCCGCCGCGGATGCGATCAGGCTCGATTGCATCAGCCAGTAAACCGGAATGCTCGACAATGCGGCGGAGTAGGCCGCTGGCGCGTGCCAGCCCCAGAAGACGATCGCCTGCAGTCCAGTCCAAGCGGCGAGCGAGCCGGATACGCGCGCTTTCGGGGCAGCAAGCGCCAGCAGGGGCGCGAGTGCGATAGTCAGCAACAGGTGATGAACGATCCGTGCGGAAAACAATGCGGACGTAAGCGCGCAGAAAGGCGACACGAACAGGACGATCGAAAGCGTCCACGCGACCGCGAAACCTGCGCGGGCGACGCGGCTGCGCCCGGGCATGAACCGGAGATAGAGGAGAGGCGCCGCGGCGAGCGCGATCAGCAGTGGCGGATCGAAATTCCAGCGGCCGAGCAGCTCGTCCGGCACCGGCGCCGCTCCGCAATAAGGAACCCAGACATGGTGCATCGCGAGAAGCCCCCTTGGCCGCGGAGATACATGCACGAACAGGTTGCGTCCGCGCCGGTTCCCGGGCCTGCTGCGCAGGCAGCGGCCGCAGACCAGAGTTTCCTATGATGCGAGATGGCTCCCCGGGCCTGATTCGAACAGGCGACCATTCGATTAACAGTCGAACGCTCTACCGCTGAGCTACCGGGGAACACCTCTGACGAAGGGTGGCGGCTAGATAGCGAAGCTCGCCCCAAAGGCAAGGGCGCTTAGGTCGCGAATTGCTCCATCGCGATCCGTTCGTCGAGCGCGTGCTCGGGGTCGAACAAAAGCGTCAGCGAGCGGTCGCGATCGAGACGGACGTCGACCTGGGCGACGTCGCGGACTTCATACTGGTCGGCGACTGCCGAAACCGCCCGGTTTTCGGGGTCGAGCACCCTGAAGCAGATCCTCGTGTCGTCAGGCAGGATGGCGCCGGACCAGCGCCTCGGGCGGAACGGGCTGATCGGGGTCAGCGCCAGCATTTTCGCCTGCAAGGGCAGGATCGGTCCCCCCGCGGAGAGGTTGTAGGCGGTCGAGCCGGCCGGGGTCGCGACCAGGATCCCGTCGCAGGAAATTTCCGGCATTGCGGTGCGGCCGTTGACGGAGATTTCGATCTTGGCGGTCTGGCGGGTTTCACGAAGCAGCGAGACTTCGTTGATCGCCGCATGGGTGAACGTCTCGCCGCCGACGGTGCGCGCGGTCATTTCCAGCGGCGCGACCCGGATAGCCTTGGCGCCGGCGATCCGCTCGGCGAGCCGGTCGAGCCGCCAGTCGTTCATCAGGAAGCCGACCGTGCCGCGGTTCATCCCGAACACCGGGCGCGGGTCGCCGGCCTCGAGCATCGCGTGGAGCGTATGGAGCATGAAGCCGTCGCCGCCGATCGCGACGAGAGTCTCGGCGATTTTCGAATCCGCCCAGGAATAGCGACGGCAGAGCATGCCCTGCGCTGCCTGCGCGATCTTGGTGTGCGAAGTGAGAAGCCCGATCCCGAGGCTTTCGAGATCGACCTTGGCCGGGTCGGACGGGCTCGATACGTCGTTCGGGCTCATGCGCTGGCAATATAGGCGCGTTCGGTCCCGGTGCACATTCTCAGAGCCGTGCCTTCGACTTCACACTCGGTTCGAGTTCCCGATCCAGCAGGGCGCTGAGCACCTTGACCAATTGCGGAGAGCCATAGGGTTTGTTGAGCACCGGGTGGCTGGCATAAGCCTCACTAAGGCCGTGCTCGCCATATCCGGTGCAAAAGGCGAACTTCACTCCTGCATCGACGAGCGCCTCGGCGATCGGATAGCTATTTTTCCCGTCGAGATTGACGTCGAGCGTGGCCAGATCGAACTTCTCGGCCGCGATCAAGGCCAATGCTTTTTCAAGGCTTCCGGCGACGGCGATCGAGGTGCAGCCGAGATCGGCAAGCAGATCCTCGAGCGCCATGAGGACAAGCATTTCATCCTCGACGACAAGGATCCGAATTCCAGAAAGGAGTCGGTCATCCGTCACGGACCGATTGTGGAGCCGGCACGTGAATTGTGCAAATGACGCCAGCGGGCGCGTAATTCAGGTCGACCTTGCCGTTCAGTTCATGGGCCAGGCCCCGTTCGAGCACGCGGGACCCGAATCCCTTGCGTGTCGGCGCCGTCACCGGTGGCCCGTTTTTCTCGCGCCAGTGGAGGCACAGCCAGCGGCCATCTGGCTCGGGCTCAAGCGTCCATTCGATCGAGATCGTCCCGGCCTCGTTGGAAAAGGCTCCATATTTGACCGCGTTGGTCGCCAGCTCGTTGAACGCGATCCCCAGCGCCAGCGCCGCTTTGGGCGACAGTCGAATGTTCTCGCCTTCAATCGTGAACCGTTCCGCCCGGCCTTCGGCGACGCTGAACGGGTCGAGCGACTGGACGACGAGATCGCGCAGGCCCGCTCCCTGCCATTTCTCGCGACCTAGCAGGTCGTGCGAGCGCGACAGCGCGGCGATGCGCGTTTCAATCGATTCGCGTACAATCTCGGGGTCCGACGAATTGCGCACCGCCTGGGTGACGATCGACTGAACCGTCGCTAGCGTGTTCTTGACCCGGTGATTGAGCTCGTCGATCAACATCGCGGCGTGCTTTTGAGCCTCGTGATGCATGGTGGTGTCGACCAGCGAGACGAAATGCTGGACGATCTTGCCGGCCTCGTCCCTGACCGGATTGACGAAGATCGTGGCGTAAAACGGGCTGCCGTCCTTGTGGCGGAAACGAATCTCCGGATCGCCTTCCTTTCCGGCGAACGCCTCCTTGATCTCGTCGAGATCGTGGCTGTCGGCCCCGGGGGCCAGGAGAAAGTTGAAACTCTGCGCCAGAACTTCGTCGCGATCGTACCCCGTTAGTTTGAGGAATGCGTCATTGACGAAGATGATCGGATTGTCGGCCTTCTTGGCGTCGGTGAACACCATCGGCATCCGGGTTGTTTCCGCCGCCACCACGAAAGGCCCAAGGTCGTGCTTGAACTGCGCGACGTCGGCTTCCGCCGCCTTTTGTTCCTTATCCTTGTGCGCTTTGTCGCTCATCCTGGAGTCCCGACACAAAGGTCATGTTGTAATTATCAATGACCGGAACGTTTCGGGAGTGGAAATCTCTCCCGTTCCGGCAGCCGAGGGAATCAGGCCGCTTCCACCGCGCGCTCCCCCGCGGCGGCGACGCGCGCGAGGCCGAGCGAGAGCTGCAGAGCGCCGTTGAGCCGGTCTTCGGGAGTCGGCCAGTTGCGCGACACCGCGAGCTTGCTGTCCGGCCTGAGCTTGGCCGAGCCTTTCAGGCGATCGATATAGTCCAGAAGCCCGCGAAGATCGGGGAAGCCGCTCGGAGCGAATGTGACCACCGCTCCCCGGGGCCCCGTGTCGAGCTTGGCGACCATGGCCTTCTTGCAGTTCAGCTTCGTCTCGACGATCCGAAGCAGGTTCGTGGTTTCTTCGGGCAGCGGGCCGAAGCGGTCGATCATCTCGGCCGCGAATTCCTCGATCGATCGCTTGTCCTCGAGATCGCCGAGGCGCCGGTACAATCCCATTCTCAGGTCGAGGTCTGGAACGTAATGTTCGGGAATCAGGATCGGCGCGTCGACGCTGATCTGCGGCGAGAATTCCTCCTTGCGCTCGGCTCCGCCGGCCTTGAGTTCGACGATCGCGTCCTCGAGCATCGATTGATAGAGCTCGAACCCGACCTCCTTGATATGGCCCGACTGCTCGTC
>DASTIF010000036.1:0-19320 GCA_035717805.1 Sphingomicrobium sp.
TTCGAAGTTGCGGCGGTCGACTATCTGATGAAGCCGGTCGACCCGGCGCGCCTTCAACGCGCGCTCGACCGCGCCCGCGACTATCTCGACCACCATCGCGAGCCCGAAGGCGGAGCGCTCGCGCCGTCCCGGTGGATCGACGAATTCTGGGCATCCGATTTGAGCGGTCTGGTCAGGATCGCGACGCGCGATATCGACCGCGTGTCGGCGGAACGCGACTATATGCGGCTTCACGTCGGCCGCCGCAGCTGGCTGATCCACCATTCGATGACCGCGCTCGAAGAAGGGCTCGACCCCGATCTGTTCGTCCGGCTTCATCGCTCGGCGATCGTGCGCAAGGATTTCATTACCGGCTTCAGCCGCAATTCCTCGGGCCGGTGGATCGCCCGGCTCGGCGATGGAAGCGAGCAACCGGTCGGGCGGCTCTACTCCGACCGCGTGCGGGCAATCGCCGGGCGCTGACCGCCGGTCATCCGGTCGACCGTGCCGGTGACTGCGACGTCCATCGTCACATTCCCGACGGTCCGCATGATGTCGGGAATCATTTCGACCGCGACCAGCAATGCAAGCGGCGCGATCGGCACTCCGAGCGCCATCGCGATCGGTGCCGTCGAGCTGATGAAGCTGACTTCGCCCGGGATGCTGATCGACCCGTAGCTGATCACTGCTGCGACCAGCACAGCGGCGATGACATGGCCGGCATCCGGCTCGACCCCCATCCAGTGAGCGACATAGACCGCGACCCCGATATTCATGGCGGGGCCGGTCGAGCGGAACAGAGCGACGGCGAGCGGAAGACAAATGTCCGTCACTCGCTCGCGAATGCCGAGCACCCCCGCCGATCGGACCATCGCCGGCAGGCAGGCGAGCGACGAGCGGGTCGAAAAGGCGAATGCCTGGGTCGCCAGCATCGCCTTTGCAAATCGGATGAATGGTAGTCCGGCGCCGAAAATCGCCAGCAGATAGGCGCCGACGAGTACCAGCACGCCGAGCAGCGTAACGAGGACGATGTAATGGAGAAGCGCCGCGAAGGCGGTCTCGCCCGCCCCGGCGCCGAGCGCGAAGGCAAGCGCGAAAACCCCGAGCGGCGCGAGCCAGAGCACCCAGCCGATGACGATCAGCAGCGCCTGGGCGAGCGCTTCGAAAAAGCCGACCAGGGTCCGCCTGCGCTCGGCCTCGATCCGGGTGATGGCAAGCCCGAGAATGACCGTGAAGATGACAAGTTGAAGGATCTCGTTGTTCACGGCCGAAGCGAAGACGTTCGGAGGGATTACCCCACTGAAGAAATCGGAGACCTTGGGGACCGGCGCCGACGCTGCGGCGGGATCGACCGCGACGAGGCCCGCGCGAAGCGACTCGCCGGCGCTTGCCGGCAAGGGAAAGGCGTCGAGGAATATCTCCATCCCCGCCCAGCCAAGGATCGCGCTCGCCAGATAGACGAGGGCAAAGAGGATCACCGACCGCGCCGCGATCCCGCCGCCGCGGGCCGCTTCCGCGCCGGCCGCGATCCCGGTTACCAGCAAGGCGACGATCAGCGGGATCACCGTCATCTTGAGGGCATTGAGCCACAGGCCGCCAATGATTTGCGCGAGCCTGAGCGCTGTCTCGCGAATTTCGCCACCAAGCGCGAATTCGAAGGCGCCCGCGGCAAGCCCGACCAGCAGCGCAAGGAGCACCCAATAAGCTCGGCGGCTGCGAGCGGCGGGCGCTCCTTCCGTCGGGGCGCTTCCGGTCAAGCGGGCTTCCGGAAGCGGAAGATGAAGCGGTCGGTCTTGCCGCGTATCGCGGGATCGAACACGCCTTTCGAATGGTCGTCGGCCGGGTTGCGAAGCAGGTCGCTCTGCCCGTCGAGGACGAAGCCGGCCCGCTCGAAGTCGGCCTTCACCACCGCCGGATCGATCCGATGATATTTTTCGACCGTCACCCGGGTGTCGTCGTTCGGGTTCGCCACATGGTCGATGACCCCGACGATACCGCCCGGCTTAACCGCCGCGTAGACGACCTTCAGCCACTCGTCGGGCTCGACCCGCGGAATGCCAAATTTGGCGCTCTGCCAGTAAGTGTCGTGATAGTTGAGGTTGAGCATGACGAAGTCATAGGCGTTGGCCCCCAGGCTCGGCGCTTCGATGGGTGTGATGATCAAAGCCGCATTGGGCTGGCTCGAAGCGAAGGCTGCGAATTCGGTCTTTGTCTTGTCGTTGGCGAACTGGCTGGGCTCCCAGACGACGACCGAGCCGGTGGCGCCGACGGCCGGCGCCATGATCTCCGCCCAGTATCGGTTGCCGCCGAACAGATCGAGGACGTGCATTCCCTCGCCGAGACCGAGGAAGCTCAGGACTTCGGCGGGTTTTCGCGATTCGTCCAGCTTGACGTTGTCGGCGCTGCGTGACGGCGATGCGACGGCGGCGGAGACATCCGCCGGCGAAGCGGCAAGCGAAATCGCCGGCAACCCGATGGCGGCCGCGACAGCCAGCCCAAGAACGAATTTGCGCATGTTGACCCCCTATCCCCAGCGAGACCTATCTCGACTGGAAAGCAAGCGCCAGCGGCTCACTCAGGCGGCCGCCCGTCCGCCTGTGTGGGCAGCCATGGCGTGAAGCAATTTCATCGCCTCGTGCGCCGATAGCGCCGCGCCCTCCTGCCACGTCCCCTGATAGCTCAAATGCTCGCCGGCGAAGTAGATTGGTCCTTCCGGCTTCAGCAGCTCGGCGTAGCGAGCGCCGCGGGTCTCGCCCCATTCCGGCCCGATCGCTCCAACCCCTTCCGACCAGGGGGTCAGGCCCCAGGCGACGCTGACCGGCTTTTGAAGCAGGTTCGACCGGCCGGGATGCAGCGCTTCGATGGAATCGCGGGCAATCCGGAACTGTTCGTCATGGCTCAGTGCCGCGAAGGCGTCCGGATTGTCGCGATTGGTCCAGCCCGCGACATAGCCGCCGACAATCACGCCCTTGGGATTGCCGAAGCCGCCCGACGGATAGAGGACATTTTCGTTCTTGCGGTCGGTCCAGGCGACCCCGCCGTAGATGAAATCGTCGCTCTCCCAGAAACGGGGACTCTCGAAGCCGACCTTGACGCTGTGGAGATAGGGCACGCCCTGGAGGGCGGCTTTCTTGGCCGCCGAAAAATCGTTCGCGGTGCGGGCAAGGACCGGAATGGGAATGGTGCAAATGCAGTAATCGGTTTCTGTCGCCTGAGCGCCATGCTCGATCCGGACACGGTCGCCGGCTCGGCGAATTGCCGTGACCGGCGTGTTCAAGCGGACCCGGGGCTTCACCTGCTCGTAAATGGCTTGGGCAATGCGATCCATTCCGCCGACCGGCTGGAGCATGGTCGGCTGCATGTCCCAGATATATTCGAAGATGTAGGGAAAGCCGATCGCCCGGGACGGAAGCAATTCCTTGAGCGGAAGCACCGGAAGCGGTTGCGGCGCCTGATTGTAGCCGCCCGGCGTGACCGCATAACCCGAACTGCCGCGGTTCACGTACTTGCCCTTGTCGTCGAGGCCGCCGTAGAAATTGAGATACTGGCGGAAATGCGCGAGCTCGTCCTTGGGCATCACCTCGTCGAGTGCGCGCTTGTCGATCGCCTTGGCGAGCAGCTCGATGATGTTGCCCTGAAGGTCGTTCACCATGCGCCGCTCGGGATAGACCTTCCCCGCGAAGTCCCAGCCGGCGTTGCGGTTGGTATTGACGAAGGCCTCCATCTGAACGCCGAACTGCCGGGCGTAGCCGAGGATCACCCGGTGCGTGGACGGGATTCGCGCGGCACCGGCGTTGAGATAGAGACCGTCGTCGAAGGCGGCGCGCTGCAGGTCACGACCGAACTGAACGACGCGGTCGCCGCCGCGAACTGTCCAGACCCGGCCGCCAATGCGGTTCCGCGCCTCGAGAACGGTCACGTCAAAGCCGGCCCGCTGAAGCTCATAGGCGGAAACCAGCCCCGCGATCCCGGCACCCAGGATCACGACGGACTTGCCAGCGCCGCTCGATGGCGGGAGCTCGAAATTCTCGGCGCCCGGCGGGGTCGGTTGTGCGAGCCCCATTGCTTCCATCGCCATATAGGCCGCGCCGGCGCCGCCGACCGCTCCAATCCGGTAAAGCAGGTTGCGGCGAGTAAGCGGCATGCGGCGTCCCCCTATTGCGGCGACCCGGCCGGGGTAGAATGCGCGGGCCGCGCTGCGGTCACTTCGATTTCGACCAGCCAGTCCGGATGGACGAGCCCGGCGACCTGCATCGTCGAACGGGCCGGCTTGTTGGGTTGCTCGGCGGTTCCGAACCGCTCCGAATAGGCCTTCATCATTCCAGCGAAGTCCATCCGGTCCTGTCCCTTGGGCGCCACCAGAAAAACCCGCATCATCACCACGTCGCCGAGGCCCATTCCGTGCCTCGCCAGTTCGGCTTCGATTTTCGAAAGGATGGAGCGCGTCTGGGTCTCGGTGTCGCCGAAGCTCGCCGGCGAGCCTTCTAGCGAGTCCGGGACCGTGCCGCTCACGAAGACGATGTCAGAGCCGGCGGGAACTCCGACCGATGTCGCGATCGGCGCTTTGGGCGGCGTCATCCGCACCGGCGATTGCGCCAACGCCGACGAGTGGATCACCAGCGAACCCAACAGAAAGATGATGCCAGCGCGCATGCGACTCGCCCCCTTTCGGCAGACTGGCACGGAAATCAGCCGGACGCTCGCAATTTTACGCAGCAGAGAGCATCGGCTTGGCTTGTTGAACGTTCTTGACTCCACAACCCACCAATGGAGGCCAAGAATGGACAAAGACGCACAAATCGGCGTGCTCGAAACGCTGACCTCAACCCTGATCGACAGTGTCAACGGCTATGAAGAGGCCGCGTCGAATACGGAGAACCAGCGGTTCCAGCAGATCTTCCGCGACCGCGCCGGCGAGCGCCAGAATGCGGTCGAGAGCCTGCGCTCGGAAATCCGCCGGCTCGGCGGCGACCCGCCCGACAGCGGATCGCTAATGGGCAAGACCCACCAGACCTGGCTCGACCTCAAATCGGCGGTCACCGGCAATGACGACGAGCGGATCATCAATTCGGTCGAGGCCGGCGAGGATTATCTCAAGGAGAAGTTCGAGACCGCAATCGACAGCGGCGAGCTGAGCGGGGAATCCCGAGAAGCCGTCGAGCGCGCTTATCAGTCGGTCCGTTCGGGCCACGACCAGATGAGCAAGCTCAAGCACGGAATGGAAATGGACAGCTGACGACCGAGGCGGCGGCGTCAACAAGGCGCCGCCGCATCGTCCACGACTGACCGTCCCCGTGCCGATCGGCTCGAAAGCGTAGGAGGTCCGTCGATGAAAATCTGTCACGCTTTGGCCAGCGCCACGCTTGCTCTGGGCGCGCCGGTGGCGGCGCAGAAGCCGACGAAAGTCGTTCCGGTCATCCTCTACAGCTTCGGCTATGCCCCGGGCCCGATCGCGCTGACCGCCGGCGAGCCGGTGACGATGGTTTTCAGCAACCGCTCGGGAACCGGTCACGAGTTCAAGGCGCCGGAATTCTTCGCCGCGTCCCGCATATTGTCAGGCGATGCCGCCGAAAGCGAGATCGGGATGGAGCCCGGCCAGAGCAAATCGGTCACTCTCGTTCCTTCGCGCGGCACCTATCGCGTCCATTGCGGGCACTTCTTTCACACCCAGCTGGGCATGCACACGACGATCTTCGTCCGCTAGGACCCGGGGCTTCCGCTCCCGCCATTGTCGCTGGCCTCTTCCTCGGCCGCCACGGCGGTTTTTCCGTGATCGATCTGCAGCCAGTCGCGGAACGGCAGGTGATAGACCATGTCCATCACCTCGAACTCGAGACCGCCCGGCTGGCTCGTGTTGCTGTTCCAGAGGGCGACGACTCCGCTTTTCTTCGCCGGGTCGAACAGGATCAGCGACCGGTAGCCGTTGACGCCTCCGCGATGGCCGACGATCCGGTGGCCCGCATAATCGTAGCTTCGCCAGCCATAGCCGTACCAGGCGGTCTTCAATCGCTCGAGGAACTTGCGAAGCCGGCTCCGCTCGCCGGGCGTTTTCACCACCCGCGCGTGGATCGTTTCCAGCACATTCGGCGAAACGACGCCGGGCATCTCACCCATTTGCGCCAGCATCCACACCGCCAGGTCCTTGATGTCGCTGTTGACGCCGCCGGCGGCCGGGACCCGGTAATAGGAATCGGTCAGCTCGACCTCGCGCCGCCCCGCGTTATGCGGATGGGCCCAGCTTTTGGAATTGGTCAGGCCGTCCATCGTCACGCTTGCGCTGGTCATTCCGAGCGGATCGAACAGCCGCCGCTCGACAACGGTCTGGTAGGGCCTGCCCGTTTCGTTGCGGACGATTTCGGACGAGGCGTCGAACGCGACATTCTCGTAATTCCAGCAGGTGCCCGGCTGACAGACGAGGCTCAGCCCGCCGATGTCGGAGCGGATCACCGCCGCGTCCTCGCCCGCCTCGAGCCGCTCGTCATAAGCATTGTGATAAATTCCGAGCCGATGGCTGAGGAGATCACCCACAGTCGCCCTCTGTTCCGCGCTGGACGGTAGCCGCAAGCTCGTATCGTAGGCCGCGATGGGCGCCGAAAGATCGACCTTGCCCTGCTCGGCAAGCTTGGTGACCATCGTGGCGGCAACGCCCTTGGACACCGACGCCCAGCGGAACACCGTTTCCGGCGTGACGGGATCTTTCGATCCAGCCAGCGTCTCGCCATAGCCTTTCAGGAACGTGATGTGGCCGTTCTCGACGATCCCGACGGCCAGACCGACCATCGTCGGCCGCTCCATGAGCCGCTTCAGCCGGGCGTCGATTTGCGCATAGTCGACATCGTGACGAGCCGCCGGAGTAACCGCCGTCAGCCTCGCGCGGGCCGCGATCGCCTCGTCGCGAGCCTCCTTGTCCGCGCCCGGGTGCGTTGCGATAAGCGCCGTGCCGAGCACCAGCGCCGCTGCACCGATCGCGATCTTGTAGCCTGGTTTCAAAACCCACTCCCCGACGCCGCTGTTGCCGCTGCCGGTTGGCTGCTCAACAGGCCATTTAGTCGCCTGCGACGAACGGATGGATGGGCGCGACGAAGCGGCGGGAACGCGCGGCTGGCCTTCGCCGCGAGGCTCGCCTAAGGACTTGACGCGGGAGGCTGGGGTTGCGGTTTCTAAAGACGCTTTTCTGGGTCGTGGTGGCCGCCCTTGTAACCTTGTTCGCGGCCCGCAACTGGCGCGACGTCAGCGTCGATCTTTGGGGCAATCTCCAGGCCGACGTGAAAATCCCTGTTCTGCTGGCGATCGCTTTCCTGATCGGATTTGTGCCCTGCTGGCTGACTTATCGGACACGATTGTGGCGGATCGAAAACCGCGTATCGGTCGCCCGGCGCCAGCCGGCCACATTCGTTCAGGACGAAGCCGGACCGGCCAAGTGAACCCGATTTACGTCGCCATCGACACACCCGACCTCGACCGGGCGCGCTCCCTCGCCAAAAGCGTCAAATCCTCCGCCGGCGGGCTCAAGCTGGGGCTCGAATTCTTCTCGGCCAATGGCCCATCGGGCATTCACGAAATTGCGGCGCTGGGGCTTCCGATCTTCCTCGACCTCAAGCTCCACGACATTCCCAACACCGTCGCGAAGGCGATCCAGGCGCTGCGGCCCCTCGAACCGGCGGTGCTGACGGTTCACGCCGCCGGCGGCCGGGCGATGATGGAAGAGGCCAAGGCCGCCGCTCCGGACAAGACCAAGGTGGTCGGTGTCACGGTTCTCACAAGCCTCGATTCAAGCGACCTCAAATCGACGGGAATTAAGGGGCAACCATCCGATCAGGTCGAGCGTCTCGCGCAACTGGCGAGGGAATCCGGCCTCGACGGGATCGTCTGTTCGGGCGCGGAGGTGAAACAGGTAAAGCGCAGCTGGCCGGGCGGCTTCTTCGTCGTTCCCGGCGTCCGCCCGCAAGGAAGCGGCGTCGGCGACCAAAAACGAGTCGTCACTCCCAGGGCTGCGCTCGACGACGGAGCGTCGATCCTCGTCATTGGCCGCCCCATCACCGGCGCCGAAGACCCCGAAGCCGCGCTGAAAGCAATCGCCTCGACCCTGTGAAAGTGGACAACAGGTGTTTCCGGCGCCTACCGCGCCGCCAGACTTCACCCATATGAGGTTTCGATGAGCTGGCTTAGCCGAGTTCGAAGCGGGATTCCCTTTCTCCCCAAGCGTCAGAGCGCCGACACGCTGTGGCACAAATGCGCCAAGTGCGGGACCATGGTCTTTCTCAAGGAGTGGGAAGACAATCTGCGAGTCTGCCCGCGCTGCGATTTCCACGACCGCATCGGCCCCAAGCACCGTTTCGAGTTTCTGTTCGACGATGGCGAATATGAAACCCTGCCCGCCGCCGAAGTCCGCGAAGACCCGCTCAAGTTCCGCGACACCAAGCGCTACACCGACCGGTTGAAAGACGCTCGGGCGAAGACCGGCGAGCGCGACGCTTTGATCAATGCGCGCGGCCGGATCGGCGGCCATCGCGCGATCGTCGGAGTTCAGGATTTCGCCTTCATGGGCGGGTCGATGGGGATCGCGGTCGGAACCGCTTTCGTCAACGGCATCCGGGCAGCGATCGAGGACAAGGTTCCTTATGTCATTTGCACGGCATCGGGCGGCGCTCGAATGCAGGAGGCGGTGCTGTCGCTGATGCAGCTTCCGCGAACCACGGTCGCGATTACCGAGCTGAAGGAAGCAGGCCTGCCCTACATCGTCATCCTTACCGACCCGACCACGGGCGGCGTGACGGCGTCCTACGCCATGCTCGGCGACATCCAGATTGCCGAGCCGGGCGCGTTGATCGGGTTCGCGGGGCAGCGCGTGATCGAGCAGACCATCCGCGAAAAACTGCCCGAAGGCTTCCAGCGCGCCGAATATCTCCTCCAGCACGGAATGATCGACATGGTCGTGCCGCGACACGAGCTGAAGGACATGCTGGGCAAGGTCATCGGCTATCTGATGCCGGAAAAGAAGGCGGCGTGAGCTGTTGTTCCTCCCTGTCCTCGCGAACGCGAGGATGGGGAGGGGGACCATTGAACGGAGATTCAATGGTGCAGGGGTGGAGCGCCGGCGCCATTACCCCTCCACCGCCTCCGGCGGTCCCCCTCCCCATCGCTTCGCGATAGAGAGGAAATATGGACTTCGCCCGTTCCTCTTCGCCCCAAGTTCAGGCGCAGCTCGACCGTCTCGCCAGGCTCTCTCCGGGCGGCGACCGGCTTGGACTCGATCGGATCAGCCGGCTGCTCGACCGGCTCGGCCGGCCGCAGGATGAGCTGCCGCCGGTGCTCCATGTCGCGGGGACCAACGGCAAGGGCTCGACCTGCGCGTTCCTGCGCTCGATCCTCGAGGCCGCCGGACTCAAGGTGCACATGTTCACCAGCCCGCATCTGGTTCGGTTCAACGAGCGGATCCGGATCGGCGGCAAGCTCATTTCCGACCGCGAGCTGGCAAGGCTTCTGGAACAAGTACTCGACGCCGCCGAGAATATCGAGCCGAGCTTCTTCGAGGCTACGACGGCCGTCGCCTTGCTCGCCTTTGCAAAAACGCCGGCCGACGCCTGCGTGATCGAGGTCGGACTCGGCGGCCGGCTGGACGCGACCAATGTGATCGATCAGCCGCTGATCTGCGGAATTGCGAACCTCGGCATCGATCATCGCCAATGGCTGGGCCGGAAAATCGCCGACATAGCTGGCGAAAAAGCGGGGATCGCGAAGGCCGGCGTTCCTCTCGTGACCCAGCGCTACCCGGCCCCCGCGGCACAGCGGATCATGCAAGCCGCCGAAGCGGTCGGAACCCCGTGGATCGCTCGCGGCGCATTGTGGGATTCGCGGGTCATTCGCGGCCGCATCCACTATCGCGACCGCACCGGGTCATTGACATTGCCCCTTCCCCGCCTTCCGGGCCGGCATCAGGCCGACAATGCTGCGCTCGCAGTGGCCATGCTTCGGCACCAGGATACGCTGGCCGTCTCTTCCGAAGCGATGGAAGCTGGAATCGAAGACGCCGACTGGCCCGCGCGGCTGCAACGGCTTTCGCGGGGACCGCTGACCGGGCTTCTGCCGGAGGGAAGCGAACTTTGGGTGGACGGCGGCCACAACGGGGCCGCGGCGCGCCTCGTCGCCGAACATGTTCGCCGCTCATGGAGCTATGACAAGCCGCTGGTGCTGCTCTTCGCCAGCCTGAAATCCAAGGATCCCGCGGCAATTCTTCGGCCGTTTGCAGGACTGGCGGCGGCGGTCCACACGCTGCCCATCGCCGATCATGACGGTCGCTCACCCGGCGAGCTGTCGACGCTCGCCGAGAGCCTTGGATTCGCGACTTCGTCGAACGGCGCTCTGGAGAAGGCGTTGGGCCGCGTAAGCGAGCCGTCGCGAGTCCTGATTTTCGGTTCGCTCTACCTCGCCGGCGAAGCGCTGAAAGCGAACGAGGAAATTCCGGGCTAGGTCTTGGCCGGCGCCTCTTCGGCGGGATGCTCGGCGCGAACGTCGCCGCTTCCGGCCTTGCCGGCGCTTCCGATCGAGCTGTCGATCATCCCCATCCGCATCATCAACCAGAACAGGATAATCCCGGGCAGCGCGAGAGCCGTCGTCAGCAGATAGAAGTTCACATAGCCGAACGCCTCGATCAGAGAGCCGGCGGTAGTGCCCGTAAGAAATCGCCCGACAATGCTGGCAGCCGCGGAAATCAGCGCATATTGGGCTGCCGTGAAGCGCAGGTCGCAAAGCGCGGAGAAGTAAGCGACGACCGTCACTCCACCGATTCCGCTTGCGACATTCTCAAAGCCGATCGCTCCCGCCATTCCCCAATTGCTGTGGCCGCTCATCGCCAGAAGCGCGAAGCTGAAGTTCGAAACGGCCATGAGGATGAGGCTGATCAGCACCGACCGCTTCATGCCCAATTGGGCGTAGATCACGCCGCCAATGAAAATGCCGATGAGATACGCCCAGAAGCCGAGCCCGACATCGTAGAGCGCGATCTCGTCGTTGCTGAAGCCGAGATCGTCGAACAGCAGACGGAAGGTGAGGTTGGCGAGCGTATCGCCGATCTTGTGAAGCAGAATGAACAGCAGGACGAGGAAGGCGCCTCGGCGGGCGAAAAACTCCACGAACGGCCGCCACACGGCGGCGATCGTACGGGCCACGCCCTTGCGTTCGGCCGGCTCGCGGTGACGCCTGGGCTCACCGACGACGAGCGCCGTCAGCATCGCCGGAATCGCGAGCCCGGCGCAAGCGAGATAGGCAGTCTGCCAATCGGAGCGCGCGGCGACGACCAGCGCCAGAGCTCCGGCGCCCGCCGAGCCGATCCGCCAGCCATATTGCGACATCCCGGACCCGACGCCGAGCTGGCGGGGCTCCAGCAATTCGATCCGGTAGGCGTCGATGACGATGTCGAAGCTCGCGCCCGCTATCCCGACCAGAATCGCGGCGGTGACGACCGTCCCAATGCTCGCGCTCGGATCGACAAGGGCGAGATTGACGACCGCGGCTATTACGAAGACGCCGGTGACGAGCATCCACGACACGCGCTGTCCCAGCCGACCGAGGACGGGAAGCCGCACGCCATCCACGATCCAGGCCCACAGGAATTTGAAATTATAGGCGAGGAACACCAGGGTGAAAGCGGTGATCGTCGACTTGTCGATCCCGTCCTGCTTCAGCCGGGTGGTCAGCGTCGCGCCGATCATCGCATAGGGAAAGCCGGACGAGATTCCGAGGAAGAGCGCGGCGAGAGGGGCGGATTCCGTGTAGGGCCGGATGCCTTCGGGAAGGGCGCTTCGCCAGCCCGTGTCAGCCGCTGTCGCCATCACCCGATCCCCCGCTCCATTGTTAGCCCTTGCTAGACAGCCCGAGCCTCGCTGAACAGGGGGTGAGCGCCAGGCCGTCAGCCTTCGGCGGCGGGATAAAGATCCATGCCCTTGGGCGCCTTGACCGTTTCGCCCGCGAGGGTCCGATCGACGGCCTCGATCGCGTTTTTGAGCTGGCGCTCGGTATACGGCTTTTTGAGGCAACCAACGGCGAGGCCCCTCGCCTTCTCCGGCACAACATAGCCTGTGGAGAAAAGCACGGGAACGGCCAGTTTCTTCGCCGCCCGCGCGAGGTCGAGGCCGGTTCGCTCGCCGCTCAGCCGGACGTCGGTCAGCACGAGATCGACATCCTCGCTGTCGAGAAGCTCCATCGCATTGTCGAAATTATCGAGGGTCGCGACCACCTCGTAACCGAGATCAGCCAGCATCACTTCGTTGTCGAACGCGGTCAGCGGTTCATCCTCGACGATGAGGATGCGCTTGACGACACGATCGCGCTTGCCGAACAGCATCGGACCCCCAACAGGAACGCCACTTTGCCAACGCAACGAACGAAGCGCCAGACTGTGCCGCGCAACCGCCGCCCGCCGCCGGGTCAAAATGACGGCGGACCGCAGCGCATCGCGAAGCTGTTGTCGCGCGCCGGAGTGGCATCGCGCCGGGAGGTCGAGCGGATGATCGCCGACGGGCGCGTGGCCATCGATGGCGAAGTCCTGACCACGCCGGCCACGGTCCTCGAAAATCTCGAACGCGTGACCGTCGACAGCAAGCCGGTACGACCGGCGCAAGCGAGCCGGTTGTTCCGATTCTACAAGCCACCGGCGACGCTGACCGCAGCGAACGACCCCAAGGGCCGGGCGACCATCTATGATCGTCTTCCGAACGGCTTGCCGAGGCTGATGCCGGTCGGCCGACTCGATTTCATGACGGAAGGTCTGCTGCTTCTGACCAACGACGGCGAGCTGAAGCGACGGCTCGAGCTTCCGAAGAGCGCGGTGGTCCGCCGCTACCGCGCGCGAGCGTTCGGCCATGTCACCCAGGCCGATCTCGACGCGCTCGCCGAAGGAATCACGATCGACGGGATTCACTACGGCTCGATCGACGCCAATTTGGAGCGGCGGACAGGCCGCAATTGCTGGATCGAGCTCAGCCTGACCGAGGGCAAGAACCGCGAGATGCGCCGCGTGTTGGCGCATCTCGGACTCCAGGTCTCGAGACTGATCAGGATGGCCTATGGCCCGTTCGATCTGGGTGGACTGGACTCCGGCACAGTGGACGAAATTCCCCGCGCCGCGCTCGATACATTTCGTCGCACTTTGAAATGAGGATCATCGCGGGCGAGTGGCGCGGACGAAAGCTTGCAACCCCCGCGGGCGCCGCGACCCGGCCGACCGGCGACAGGGTCCGCGAGACCTTGTTTTCCATGTTGGCGAGCCGGCTCGGTTCTTTCGAAGGATTGCAAGTTGCGGACCTCTACGCAGGAAGCGGAGCGCTCGGCCTCGAAGCACTGTCGCGTGGCGCCGCCTTCGCCACTTTCGTCGAGCAAGCCCCGGCCGCGATTGCAGCGATTCGAACCAATATCGCCGCTTTGCAGGCCGGCGATCGATCGCGGTTGCTCGCGCATTCCGTCGAGAAGCTTCCGATTGGAGATTCCTTCGATCTTCTTTTCGCCGATCCGCCATATGCGCCGGGATCGGGCACCGAGGCCCTGCGGCAAATGCTGGAATCCGGTTGGGCGAAGCCTGGCAGCTGGGCCGCAATCGAAACCGGGCGAGGCGAAGCTGTCGACGCCCGGGGCTGCACGATCGAAGCGGAACGCGATGTCGGCCCCGCGCGGCTCACGCTTGTTCGCGTCTAGCCTCTCTCGCGCTCTCCAGAATCTCGTCCAGCTCGAGCGAAAGCCGAGCGCCCATGGCCGCGCCGGCCGCCTTCGCGGCCTCTTTCAGCGCTCGCCGCGTCGTCGTTTGGTGGCGGCGCGACAGGCCGTGGTGCGTGAAGCTCGCCAGTGCCGCAGCGGCGCCGGCGGCGAGAATGTCCGCGACCAGCGGGCTTTCGAGCAGATCGACGAGTGCGTCGGCGGCGGTCTTTGGGCTTTCGGTTCTGCCGGTTGATTTCGACCTGGCGCTCGCCGGCTTCGCCGTCGTCGACCTACGCGCAGGTCTCGCCTTGGAAGCCTTCTTGCGGGGCTTTGCCGCCCGTCTTGTCGTCGCCTTCTTCGCCATCGATTGCCTTTCCGGTGTTCGCGCGGCCAATACGCCCTTATCGGCGCTTCGCCTTCGCTTTAGAGATTTCCTTTTTTTGCTGGACATGGGCGAGATAGCGGAATCCCATTCCGAGCATGGAGGTTGCCATTCCGACCAGGAGCACCGGAAGAATCCAACCGGGGTCCTTGGGTTTCGGCCAGGCCACCGCGCCGAGAAACAGGACGCTGACAATGGAAGTCAGATAGCCGATCGCCTTCCAGTCGAGCCCCGCATAATGGTCAAAGTCGTTTTTGTTCATTGCGTTGCAGGAACATCCGTGTCGGCCAAAGGGTTTCCGCCAGATAAGGAGGATCCCGAAAATGCCCGAATCCAAGCAGGATGCGATCGCGCTTCTCAAAGCCGATCACGACAAGGTCCAGAAGCTGTTCAAGGATTTCGAAGGAACGAGCGGCGACGGCGCGAAAGAGAAGCTCGCCCTCAAGATTTGCAGGGAGCTGACCGTCCACGCGAAAATCGAGGAAGAAATCTTCTATCCAGCCTGCGACGGAAAGGTCGATGAGGACCTTCTGAAAGAAGGCTATGTCGAGCATGACGCCGCCAAGATGATGATCGCCGAAATCGAGGCCGGCGGCCCCGACGACGATTTCTACGACGCGAAGGTGAAGGTGCTCGGCGAGGAAATCGACCACCATATCCAGGAAGAAGAAAAGCGCATGGAGGGCTTGTTCGCGCAGGCGCGCAAAGCCGGGCTCGACATGGACAGCCTCGGCGACCAGCTCGCGGCGCGCAAGGAAGAACTGATGGCGGAAACCGAAGGCGGCAACCTTCCGAAACCCGAGCTCACGACGATGGAAGAAGCGCAGACCTGATCCGGTCTAGCATTACCGGGCGTTGAAGGCGGACGCGTTAGCCCGCTGAACCGTTAGCGGCCGTCGTCGCCTTTCGCGCCGCTGTCGGCGACCTTCGTTCCGCCTGACGGATCCCAGCCGTAAACGTCCTTGACGAACGTCAGCTGGCCGTTTTCGGGCTTCGCGGTGATGTAGGTCACGTAAATCGGAACGCCGCGCGAAAGCTGCTCGAATTCCTCCGCATCGCCGTTGTGCGGAACCGGCTCATGGCCAAGCAGCCAGCGCCCGAGCCGCTTTGCATCCTCGAGCCGGATGCAACCGTTGCTCTCCGTTCGCTGGCTCTGCTTGAACAGGAACCGGTCCTTCTCGGGAACGTCGTGAAGGAAGATGTCCTGCGGGTTGGCGAACGGGAATTTGATTTCGCCCATGAAATTTTCCGGTCCCGGCTTCTGCCGGATGCGGATGTGAATCTTGCCCGCGCGAACCGCCTTCCAATCGACTTCGCTCGGCGGAATGACCGTGGCGTTGGTCGTCCAGTCGGACATGACCTCGTAACCGCGGTTCTTCAGATAGGAATCGCCCTGCGCCAGATAGAGCGACGCGATGTTCTTGCGCGTCAGATGGTCGGGCGAATTCCAGTACGGATTGTGGACCGCGTAGAAGATCGTGCTGGTGATCATCGGAGTCGGCAGGTTCCAGTCGCGCTTTCTTCCGACGACGACCCGCATGGAATCCACCGGCACGCCGTTCTCGTACATGGTCAGCATCTGCGTGGCCGGATTGACCAGAACGAAGCGGCCTTTGGCGGGCATTCCGCGCGTGCGCTCGAGATTGGCGACGACCCGCGGGTCGGGAACCGTCGAGCCGGCCGCCTGCATCTGCTGCCAGGCGGTGTCGCGGATCGACACGTAGATCGAATTCGGGTTGGCGACCTGCTGCAAATAGGCGGGCAGCGAGGGCGCGCCGGCGGCGATCTTCAACACCTCGCCCGCGCTCGGCGGCGTCGGCTTCATATAATCGTAGCCGTACGTCATGTCGGGGATCGGGCGATCCATCATCTGGGCATAGAGCACCAGAGCCTCGGACAGGCTGTGCTCGGCGAAGGCGATCGCCTGCGGGCTTCCCGTCGCCGCCTGCTGCAGTGCAGCCTGGATTTGCGCGGCATATTGCGGGCCCGAAGCAATCCCGTCGAGGGAGGAACGCTGGAGGATCGAGATCATCGAATTGGCCGCTGCATTCGGGACGGCGCCATCGAACCAGATCGGCGCATATCGCCAGCCGGCGTAGAAAGCCTGGACCTGGCCCGCTGTCGGAAGGCCGGCCGATTGATACGGCAGACTTATCGGCGCGGCGGGCGCGACCTGCGGATTTGTTTTTGCCGAAGCGACGCCCGGCGTCATGACAAGCGCGCCGAGCGCTGCGTAAATGATCCCCGTTCTCATGGTGGTTGGTTAAATGAACGAGGCCGGCTTAACAACGGATGAGCGCCGCTTTGCGAACAGGATGCGTTCGGACCGTGACCCAAAAGACTCACCGCGCCGACGGCCCGTGGCCGCGGCACGATGAGTTGTTGTCGGTCGGACTGAATCAGGCGCCGATCAGAACGGTCGTTCCGACGTCGGTCGCGCCATAAAGCTTCTTGGCGAACTTGGCCGGGAGCCGGATGCAGCCGTGCGAAGCCGGATGGCCCGGGTTCGCGCCGGCGTGCAGAGCGACTCCGTAATCGGTAATCATCTGCATCCACGGCATCGGCGCATTGTCGTACTTCTTGGAGTGATGCATCGGCTTCTTGAGAAGCACGTGGAAGATCCCCGCCGGGCTTTCGCGCCCTTCCCGGCCGGTCGAGATCGAGGCCGCCGCGACCAGGGTGTCGCCCCTATAGAGGAACGCCAGCTGGTTCTCGAGACTGATCACCACGCGGTTGTCGCCGCCAATCTCGTCAGCGTCGTCGCGCCACAGATATTTGCCGGGCTTCAGATGATCGGTGCCGAACACCATCATCATATCGTCGAGGGCGGCGCGCGATGCATAAGACGCCGTCACTCGTGCTTCGTAACTTTCCGTTGCCATGGCGGGGGTAGTGGGAACCGTGAGCGCGAAGGCGCCCGTCACCGCCAGCAGGCCTGCCAGCTTGTTCATTTGTCTCACCTGAACTTTTGTGTTGACTTTTGCTGATTCAATGCACGCGACTCGAGTCGGGTTCCCACATCGACTTGTTGTCCGAATTTCCCGCGCCGGACGGAGTGGCTTCGCGGGGCGAACTGTTCAACTCGCTGCGGATCCGATCGTTGAGAGCGCAGGAGATTGAAAATGAACGAAAAGAAAGATCGAAGCCCGTTTCCCGACGATCGGAAGCGTGATCCCGGAATCGGCCAGTCGAAAGGCGCTTACGCGACCGGCGAGGATCCCGAGCTGATCGACGGCGAGAACACGGTCGAGGGCGATATTGAGGGGGATTCGACCTACGGCGGCGGCGCCGATCCGTCGCAGCTTGGGCGAACCAACAAGTAGGTCAGTAGAGCAGGTATGTCCGGCGCTGCTCGTGCCAGTCGCGCTCGTCGGGCATTGCGAGCGCATCGAGATCGCCGGGCGCCGCATCGGAGTCGACCCACTCGCGAAGCAGAGGTGAGCCGTTGATGACGTCGATCGGTAGCTTGCCGAAAGCATATTCGTAAGGGAAATCGCGCCACAGGTCGTAATCCGGATACAGCCGCCGGATCGCCTTGAAGGCGAGCGCCTGAAGTCGCCACGGCCGGAAGGCGTCGTGATCGTAGAAGCGGCCCTCGGCGTGGATCTGGACGCCTTTGCAAAGCCGACCGACATGCTTGTGAAAGGTCGGCTCGAAACTGATCTCGCGCAATTTGCACCCGGTCAGCCAGTCGGGCGCGAGCCGTTCCATTTCGGCCGTGATCGCGCCCGGTTCGATATCGGGCGCTCCGAACAATTCGAGGGGCCGCGTCGTGCCCCTTCCCTCGCTGAGCGTCGCGCCCTCGAGTATCACGGTACCGGCGTAGCAGCGCGCCATGTTGAGGTTGGGCGCATTCGGGCTGGGATTGATCCAGATTCGGCTCTCCGGCCAGCCGAAGCCCGGCGCCTCGTCGGGACGCCAGCCCTCCATCGGGACGACGTCATAATCGACGTCGAGCTTGAAGTGGTCGACGAACCATCTGCCGAGCTCGCCAAGGGTCAGCCCATGCCGCATCGGGATCGGTCCCGCGCCGACGAAACTTTCCCAGCCTTCGCGAAGCGCCAGCCCCTCGATCGGCCTACCCGCGGGGTTGGGCCGGTCGAGTACGATGACGCTCTTGCCGGTCTCCGCCGCCGCTTCCAGGACGTAAAGAAGGGTCGTGATGAAAGTGTAGATCCGGCAGCCCAGGTCCTGGAGGTCGATCAGGATCGTGTCGAACGTCTGCAGCATCTGCCCGGTCGGCCGCCGAACCTCGCCGTAGAGGCTGAACACCGGGATTTGATGGACCGGATCGGTGAAATCCTCCGATTCGACCATATTGTCCTGCTTGTCGCCGCGAAGGCCGTGCTGTGGGCCGAAGGCGGCGGTCACATGCACTCCGGCGGCGATCAAGGCGTCGAGACTGTGCGTCAGGTCGGCCGTGACCGAGGCCGGATGCGCGAGGAGCGCGACGCGCTTGCCATCCAGCGGTTTGCGAAGGTCGGGCTCGGCTAGGAGGCGGTCAATTCCGAACAGGGTCATGGCCGCTGTCTAGGCGAGCCTCGCCGTGAAGCAATCGGCCAAGTGGAAATCCGGCTTTTCGGGGTTCGGATGCGTGAGCGCCCAAAAGGACTTGGTGCCGTCCTTCTCCTCGAGCACGGCGCTGAGCCCGAGCAGCCACGTCGGCTCCGCGTCGACGGCGATGGTTGCGCCGAGCGCCCACCAGGTGAAATTATCCTCCATCCGGACGTAGGGCTCCGAAACCTGCGCCTTCGCCATCGCCTCACGATAGCCAGCGAAATCATAAGCCGCCCAGGAGCCCGACGGAGCGAAATTCCACTCGCTGTAAGGCTCTTCGCCGGACTTGCGAAGAAACGCCTCGAAGCATGTCGTCCGCCACAATTCGTTCGCGCGGCCGGGGCTGTCCGATCGGGGAATGACGAACCGCTCGGCCGGCGCGCCGACGCCGAACCAGATATTCGTCGTGGCCACCGGCCCCAGGGAGGTGACGTGATCCACGCTCGCCCACAGTTCGAACGGCTCCGACGGCGGCGTGGATGGATGCGGCGTCAGGCTTAGCTGCATCGCTAACCCGTTCGTCCTGAGCTTGTCGAAGGACTGCTCTTTCCCTTGGCGAGCGTAGAAATGAGCGCCCAGTCCCCACGAATGAGCGCCATCTTCTTTGCGCGGCTCCAGCCTTTGATCTGGCGTTCGGCTCGAAGCGCCTCGTATCGGCTGGCGAATTCTTGGCTCCAAACCAGCTGAACCGGACGGTGAAGGGATGCGAACCC
>DASTIF010000037.1:0-2875 GCA_035717805.1 Sphingomicrobium sp.
CGATTCCCTCCGGCAGCCGGAACCGTTCGCGCGCGAGGGCGAGCGGATCGCCGACGTCGAGGGTCCGGGCTTCGTCGAGGGTCATGGGGCCAGTCCGTCATGCTGAGCTTGTTTCAGCATCCATGAACACAGCCGTGCAGGATTGGCAAAGCCGGTGTTTATGGATCCCGGATCAAGTCCGGGATGACGGTCAAAGCTTCGGCAGCGTCACGCCCTTCTGGCCCATATATTTGCCGGCCCGGTCGGCGTAGCTGATCTCGCACGGCTCGTTGCCCTGGAGGAACAGAAACTGGCACGCGCCTTCGTTGGCATAGACCTTCGCGGGCAGCGGAGTCGTGTTCGAGAATTCGAGCGTGACATGCCCCTCCCAGCCCGGCTCGAGCGGCGTCACGTTGACGATAATCCCGCAGCGGGCATAGGTCGATTTGCCGAGGCAGATCACCATCACGTCGCGCGGCACCCGGAAATATTCGACCGTGTGCGCCAGCGCGAAACTGTTGGGCGGGATGATGCACACGTCGGTTTCGCGATCGACGAAGCTGTTTTGCGCGAAATCCTTCGGGTCGACGGTTGCTGAGTCGACGTTGGTGAAAATCTTGAAATGGTTCGAGACTCGCGCGTCGTAGCCGTAGGAGGACAGGCCGTAGCTGATGCAGCCCTCGCGGCGCTGCGCCTCGACGAACGGCTCGATCATCCCCTGGGCCTGGGCCTGCTCGCGAATCCAGCGGTCGGAAAGAATGGGCATGGATGACGAGTAACGGGCGCTTCACCCGCCTTCAATCGTCATTGCGAGGAACGAAGCGCTTGGCTCTGCCCGCCATGACGGATACCCGATTTCCTCGTTATCCACATTGCGGTTCCCCTTTTGTCCGTTTGGAGCGAAAAGGCGGCTGACCTAGAAGGTGGGCATGGCAGAGATCGTTCGAATCGCCGACCCGGCGCAACCCGCCGGAACCCCGTCGCTCCCCGCGAATGTCGAAGCGGAGGCGGCGCTTCTCGGCGCGCTCATGCTCGACAACCGGCTGGTCGAGGACGTGGGCATGAAGCTCAAGCCGCACCATTTCCACGAGGCGCTTCACGGGCGGATTTACGAGGCGATCCTCAAGCTCACCGACCGCAACATGGTCGCCAATCCGGTCACCTTGCGGCCGATGTTCGAGGCGGACGAGGCGATGAAGGAGCTTGGCGGAGCCAGCTATCTCGCGACTCTGACCGGATCGGGGGCGACCCTGATCGCGGCCAAGGATTTCGCCTCGCAAATCTACGACCTGGCGCTGCTTCGGGCGCTGATCGGAGTCGGCCGCGACCTCGTCGAATGCGCGCTCGACACGAGCGAGGACGTGGCGCCGCTGGAGCAAATCGAAAAGGCCGAGACCGAGCTTTACAAGGTCGCCGAAGAGGGTGGGGCGGAAGGCAAGGCCAAGAGCTTCGCCGAGGCGACCCGGGACGCGCTGCAAACTGCGGAACGGGCGCTCAACAGCGGCGGGCATCTGTCCGGAATCACCACCGGGCTGGAATCGCTGAACGGCAAGATCGGCGGGCTTCACAATAGCGACCTCATCATCGTCGCCGGCCGTCCGGGCATGGGCAAGAGCGCGCTCGGCACCAACATCGGCTTCGCCGCCGCCCAGCGATTCCTCCGCGACCGCGAGGACGGGATCGAGCCGGAGAAATCGGCTGGCGCGGGGGTCGCTCTGTTCAGCCTCGAAATGTCGGCCGACCAGCTCGCAACCCGTATTCTCGCCGAGCAGTCGGGGATCAGCTCGGAAAACCTTCGGATGGGGAAGATCAGCAAGACCGAGTTCCGACAGCTTGCCCGGGCCGCGGCCGAGCTGGAGACCTTGCCGCTGTACATCGACGACACGCCGGGCCTCACCATCGCCGCGCTTCGCGCCCGCGCCCGCCGGCTGAAGCGGCAGAAGGGCATCGGCATGGTCATCGTCGATTATCTTCAGTTGCTTCAGGGCACCGGCCGCAACGGCAACGACAACCGGGTTCAGGAAATCTCCGAGATCAGCCGTGGGCTCAAGCAGCTTGCCAAGGAACTCAACGTACCGGTGATCGGCCTTTCGCAGCTCAGCCGCGCGGTCGAGCAGCGCGAGGACAAGCGCCCGCAGCTGTCCGACCTTCGCGAATCCGGCTCGATCGAGCAGGATGCCGACATCGTGCTCTTCATCTACCGCGAGGATTATTATCTCGCCGCCCGCCAGCCCGCCGACGACCATCCGGAGTTCGCTTCCTGGCAGGAAGAGATGGGCCGCGTTTACGGCCGCGCCGAAGTGATCGTCGCCAAGCAGCGCCACGGCGCCACCGGCAAGGTGCGCATGAAGTTCGACAGCCGGATCACCAAATTCTCCGACGCCGCCGACGAGGGATTCCTTCCCGAAGCGCGCGGCTAGCCCGGTTTGCCATCGACTGCCGATGCAATAAGGGGGCGGCACCGCAAGCGGAGCATCGCCGTTGGCCGACTTGGAGCAATCAGCCCCTCCCCCCTCCGCGGGGGAGGGACCGCCGCGAAGCGGCAGGGAGAGGGACCGCCGGACATTGTTGCGCCAGCGAGCGAAATCCATGCGCTCGCAACCGAGTCCCGCCGAACACCGCCTGTGGCAGATTTTGCGAGCGAAGCGCCTCGCAGGCTACAAATTCAAACGCCAATTGCCGATCGACTCCTACATCGTCGACTTCGCTTGCCTGAAGCAGCGATTGATCGTCGAAGCTGATGGTGGCCAGCATTCCGAATGCGAGAACGATCGTCGCCGCGACGCTTATCTGCAAGCACAGGGATTCCGCGTGCTTCGCTTTTGGAACAACGACATTTTCGAAAATGAAGAGGGCGTCATGATTAGCATTCTGAATGCTCTCGAAGGTCCCCTCT
>DASTIF010000038.1:0-6869 GCA_035717805.1 Sphingomicrobium sp.
TCGAGGCGCGGACAGCTTCGACGGAGAAGGCATCGGCGCAATCGTCCACCAGGATGAGCCCGCCCGCGCCGACCGCGTCGCCTGTGCGGAGGATGGTTCCGATATTGCCGGGATCTCGGAGCGACTGGGCGACGATCCAGACCGGCGAGACCGAACGATCGACCTGTTGAAGCGATGTCGCCGGCTGGCGATAAGCGGCAAGCAGCATTTGCGGATTGTCCTTACCGCTCATCTTGGAGAGGATGTCGGAGGTCGTCTCGATCGCCTCGCCGCCCGCCGCTTCGGTCGCCGCGATGATTTCCGCGGCGAGCGGATGTTTCGCGCCTTCCGCCGAGAAGGCGATGATTTCCGGAAGCCGCTCGCTGTCGCGCGCTTCGGCAATGATTCTCAAGCCCTCGGCGAGAAACAGGCCTTCCGCGCGCCTGGCCTTCTTGTCACGGAGCGAGCGCAGCCGCTTGACGGTGGTGTTGGAAAAAGCGGTGACCTGGCGCGGCATTAAATCGTCATTGCGAGCGGAGCGAAGCAATCCAGAACAGCGCCACTGGATTGCTTCGTCGCTGCGCTCCTCGCAATGACGTTATCACGCACTCTCTTCCCCAAACCCGGTTTCGACCAGCTCGACCAGCTTCGCGAGCGATTCTTCCGCGCCTTCGCCCTCGGCATGGACAACGATGCAGTCGCCCATCGCGGCGCCGAGCATCATCAGTCCCATGATCGATGTTCCACAGACGCGGCTGCCGTCTTTTTCGACCTCGATCGTGGAGGGGAGGGCGCTCGCCATGTTGACGAACTGGGCGCTCGCCCGCGCATGGAGGCCGCGGCGGTTGACGATCCGCACCTCGCGCGAGACTTCGCTCAAGCGGCGGCTTCCCCGAGGATTTCGGATGCGACGGAGATATATTTGCGGCCGGCCTCGCGAGCGGCGGCGACGGCCGCGTGGACTCCCATCACCTTGCGGGCGCCTTCAAGCCGGATCAGCATCGGCAGATTGACCCCGGCGATGACCTCGATGTTCTCGGTCTTCATCAGGCTGATGGCGAGGTTCGACGGGGTTCCGCCGAACAGGTCGGTGAGGATGATCACGCCCTTGCCCTTGTCGACGGCCTTGATCGCCTTGGCGATGTCCTTGCGACGTTCCTCGATGTCGTCGTCGGGCCCGATGCAGACGGCCTCGATCGCTTCCTGCGGACCGACGACATGCTCCATCGCGGTGATGAACTCGGCCGCAAGCCGGCCGTGGGTCACGAGGACCAGTCCAATCATTCCTTCAACTCGCTTTCACTCCTGGAGCCGGAATTACGCCCGGCCTTGTCCTCGATTCGCTCGTTCGGGCTCCTTGCGAGATCGCGATGCCTGATGCTGGGATTGAACCCCGCCGCCCGCAGTCTTTGCGCCATTTCAACCGCCGCTGTGACAGACCGATGCCGCCCCCCGGTGCAGCCGAATGCAATCGTCAAATAGCTCTTGCCGGCGGCCCAGTAGCGGGGAATCCACTCGCTGAGAAGCGCTTCGATGCGATCCATCGACCCCGACCAGGCCGGATCGCGGCCGACATGGGCGCGAACAGGCTCTTCCAGCCCGGTGAGGTCGCGGAGCTCGTCGACCCAATAGGGATTGGCCAGAAACCGCATGTCGAACACCAGGTCGGCGGTCCGCGAAATGCCGTGTCCGAAGCCGAAGGAAACCAGTGTAAGAACCGGCTCGCGCTCGGTTCCAAAACGGCGGCGAAGCTCCTCGCGAAGCTCGACGGGGGTAAGGCCCGTGGTGTCGATTACACTATCCGCGGCCTTGCGAAGCGGCTCGAGGATGCGGCGTTCGCGGGCGATCCCGTCTTCGGCGGGCCGGTCCTGGGCAAGCGGATGAAGGCGCCGGGTCTTGTCGAAGCGGCGCATCAGCTTGCTGCCCGAGCAGTCGAGGAACAGGATTTCCGGCTCGACGGATTCGATGGCGCCGATCGTCTCCTTGATCTTTGACGGGTCGAAACCGCGGCTCCGAACGTCCATTCCCACAGCCACGGGCGCGGTCCGGCATTGGTCTCCGCCATGAACGAATCCGTTCAGCAAATCGGCGGGCAGATTGTCGACGATGTCCCAGCCCATGTCCTCGAGCGCGTCGAGCACGGTGGACTTGCCCGCACCGGACATTCCGGTGACGAGCAGCAGCCGCGGCTTGCGCGGCGTTGCCATCAGAGTTTGAGGCCCATCCGGTCGAGCGCCAGCGCTACCTTGGACGGTGCGGAGGCGGTCATCGAATCGATCGTGACAAGCGGCAGCCTGACGCCGAGCACCGAGCGCTCGGGGCTGTCGTCGGGCAACCGCTCGATGTCGCTGGTCAGCTCGACGAGAAGCGCCACCGGAACGTCGTCGGACGTTTCCAACTCGACAATCCCGATGCCCCGCACTTCAAGCTTTCCGGCAATCTGCCGGGGCGCCGATGCGACCAGACGCTCGCCATCGCGGCGGACGATCGTCCGGTCATCGCTCACCAGCGTAAATCCGCGGTCGAGCAGGCGCAGCGCCAGGTCCGATTTGCCCGATCCCGACGGGCCGGTAAGCAGCACCGCGCGGCCGTCCACGGCCACCGTGCTTGCATGGATTGTCTCGCTCGACAGTGCGCGCGGAGCGTTCATTGCTGCTCCATCGCCGGGAGCGAGATGATGAACCGGGCGCCGGACGGCGCATCGTCGCGGTCGAGCACGTTGATTTCCCCGTCGTGGCCCTCGACGATAGCCTTGGCGATCGCCAGGCCCAACCCCGAATGCCGCCCGAAATGCTCTTCGGGGCGCACCGAATGGAAGCGGTTGAAGATCGCTTCGCGCGCTTCGGCGGGAACGCCGGGGCCTTCGTCGTCAACCCGGATTCGGACATTGCCTCCGACCCTCGACGCGGCGACTTCGACGAGGCCTCCAGGCGGAGAAAAGCTGACCGCATTGTCCAGCACGTTGTCGATCGCCCGGGCGAGCCTGCTCGGATCGCCGAACACGACCGCGCTGTCCTTCCTCGGCCGGGCAAAGGCGATTCGAGCATCGCCGCGCTCGCGCCGGGCTTCCCAGCTGGTGACGATCTGCTCGATCAGCGGGCTGAGGTCGACCGGTTCGAAACGGGCGCGGGCAAGCTGCGCGTCGGTTCGCGCGGCTTCGCTTATATCGTTGATGAGACGGTCGAGCCGGATCACGTCTTCGCGTGCGACGTCGGTGAGCCGCGTGCGAAGCTTGTCGTCGCTGACACTGGCGAGGCCGTCGATCGCCGAGCGAAGCGACGCCAGCGGGTTCTTGAGCTCGTGCGTAACGTCGGCGGCGAAGGCTTCGATATTGTCGATCCGCTGGCGCAGCGACTGGCTCATGTCTGACACGGAACGGGCGAGAAGGCCGATCTCGTCGCGCCTCGAGGGAAGCCGAGGCACCCGCACTTCGCGCGCCCTTCCCAGGCGAACTCGATGCGCCGCCAGCGCGATCCGCCGGAGCGGCCGAACGATGGTCCGTGCGAGGAACATCGAAAGCAGCAGGGACAGCAGGACCGATACCGCCATCGCGATTCCGAGGCCGGCGCGCTGTTTCCGCACCGCGTGGGTCAGCCCGCGATCGTTGGCGGTGACCAGCAACGCGCCGCCATCGACCGGTGCCGCGGCAGACAGGACCGGCGTCATGTCCGGCGCCTGGCGGATGATGCTGGTGAGCGCGTTTGCCTGTTTCGCCTGCCATGCCTCCGGCCAGGCCGTGATCCGGTCAACCGCCGGCTCGGCGAAATCGGGGACCGACTCCGCGCCGACCAGCGCATTGAATCCGCGGTCGAGCGTCCGCGCCGCGTCCTTTTTCCACGGTTCCTTATTGGGGTCGCGAAGCTCGTAGGTAGGCCCGGTCAGCGCCCAGCTGTCGGAAACCAGCCTGCCGTCCGCGCCGTAAAGGCGAATCCGGCTTCGGGTCGACTTGCTGATTGCCGCCAGAGCGCTCGCGCGTTCGTCCGGCGGAAGCGAGCGGGCGATGATTGCGCTGATCTGTGCCTCGCGCTCGGTCCGGTGGATCCGCTCCTTGCTGAGCTTGTTGCGGAAGGCATCGAGATAGATGACTCCCAGGGCGAAGATCAGCACCGTCAGGATGTTGACGGCGAGAATGCGCCAGGCGAGCGTCGTTCGCGCTGTCCACAGCCGCGGCGCGTGCCGGCGGCGGCGCCTATTGCTCTTCGAAGCGGTAGCCGACGCCATAAAGGGTCTCGATTGCATCGAACTGCGGGTCGACGGCCCGGAACTTGCGCCGGATGCGCTTGATGTGGCTGTCGATGGTCCGGTCGTCGACATAGACGTCTTCCTGATAGGCGATGTCGAGCAGCTGGTTGCGGTTCTTGACCACGCCGGGCCGCTGAGCGAGCGCCTCGAGGATGAGGAACTCGGTGACGGTCAGGGTCACGTCGCGGCCGTCCCACCGCACCTTGTGGCGAGCGGGGTCCATGGTCAGCCGCCCGCGCTCCAGAAGCTCCGGCTCGGCCTCCGCGGACGGCGCGTCTCCGCTCTTGGCCAGCTCCTGGCGTCTCAGTATCGCCTTGATCCGCGCCAGAAGCAGCCGCTGGGAAAAAGGCTTGGAGATATAATCGTCCGCCCCCATCGCGAGGCCGAGCGCCTCGTCCAGCTCGTCGTCCTTCGAGGTCAGGAAAATGACCGGCATCGGGCTGAACTCGCGCAATCGGCGAAGCAGCTCCATCCCGTCCATGCGCGGCATCTTGATGTCGAACACGCCCAAATCGGGCGCATCGTCGGCGATGGCTTTGAGCGCCGCCGCGCCGTCCGTGTAGACTCGAGTGATGAACCCTTCCGACTGGAGGGCGATCGACACCGAGGTCAGGATATTGCGGTCGTCGTCGACCAGCGCGATGACTTGGTTCATTCGGCGTTCCGACCTGGGGCTTACCCGTGCCCCCGAAGCGAGACAAGCGACCCGCCTCCGTTTTGACCGCGCAACTTTTTCGGGGCTATAGGCGCTTTGCAAACATGTGCGGCGGCTGCCGATGGGTCGCCGCCGCATATTCTATTGTTGGAAGGGAAAAAGGTGGCCGACAGGGTCGCGAGACACGGACTGGACGCGCAGGGGATCGTCACTCCTGCCGAGCTTCACTGGAACCTCACCACAGCGCCGCTGGTCGAGCATGCCGTTCGGCGTTCCGAGGGCCTGTTGGCCAAGGACGGGCCGATCGTCGTCAGGACTGGCACGCACACCGGGCGAAGCGCCAAGGACAAGTTCACCGTTCGCGATGATCTCACCGATCACGTCATCTGGTGGAACAATGGCAACAAGCCGATGGACCCGGCGGCGTTCGACCGGCTTCACGAGGACTTCCTGACCGCGCTGGGCAAGATGCGGACTCTCTACGTGCAGGATCTCTACGGCGGCTCGCAGCCCGAGCATCGCGTTCGCGTTCGCGTGATCAACGAGCTCGGCTGGCACAGCCTGTTCATCCGCACCATGCTGGTTCGCCCGGAGGCCGGCGACCTGCCCGGCTTCGTGCCCGAATTCACCATTATCGACCTGCCGAGCTTCTGCGCCGATCCCGAGCGTCACGGTTGCCGAAGCGAAACGGTGGTCGCGGTCAATTTCACCAAAAGGCTGATCCTGATCGGCGGCACCGCTTATGCCGGCGAGATGAAGAAGTCGGTGTTCGGCCTGCTGAACTTCCTGCTTCCGCCGCAGGGGATCATGCCGATGCATTGCTCGGCCAATATCGGCCCGGATGGCGACACCGCGATCTTCTTCGGCCTGTCGGGAACCGGAAAGACGACCCTGTCGGCCGATCCGAACCGCACGTTGATCGGCGACGACGAGCATGGCTGGTCGGACACCGCGGTCTTCAATTTCGAAGGCGGCTGCTACGCCAAGATGATCCGGCTGTCGCCCGAAGCCGAGCCGGAAATCTACGCGACCACCAGGCGCTTCGGAACCGTGCTCGAAAATGTGGTCATCGACCCCGAAACCCGCGAGCTCGACCTCGACGATCCGAGCTTCGCGGAGAACAGCCGCGGCGCCTATCCGATCGACTACATTCCCAATTCGTCGGAGCGGAACATGGGGCCGGTCCCGAAGAACGTGGTCATGCTCACCGCCGACGCGTTCGGCGTTCTTCCGCCGATCGCCAAGCTCAGCGCGGACCAGGCGATGTACCATTTCCTCTCGGGCTATACCGCCAAGGTCGCGGGCACCGAGATCGGCGTCACCGAGCCCGAAGCGACCTTCTCCACCTGCTTCGGAGCGCCATTCATGCCGCGCCATCCGTCGGTCTATGGCAATCTCCTGAAGGAGCGGATTGCCAGGGGCGGGGTCGATTGCTGGCTGGTCAATACCGGCTGGACGGGCGGCAAGTATGGAACCGGCCGGCGGATGCCGATCAAGGAGACTCGCGCGCTCCTCAACGCAGCGCTCGACGGAAGCCTGAAGAATGCCCGGTTCCGCAAGGACCCGAATTTCGGCTTCGACGTGCCGGTCGCGGTTCCGGGCGTCGACAGCAGTCTCCTCGACCCGCGCGGGACCTGGGCGGACCCGGCCGATTACGACCGGACGGCGGCGAAGCTCGTCGACCTGTTCGTCGAGAATTTCGGCCAATTCGCGGACCATGTCGACGAGGGCGTTCGCCAGGCCGCGCCCAAGGGCCAAAGGCAAACGACTCCAGCTTGATACCCGGCAATGAGACCGGGCCCCCGACAGGACCCGATCTCAATGACCGATTTTTCTCCAAGACTGTTCGCGACCGACTCCGAGATCGGGCATATCGGTGAAGGCTTGCTCGCGCGTACGCTCCCGCGCCCGGAGTGGACCCATGAGGCGCACCTCGCGGCGACGGCCTATCTGCTCCTGAAGCGGCCCGAGATCGACCTGGACGAGCGGCTCC
>DASTIF010000039.1:0-13707 GCA_035717805.1 Sphingomicrobium sp.
TGCGCCGGCGTCGATGGCCTCAGGTCCATTGCCCGAGTCACCAAGGTCACGCCGCTCGCGGCATCGTCGACGGTGCAGGCGAGGTGGTAGCTCGCCGGCGCATCCTTGCGGGCGAGGATTTCGTCGTCGATGTCGCCCGTATTCGCTGTGAAGGTTCCTCCATCCACTTCCGTCCAGCTCGGCAACCCGGCGCGCTCGATCGCCGTCGCCGCATCGAGGCGCCAGCTGTGCGGCATCGACGCTCGCCGATCTGGGTCGTCCGGCAAGTCCCGGCAGGTGCCCGGGTAATGCGGCGACGGGCCATGCGGCGCGCTGAGCGCGGCGGCGATATCGGAGCGCGTGCAGAAGCAGGGATACACCAGGCCTTCGTCCCGCAGTTGCTGCAGCGCGTCCGCGTAAAGACCGCTCCTTTGCGATTGCACGAGCGGCTCGCCATCCCATTGCAGTCCAAGCCAGCGCAAATCCTCCTCGATCCCGGCGACGAACTCCGGCCGGCTCCGGGTCTGGTCGAGGTCCTCGATCCGCAAGAGGAGCCGCCCACCGGTCTCGCTCGCCACAGCCGCGCTGTAGGCGTGGCCGAGATGCAACTGCCCGGTCGGAGACGGAGCGAAGCGGCTGGTCAGCATCTCACCCGCTCTTGACCGCGAGTCATGGAAAATGCTGTCATGTGCATGTCACGCCGGGATGGCATCCGGCTGGGCACAAGGGAAGACGGGCCCGGCGCGACCCTTCTCCTCCTTGCGTGCGACAGGGGCCGGAGGTTCGAGCGGGCGGACAGGAGGTCATTGCCCGCGCATGTATCACCCGGAGACGATCCGACATCCTGAATCCTGCCCGGCGCTCGTTCTGAACGCCGATTACACGCCCTTGTCCTATTTCCCGCTTAGCCTGTGGCCGTGGCAGACCGCGATCAAGGCCATGTTCCTGGAACGAGTCGACGTCGTCGCCCATTACGAGCGCGAGGTCCACAGCCCGAGCGTGGCGCTCAAGCTTCCGTCGGTGATCGCTCTTCGCCAGTTCGTGAAGCCGAACGAATATCCGGCTTTCACCCGGTTCAATCTGTTCCTTCGAGACCGCTTCCGCTGCGTCTATTGCGGGTCGAACAAGGAGCTTACGTTCGACCATATCGTTCCCCGCGCCCAGGGCGGTCGGACCACATGGGATAATGTCGCGACCGCCTGCGCCCCGTGCAATTTGAGGAAAGGCGGCCGCACTCCCCATCAGGCGGGGCTCCATATCGAGCGCGAGCCGATCCGCCCCACCAGCTGGCAGTTGCAGGATCATGGCCGCAGCTTTCCGCCCAATTACCTCCACGATACGTGGCGCGATTATCTCTATTGGGACGTCGAGCTCGATCCGTAACGATCCCTTATCGCGGCGTTAACCATTCGCATTTAGCCTCGCCGAGATGACGTCGGGACTTCCACTCCAGTCGGTCGGCGATCGGCCGCGCTTGCTCATTATCGAGCCTAACCGGAGCTATCTGGGCGTGCTCGCGCGCCGTCTCGGCGAGCTCGGCTATCGAATCGCGACGGCCGAGGGCGCCCAGGCGAGCCTTGCGGAAATGTATCGCGTTCCGGTCGACCTGGTGCTGTGCGAGATCAACCTGCCGGGTACCAGCGGAATCGAATTGGCTCGGATGGTCCGCGACGATCCGGTTCACCGCGACGTGCCGATTGTCCTGCTTGTCGGCAGATCGGATCCGGCAGCGGCGATCCGCGCATTCCGTGCCGGCGCCGACGGTGTCGTCCGCAAACCCTGCCATTTCGAGGTTCTCGGCGCCGCCATCGCTCGCCAGATCGAGCGCGCCGAGGCTTTGCGCCGTCTCAGCGAGGACAATGCGGTGCTCGACGCTCGAGTGATCAACCGCGCGATCGAGCTTCGCGAAATGCGCGAGCGCTGGTCCAGCGCGGAAAAGGAGCGTCGGCGGCTGGCCGCGATCGTCGAGGGCAAGGCCGCCTAAAGACCGCCGAGAAACTGGCGAACGGCCGGGCCGACGTCCTCCCGTTCGAGGGCAAGCGCGATATTGCCAATGACGAACCCGGCGGCCGAGCCGCAATCGTAGCGGCGGCCGTCGAAGGTGAAGCCGTGGAACGGCTGCTTGCCGATCATTTTCGCCATCGCGTCGGTCAGCTGAATTTCGCCGCTGGCGCCTTTTTCATGCGCGTCCAGCGCTTTGAGCACTTCGGGCTGCAATATGTAGCGGCCGGGGAGCATCAGGTTGGACGGCGCGGTCCCGCGCGCGGGCTTTTCAACGAGGCCCTTCACCTCCGTCAGCGGCCCGTTGCGCTCGCCGGGATCGATCACGCCATATTTGTGAGTTTCATCCGGATCGACCTCCAGCGCAGCGACGACATTGCCGCCGACTTCCTCATAGGCTGCGACCATTTGCGCCAGGCAATTGGGGCGCCCACGCATGACTTCGTCGGGAAGGAGCACGGCGAAGGGTTCGTCGCCGATGATGTCGCGCGCGCACCAGACCGCATGACCGAGGCCTAGAGGCTGCTGCTGGCGGACCGTCACCACCTCGCCGGGCTTGGCCTGCGAGGATTCGAGAACGCCGAGGTCCTTGCCTTTCTCGCTCATCACCGCCTCGAGCTCGAAGGCGTGGTCGAAATAATCGACGAGGCTGGATTTGCCGCGGCCGGTGACGAAGATCATCTGCTCGATCCCGGCTTCGCGCGCCTCGTCGACCGCATATTGGATCAGCGGGCGATCGACGATCGTCAGCATCTCCTTGGGCATGGACTTGGTCGCCGGGAGCAGACGCGTGCCCAGTCCGGCGACCGGGAACACGGCCTTTCGCACTCGAGCCGTCATTGTTCGGTCGCCGGTCCGACGTCGTCGGGCTGGTCGTCTTCCGTGTCCTGACCGATCGCGCCCGGCGCCTGGCCGGTCGGCGGCGGGAGATCGAACCGGTCGGCCTGCCGCGGAGTCGAACGCTTCATCAGTTCGTCGACCCGGACGGGGTTGGCATAAGCGGGCGGAGTCAGCAGCTCTTCGGGAGTCGGCGTGGCTTTCGCCATCAAAGGCTTGACCGGAAGCGGCCGGTCCTCGGGCGGTTCCAGGTCGCCCATGCTGCCGCAGGCGGCGAGTGCCGGGAGAGCGGCGCAAATGATCAGGAGCGAGAGCCTCACGGCTTGCCGACTAGCGGCTGCAAGGTCCGACTTCCAGCGCCTTGTGCGGCCACTCGCGTCCCCTTATCCGCACCGACTATGCGAAAAGTCCTGGCAAGTTTGAGTGCAATTTTCTTTCTAGGCGGCGTTGCGGCCTGCGACGATGGTGCAAAGCGGCAACAGCAGCCGCCGGCGGCGGAGCCCGTGACCAAGGGCGTCGACCGGAGTCACGCCGGCGAAGCCATGCCCGATGCTGTGCTGTTCAATTCCGACGACGATGAAGCAACGCTCGCCGATGCGTCGGGGAAGCCGCTGCTGGTCAATTTCTGGGCGAGCTGGTGCGCGCCCTGCGTCAAGGAATTGCCGACTCTCGACGCTCTCAGCCGGAAAGCAGGGACACCGCGAATCCTTGCCGTTTCGGAGGACATTGGCGAGCGTCCATCGGTCGAGGCGTTCCTGGAGCAACATGGCATCGGCGACCTCGAATCCTGGCGCGACCCCAAGATGACGCTTTCGGCAGCCCTTGGAATTCAGGTCATGCCGACGACCATTTATTATGACGCGTCCGGCAAGGAAGTCTGGCGCTATGTCGGCGACCTCGACTGGACCAGCGACGAAGCGGCTAAGCTGCTCGCCGAAGCGGGGCGCGCCGCCGCAACGCCCTGAACAGCCGCCCGTCGATTGCAGCCAACCCCAGCGCAATCAGAGCCAGTCCGATCAGGTCGTGGGCCGCGAGCGTCTCGTCGAGGAACAACGCGCCCAGGAGAATCGCGGTCGGCGGGACCAGCAGGGTCACGAGCAACGCGTTGGTCGCTCCGGCGGAATCAATCAGCCTGAAATAGAGAACATAGGCGAAGGCCGTGCAGACCAGCGCGAGCGCCGCGATGGCGCCCCATGCGCCGACGGTCGGCAAGGCATTCGACCAGGGCTGATCGACGATAAGCACGACTGGCAGCATGATTGCCGCTCCGGCGGTCAGCTGGCCGGTGGTCACCGACAGCGGCCGCAGTCCCATTCCCTTGTAGCGCCGCGCCCAGACGGCCGCGAGCGCATAGCTCAAGGAAGCGGCGACGCAGGCAAGCTGGGCGAGCGCGTCGGTGCCGACATTGGCGAGCAGGGCCGGGCCGATCATCGTCGCGACGCCGGCGAAACCGAGCGCCACGCCGGCGGTCTTTGCCGGCGTCATGCGCTCGTCGGTGGTGAACAGGTGCGCGACGGCCACGCCCCAGATCGGTGTGGTCGCGTTGAGGATCGACGCAAGGCCGCTCGCGATATGCGTCTGTCCCCAGCCGAACAACGCGAAGGGAATGACGTTGTTGAGAAGCGACAGAAGCAGGATCGAGCCCCAGACGCCGCGAGGAAGCCCGAGCTTTTCGCCTTTCCACCAGACGAACGCCCACAGGCCGACCGCCGCGATCGTCAGCCGAAGCCAGACATAGGTCAGCGGCGGCACCGAATGGACGGCCACGCTGATGAAGAAAAAGGCGCCGCCCCAGATCAGCGCAAGCGCGATCAGGATCGTCCAGTCGCCGCGGTTCATTCGCGAACGGATCATCGGCGTGTCGTAAATGTCGGGCGCGCCGGCGGCGTCCGCGCAATTGCGCTCGAACTGGGACGGTGCGACCGGCTTCATTGCGATCCGCTAGCCGCGCAATGGCCGCGAACGCCAACAAATGCGCGCGCGCATCCCATAAGCAGGATTTATCAGTCTCTCAGCAGCTCGTTGATGCTCGTCTTGGACCGCGTGCGCTCGTCGACTCGCTTGACGATGACCGCGCAGGCCAGCGCGGGTCCGCCGTCCTTGCCCGGAACCGCGCCCGGTACGACGACCGAATAAGCCGGGACCCGGCCGTAGAAGACTTCCCCGGTCGACCGCTCGACGATCTTCGTGGACGCCCCCAGAAATACGCCCATCGACAGCACCGACCCCTGCTCGACGATCACGCCCTCGGCGACTTCGGAGCGGGCGCCGATGAAGCAATCGTCCTCGATGATCACCGGCCCGGCCTGAAGCGGCTCAAGCACGCCTCCGATCCCGGCGCCGCCGGAGATGTGGACGTTGCGGCCGATCTGCGCGCAGCTTCCGACCGTCGCCCAGGTGTCGATCATCGCGCCCTCGGCAATCCGGGCACCGATGTTGACGAAGCTCGGCATCAGGACCGCGCCCGGAGCGACATAGGCGCCGCGGCGAACGATTGCGCCGGGCACAGCCCGGAACCCGGCCGACTTGAATTCGGTCTCGGCCCAGCCCGCGAATTTCGACGGCACCTTGTCCCACCAGTGGCCGCCGCCCGGGCCGCCGCCGATCAACTCCATCGGGTTCAACCGGAACGAGAGGAGCACGGCTTTCTTGAGCCATTGGTGGACGTCCCATTCGCCGTCCAGCTGTTCGGCGATCCGGGCCTCGCCGCTGTCGAGCGCGCCGATCGCCAAGTCCACCGACTGCCGGACTTCCCCGCGCGTTTCCGGACCGATCGAATCGCGCTCCTCCCACGCCTGGTCGATGACCTGCTGAACCTGCGAATTCATTCATGCTCCCCAAGGATCTCGCCGAGCCAATCGCTCACCCGCTCGATCCGATAGTCGATGAAATCGCCCAGTCCATGACTTCCGCGTTCCGAGCCGTTGTCGACCCACACGGTGACCATCCCCAGCGCCTTGGCCGGCGCCAGGTTCGCGGCCATGTCGTCGGCGAGAAGCGCCCGCTTCGGATCGATTCCGAACCGCTCGCAGAGAAACTCGTACCCGTGCGGATCGGGCTTGGGCCTGTAGCTGCTGGCGTGGATATCGTGGAGCTCGTCGAACCGGTCCTGGACCCCGATCGCTTCGAGCACGCGGCGGGCATAGGGCGCGTCGCCGTTGGTGAAGACGAACTTTCGCCCGGGCAAGCGCTTGAGCGCGCTTGCGAGCCTGGTGTCCGGCTGGACGCGGTCGAGGGGAATGGCGTGCACCTGCTCGAGGAAATCGTGCGGGTCGACTCCATGCTCCTTCATCAGCCCGGCGAGCGTGGTGCCGTGCGTGTGGAAATGATATTTCTGAACGCGCCGGGCCTCGGGTGCGTCGCAATCGAGAAGGCGCTGGATATAGGCGCTCATTCGCTCGTCGATCAGCTCGAACAGCCCGGCGGAAGCGGGGTAGAGACAATTGTCGAGGTCGAAAATCCAGTCGTGGATATGGTCGAAGCGCGGGTCCATGGTGTTCGCGGCAGCCTTAGGCGAATTAACCATCTTCAGGAAATTGAAAGCATTGGGGCGTAATTAGAAATGCGGGGAAGCTGTTATTTTTCAGCAGCTTGAGCGGAGGTAAGGGCAAAATGAAAACGCGGTATCTCGGAACGAGCGCGATCGCGGCGCTTGCGCTGGGCGTTTCCGCCTGTGGCGGGGGTGGCGGCACGACGAGGCGCCCCGCGCCCCTCCCAAGCCCTAAACCGAGTCCCAGTCCAAGTCCCAGCCCGACACCCACGCCGAGTCCGACGCCCAGTCCAACTCCAACGCCGACTGCGACCAACTACAACACACCGGAATATCAGCGGTCGACTTACTCAGTCGTGTCGAATGCCATCGCGGCCTACAACGAGGGCTACACGGGCCGGGGCGTGAAAATCGGCATCATCGATAGCGGTATCAATCCGGACCTGAGCGAATTTTCGGGACGAATCGATAATTCGAGCGCCGACGTCGCGGGCAACCGCGGAGTGAGCGACGAAGGAGGACACGGCACCGCGGTAAGCGCCGTAGCAGCGGCTGCGCGCAATGACTCGAGCACCATGGGCGTCGCCTTCAACGCGACTATTGTCAGCATGCGCACCGACAAGCCCGGGAGTTGCGCCACCGAAGACGGCTGCGAATTTTACGATCCTGACATCGCCGCGGGCATTGATGCTGCGCGGGTCGCAGGAGTTAAGGTTATCAATCTTTCGTTGGGTGGAAGCGAACCCGGCACCGAGCTTCTCGATTCTATGCGGCGTGCAGTCGAGGCGGGCATCGTGCTCGTCATTGCGGCCGGCAATGACGGAGAGAGCCCGAAAGGTGGGAATCCGGATCCGTTCGCTCTTCTGCCGGCCCAAACCTTCGACGGGAGCGTGATCATCGCCGGCTCGGTTGGAGTTGACAGTGCGGGCGGGATCGACACCAACGTGATCTCCGACTTTTCCAACCGGGCCGGAACAGGTGCGGCCTGGTACCTCGCAGCTCTGGGTCATCGCGACCGAGCACCCGACCAAACCGGCACGCAATATCTCTGGTCCGGCACCAGCTTTTCCGCGCCGACAATTTCCGGGGCGGTCGCTTTGCTGGCCCAGGCGTTTCCGAACCTTAGCGGCCAGCAGATCGTGGAAATCCTGTTCAGCTCGGCCGACGACCTCGGAGCTGCGGGAATCGACAGCGTTTACGGCAACGGACGCCTCGATATCGGCGCTGCGATGCAGCCGATCGGAACGACTAGTCTCGCCGGAACGGAGAGCGCGGTCAGCACATACGATAATGGCACGCTTCCGGCTGTCTCCGGGGATGCCGGGACCAAGGGCTCGTTCGGAGCGATCGTCCTCGACGGTTATTCGCGCGCTTATGCCCTCAACCTGGCGAAGACCCTTCGCCAGGCGCCGCAGCCGGCAAGGCTTTCGCCCGCATTGCAGGCTTCGCTTCGCGGATTCACTGTTGGCGCAGGCCCCGTCAGCGTTGCGATGACTCTTCGCCAGAGCCACGATCTCCGCCGAGGCTTCGCGCTGGAGAGGCTCGGCGTAGGTCCGGAAGACGCCCGCCGGTCGCATCTGATCGCCGGCCAGGCGATCGCGCGGCTCGATCCAGACACGGCGGTAGCGCTCGGCTTCGGCGAAAGCGCCAAGGCGATCGAGCAGCGCCTGACCGATGCCGAAACCGGCGCTTTTCTGATCGCCAGGGACGGGGGCATGGAATCGGGTTTCCAGTCGGACGGCCGGACCAGCTTCGCGGTCCGCCGCAACCTCGGCCCCGTGAACTTGACGGTCTCCGGAGAGACTGGCGCGGTGTGGGAGCAGGGTGAGAGAAGCGATCTATCGCCGACCTATCGCCTCGGCTCTGTGTCGGTCGACCGGAGCTTCGGGAGCCTGCGGACGTCTCTCGGAGTCAGCCGGCTCGACGAGCGCGAAACGGTGCTTGGAGCCCGTATGGCGAATGCGCTGGGCGGCGGCGGATCGACCACCACCTTCCTCGACCTATCGGCACGGCGCGACCTCGGCGACGGCTTTTCGGCCGGGATAGCGGCCCGCCACGGCTGGACCAGCTTTGCCGGCGGCGATTTCCAGACCAGCGCCGTTTCGGTCGATCTGCTGAAATCGGGGTTGTTTTCGCGCTCCGATCGGTTCGGCCTGCGGGTCGCCCAACCGCTTCGGGTCGCAAGCGGCGGCTTCGGAATGATGCTTCCGACCGGCTATGATTACGCTACCGGAGCGGCGAGCAACGGCTGGACGACTTTGTCGCTGACGCCGAGCGGCCGGGAGGTCGACGCCGAGCTGAGCTACGGTTCGAGCCTGTTCGGCGGCAGCGGCTGGCTGGACACCAATTTGTTCGCCCGCAAGGACCCCGGGCACGTCGCCGATAGCGCCAACGATTACGGCGCGGCGATCCGGTTCACGCTCGGCTTCTGAACCTGGGCATCAGCATTCCGACACGGCCGCGATAATCCAGATAATCGCGGCCGTGGAAGGCGACCAGGTCGCGCTCCTCGTATCGGATCGCAATCACCATGTAGACCGACATGCCCGCCGCCAGAAGCAGATGGCCGGCGGTCATCTCTGGCGTCGCCCAGAAAGCCAGGAAGAAGCCGAGATAGAGCGGGTGCCGCACCCATTTGTAAAACAAAGGGGTTTGGAACCTGGGCGGTTCGGCGGCCCGGCCACGAACGTGGAACCAGGCCTGCTGAAGCCCGAACAGCTCGAAATGATTGATCAGGAACGTGCTGACCAGGACAGTCAGCCAGCCGATCCAGAAAAGGCCGAACAGCAGGTCGTGGACAATGGGGTTGCGGACGCTCCACACGACCGCGTCGATCGGCTGCCAGAATCGGAACATGATCAGCAGCACCAGGCTTGCGAGCAGCACGTACAGGCTTCGCTCGACGGGCGGCGGCACGATCTTCATCCATGCGCGCTTGAATCCCTGCCGCGCCATGACGCTGTGCTGGACTCCGAACAAGGCGATCAACGCGATGTCGGTGATGACGGCCGCAGCGACGGAAAGTGTTCCTGGCGGGTCGTCGACGGTCTTCGGAGCCAGCGACCCGAGCGCGAGATCGCCGACGAAGACGATCAGATAGAGGAAAGTAGCGAAGAAAATCGCGTAGCAGAGGATCGCGAAAACGAGGCTGAATGCACGTGACATGCCGGTCTCCCCATCGGCTTCGACGTGCGCGCCGAATAGCAGTTTTCCGAGATGCGAAAAACGGGAATATGCCCAGGCTGACGCCCTAGACGGTGAAACTTTCACCGCAGCCGCATGAGCCGGTCGCGTTGGGGTTGTCGAACACGAAGCCGGCGGCGAAATCGTCCTCGCGCCAGTCCATGATCGACCCGATGAGGTAGAGCACTGATGCGCCGTCGACGTAGAAAGTGCCGCCCGGAGTTTCGATCTTCTCGTCGAGCGGATTTTCGTCGCTCACATAATCGACCGAATAAGCAAGGCCGGAGCAACCCCGGCGCGGGGTCGACAGCTTGACCCCGATCGCCCCTTCCGGCGCGCGGCTCATCAGCTCGGCGATCCGCGCATTGGCTGCATCGGTCAGCGTGATTGCCGCCGGGCGAGCGCGCACTTTCGTTGGCTTGTTCATAGCATCCCCAGCTCGAGCCTGGCCTCGTCGCTCATCTTGGACGGATCCCATGGCGGGTCCCACACGACTTTGACTTCCGCGTCGCGGACTCCGGGCACGGAGAGGATTCGAAGCTCGACCTCGTTGGGCAAGGATTCGGCGACAGGGCAGTGCGGGGTGGTGAGGGTCATCTTGACCAAAGCGTCGCCGTCCTCGCTGACCTCGATGTCGTAGATCAGGCCGAGCTCGTAAATATCGACCGGGATTTCGGGGTCGTAGACCGACTTGAGCGCCTCGACGATCCGGTCCTTGATTTCGTCGTTGCCGGCGGGTGCTTTGTCCTCGGTCTCGCCGGCGAGAAACCCGGCCAGATAATCGCGCTTGCGGGCAACGCTCTCGGGAACGCGAGCGCGCCGCGGCGCAGTCATGGACTCCACTTCCTCCGTCTCGATCTTGCGCTCCTCGTTCATCCGAATATCCGTTTCACCTGCTCGATTGCGCGAACCAGCGCCGCGATGTCCGAGCTGTCGCTGTGCGCGGCGAAGCTCGCCCGGGCGGTCGCCGGCACCTTGAGCCAGTCCATCAGCGGCTGCGCGCAATGGTGGCCGGCGCGAACCGCCACGCCCGCATCGTCCAATATGGTGGCGGTGTCGTGCGGATGCACCCCGTCGACGTTGAAGCTGACTATGCCGGCGCTGTCCTCGGGACCGTAAAGGGTGACTCCGGGTATCGCGGACAGCGCCGCACGAGTATCCGCGACAAGCGCGCATTCGTGGGAGTGGATCGCGTCCATCCCCAACTTCTCCACCCAGTCGATCGCCGCATGCAGTCCGACGGCGCCGACGATGTGGGGCGTGCCCGCCTCGAACCGCGCGGGCGGATCGAGATAGGTGGTCCGATCGAACGTCACCTGGTCGATCATCGAACCCCCGCCCTGCCACGGCGGCATGGACTCAAGCAGGCCGGAGCGGCCCCACAGGCAGCCGATACCGGTGGGCCCGTAAAGCTTGTGGCCGGAGAAAGCGTAGAAGTCGCAGCCGATCTCGGCCACGTCGACCGGCAGGCGCGGGACCGCCTGGCAGCCATCGAGCAGCAGCAGCGCGCCTTGTCGATGCGCGATCTCGGCCGCGCGCTTCGCGTCCAGCACCGACCCGAGGACGTTCGACACATTCGCGAAAGCGACGACGCGATGCTGTTCGGTGAGCATCTTGTCGGCGGCGTCGAGGTCGATCTTGCCCTCGCTCGTCAGCGGCACCGCATCCACTTCGTACCCGGCGAGCTGCCACGGGACGATATTGCTGTGATGCTCGAGCTTCGAGAGGAGGACGCGGGTGCGGCCCTCCTTCGGAAGGGCGCGCGCGACGAGGTTGATCGCCTCGGTCGCGCCGCGGGTGAACACGACTTCGCTGGCGTTTCCGCCGATGAGCTTCGAAGCAGCCGCTCGCACCGCCTCGTAACGCTGGGTCATGTCGCTGGAGCGCCGGTAAATGCCCCGATGCACGGTCGCGTAGTCGGGCCCGTAGGCTTGGGCGATCGCGTCGATCACCGCGCGCGGTTTCTGAGCGGTCGCGGCGCTGTCGAGATAATGCCAGTCGCCGACGCCCGGGAACTGGTCGCGGACGTTCAGCGCCGAGTTGATGCGCGCCGGCGCGTTCATGATGCACTTCTCAGCGCTTCACGAGCATGGCTACGGACAACCTCACGAGTAACCTGCTCTTGGATCCCGTCCCACAGGCCCATGACGAACCCTTCGAGGAGAAGCGCGCGCGCTTCTGCCGGCGGCAGCCCGCGCGAGCCGAGGTAGAAGAGCAGGCTCGCGTCCAGCTCGCCTACCGTCGCGCCGTGCGCGCATTTCACGTCGTCGGCGAAAATCTCCAGCTCGGGCTTGGCGTTGGCGGTTGCGCCGCGGTCGAGCAGCATGGCCTTCACCGACTGCTCGGCGTCGGTCTTCTGCGCCCCGCGAGCGACCTCGATCTTGCCGAGATAGGTGCCGACTGCCTTGCCGTTCAGCACGGAACGAACGACCTGTCTCGAGCGGCCGTTCGGCTCCAGGTGGCGGACGTTGCTGACGATTTCGTTGGTTGAAAGGCCGGTGCCGATGTTCGCCGCGAACAGCTCGAACCGCGCGCCTTCCGCCAGCTCGACGTCAAGCTCGATACGCCCGTATTGATCGGCGGCGTTCAGCGCGAACAGCCGCAGCTTCGCGCGCGCCCCGAGCGTGACACGAACGCGCCGAACCTGCACTGCGTCGCCGCTCGGCAGCCACACCTGCTCCAGCCTCTGCCCCGGAAGAACCGCGATCCGCTCCGGCTCGCCGAGCTGCTCCCAGACGGGCCGCAGCGCGTCGAGATCGGCGTAGCGCCATTCTTCCTGCTTGCGGGTGGGGAAGGGCGTCATAGCCCCTCTCCCCTCGCGGGAGAGGGAGGGGCGCGCGGCGAAGCCGTGGTAGGATGAGGGGGCGAGGAGCAGGGCACAACGCCCCCTCTCCCCGCTCGCGCTGCGCGCGAGTCGACCCTCTCCCTCGGCGGGGAGAGGGCAATCACGCCGCCGCCTCCGCATAGCCCTCGCGCTCGAGCTCTTGCGCGAGCTCGGGCCCGCCCGAGCGGACGACCTTGCCGGCCTGCAGCACATGAACCTTGTCCGGCTCCACATAATCGAGCAGCCGCTGGTAGTGGGTGATCAACAGCACGCCCTTGTCGGGGGCGCGCATGATCCGGTTGATGCCCGCGCCGACGCTTTTCAGGGCGTCGATGTCGAGCCCGCTGTCGGTTTCGTCGAGGATCGCGAACCTGGGGTCGATGATGCCCATCTGGACCATCTCGGCGCGCTTCTTCTCGCCGCCGGAAAAGCCGACGTTGACCGGCCGCTTGAGCATCTCGGCGTCCATTCCGAGCAGGGCGGCCTGGGCCTTCGCCAGCTTGATGAACTCCGCGCCCGACAGCTCCGCTTCGCCGCGCGCGCGGCGCTGCGCGTTGAGGCTCTCGCGCAGGAACTGGAGGTAGGAGACGCCGGGGATTTCCACCGGATACTGGAAGCCGAGGAACAGCCCCGCCGCGGCGCGTTCGTGGGGCTCGAGGGCGAGGAGGTCGAGCGCACCTTCGTCATTGCGAGCGGAGCGAAGCAATCCAGTTGCGGTCGTCGCACGCTGGATTGCTTCGTCGCTACGCTCCTCGCAATGACGAGGAGTGAAAGTCACCTCGCCCCCCGTCACCTGATACCCAGGCCGCCCCGCGAGCACGTAAGCGAGCGTCGACTTGCCCGACCCGTTCGGCCCCATGATCGCGTGCACCTCGCCCGCTGGCACGTCGAGCGACACGCCGTTCAGGATCGGCTTGTCGGCTATCGTCGCGTGGAGGTTCTCGATACGAAGCATCAGTCGAGCTTTCCGGCCGGGCAATTGAGGAGGAAATAATGGCGCATCGCATCCATCGCCTGCTGCCGCGCGGCCTCCAGCGAGCGGCGGTGGTTGAGCAGGTTGAGCCGGTCGTCGAGCGAGGCGTTCTCGGCGTCGAGGCGCTGCTTCTCGGCCGCATCGGCGATTCCGGAATCGCGAAGGACGCGCCGCTGCTCGGCGATCGCGACGCGCGCGTTGAGGATCGCTTCCTGCTCGCGATAGGCATTGACCAGGAACTGGCTCCGCCGCTGCGCCTCGGCGGCGAACACGGGAGTCGCGCGCGTGCGGTCGCATCGAGTCACCGCCTGGTCGAGCGCGTCGAGATCGGCCGAAGCCGCGGCGAGAAAGAGCAGCGGCATCATGCGGCGGCTCCGTAAACGGTCGGCTTGTCGGTGACGGTCGCGTGGAGGTTGATGA
>DASTIF010000040.1:0-2772 GCA_035717805.1 Sphingomicrobium sp.
CGCCCGCGCTTGCGGCGGTGGCTGTCGAAATCGAGGATCGCGGTTTCCTCTTCGCCTTCGGGCATCAGGCCCATTCGGCGGGCGATCTCCTGATAGGCCTCGGCAACCTTGCCGAGATCGAGCCGGAACCGGTCCTTGTCCAGCTTCTCGTTGGACTTGATGTCCCACAATCGGCAGCCGTCGGGACTGATTTCGTCGGCAAGGATTATCCGCGCATAGTCGCCGTCCCAGACGCGGCCAAACTCCAGCTTGAAGTCGACCAGTCGGATTCCGATGGCAGCGAACATGCCCGACAGGAAGTCGTTCACGCGAATCGCCATGTCGGCGATATCGTTCATCTCTTCCTGGCTGGCCCAGCCAAAGCAGGCGATATGCTCGTCGGAAATGAGCGGGTCGCCGAGCGCGTCGTCCTTGTAATAATATTCGATGATGGTGCGCGGAAGCTGCGTGCCTTCCTCGATCCCCAGCCGTTTGGACAGCGAGCCGGCGGCGACGTTTCGGACCACGACCTCGATCGGCACGATCTCTACCTGGCGGATCAGCTGCTCGCGCATGTTGAGGCGGCGGATGAAGTGAGTCGGCACGCCGATCGCCGCGAGCGCGGTGAAGATGTGCTCGGAAATCCGGTTGTTCAGAACGCCCTTGCCACTGATCGTGCCGCGCTTCTGCGCGTTGAACGCGGTCGCGTCATCCTTGAAATATTGGATGAGCGTTCCGGGCTCGGGGCCTTCGTAGAGGATCTTGGCCTTGCCTTCGTAAATCTGGCGACGTCGAGCCATGTCGGGTGGTGCGCTCCGGCTGGGTGCGATGGAGCGGGGGCTATAGGCGAGGAGCGCGGCGCGTGCAAAGCCGCGCTCCTCGCATCGGCTCAGGCACGGCGGGCGGTCCGCCGGCGCTCGAGCCAGGGGGCATTATACTCAATTCGCGCGAGCACCTCGAAGGCGTTGAGGGCAGCGCGCCCGGCGCGGTTGAGCAGCAGTTGGACCGCTGCGTTCAGATCGGTGCGCCCGGACTGATAATTCCGGTCGAAAAGCTCGTCGATCATCGTAACCACCTCCTTCAAAGAGCGATCGGATAGGCGTCGAGCAGGTCGTTGGCGGGCGCGTTCATCGCTCGCTCGATCAGCTCGAGCCGGTGAGTGGAATCGAGGTTCCGCCAGGCGCGGAAGCGGTCGCTTCGCCTTTCGGCCGCGTTTGCGACGGCATGAACGGCGGGACCGTCCTCGACGAACAGAGTGGGGCTGAGTCCATAAGTCATCTTGCCGATACCTCCTGTTGGTTTCCGCCGGCGGAGGGGGCTTTGAGGGGAGGGGAGAAGCTCCGCCGGCGGTAGGAAGATATGTACGGATGGCCCGAACGTTTCGCCAATCAAACGCTCGACAGAGGTCATAAGTTGGACTTATCAAGCGGCGATGCGCAAGCTTCCTCCGCTGACCGCGATTCGCGCCTTCGAGGCGGCCGCTCGGAACGAGAATTTCACGGCCGCGGCGGCAGAGCTGGGAATGACCCAGGCAGCCGTCTCCTACCAGGTGAAGGCGCTCGAGCAGCGTCTCGGCGCCGCGTTATTCGTCCGGGAAAAGGGGCGGGCCAGGCTGACGCCGCTCGGGTCGCGCCTTCTTCCGCAGCTGAGCCAGGCTTTCGACGCGATGGAAGCTGCATTCGCCAGCGAACGCGAGGAAGACGAGACCTTGCTGACGGTCACGACGACCTACACCTTCGCCAATACCTGGCTCGCCTGGTACCTGGGCGCCTTCCAGATGCGCCACACCGACGTCGCCGTCCGAATGACGACCGGCAACGAAATCGTCGACCTTCGCGCCGGCGATGCGGACGTCGCGATCCGCGCGGGCCCCGGCGACTGGGAGGGCCTTGAGAAGCACATGCTCGTCCGCTCCGACTTCACGCCGATGGCCAGCCCGGGCTTTATCGCCGAGGCAGAGCGGTCGCTCGGCCGAAAGCTCGAACCCGCGGATCTCATCGACCTCCACACGATCAATCCCGAGGATGATTGGTGGGTACAGTGGTTCCGCGACTCCGGGGTCGAGCTCGACAACGCTCCAAAGCGCAAGGGCGTCCGTCTCGATAACCAGGCGAACGAAGGCCATGCGGCCATGGCCGGCCAGGGGTTCGCGCTTCTGACTCCGTTCTTCTGGAGCAACGACGTCGCCGAGGGACGGCTGATCATGCCGTTTCCGGATCGAATTTCAGCGCGCGGATGGGCCTATTGGCTGGTCTATCCGCCCGAACGGCGAATGCTTCCGAAGATCAAGCGCTTCCGCGAATGGCTGCTTGCGGAGATACCCAAATCGGCGCGGGAAACCCAGGCAGTGGCCGGATAAGGGTCAGGAAAGACTCGTCGCCCGACGCGTTTCCCAGGCGTGCCGAATGACAGTGACAGCGACGGACGAGCCGAAGCGCCGAGCTTATCGAGGCAGCGGACCGACCTGTCCGAGGACCGAACCATCCTTGCCAATGAACGGACGTTCGCGAGCTGGTTCAGGACCGGCTTCGCTTCCGTCGGAATCGGGCTCGGTTTCCACGCTCTGTTCTCGAGGATGGAGCCGCCATGGGTGCCGCGAAGCATCGCCACCGCCTTCCTGCTGGTCGGAATCTATCTTTTCATCGTCGCCGAGAATCGCGCTTGCAAGGTGCTCGACCGGCTGAAGGCCCATGAGGTCCAGGCTTTCCGAAACGCCCGCCTTCGGCTGATCACGATAATCGCCAGCGCGGCGGTCGCGGCTCTCATCGGCGCAGTCTGGCTTTTGCCCCTTTC
>DASTIF010000041.1:0-14261 GCA_035717805.1 Sphingomicrobium sp.
ATGCCTGATCCTCGTGACGGCCGACGCGCAGCGCACGATGAGCACCTTCCTCGGCGCCGCACAAAGGCTCACCAGCTCCGCCGTCGATCGCCACCGGATCGCTTCCTCCAGGATCCTCTACCTCGAAGGCTATTTGTGGGATCCGGCCGAGCCGCGCGCGGCGATGGAAGCGGCGATCGAAATGGCGCGTTTGGCGGGCACGAAGGTCGCCTTCACCCTGTCGGACAGTTTCGTCGTCGAGCGCCACCGCGCCGACTTCCTGCGCCTGATCGAGCAGGGCAAGATCGACATCCTGTTCGCCAACGAGGTCGAGTTCCTCCACCTCGCTCAGGCGACCGATCTCGACCCGGCAATCGCGTCCTTCGCCTCGAGGATTCCAACCCTGGTCGTCACCCGCAGCGAGCATGGAGCGATGGCGTGCTCGAACGGCGAGCATGCCCATGTGCCCGCCGAGCCGGTCGCGCGGCTGGTCGACACCACGGGCGCCGGCGACCTGTTCGCCGCCGGATTCCTCGCCGGCCAGGCCCTGGGCAAGCCGCTCGAGCAGTCGCTCCGCCTCGGCGCCATCGCGGCGTCCGAGGTGATCCAGCATTATGGCGCCAGGCCCGAGCTCGACCTCGCGGCGCTGGCAGCGCCGCTGCTTCGCTAGACCTCAGCCGCGCTCGGGCGCCGGCGGCGGAGGCGGTGGCGGTGGCGGCGGAGCCGGACAGGCGTCACTCGCCAAAATCACCGTCCCGTCGGCGCAGGTCTGCGTCGCCGGAGCCTGAACCGGAGGCGGGGGCGGTGGCGGCGGAACGTAGGTGTCGACGACGCTCGGCGGCGGCGCATAACGGGCACGCAGAGTCAGGCCGAACGTCCGCGGCTCCGCGAGGAATGCGCCGAACAATTGGGTCGACCGGTCGTAGAAGCCCTGCTCCACGCCCCGGGTCGCGCCCGATCCCTGAAGCGGCGCGTCGAACGCGACCTGGACATAATCCTTGTCGAACAGGTTGCGCGCCCACAATTCGACGGCCCACATGTCATCGCGGCCGTGGATTCCGACGCGTGCGTTGACGACCGTATAGGCATCCTGGGTCTTTTCGAGGTCGAGGTCGGAGCCGGTGTTGTAGCGGCTCATGTGGCGGCCATCGACATAGAAGAGGCCGGTCAGGCCGGTCCCGCCGATCGGCGGAGTCCAGGTCAGCGACGCCGTGCTCGTCCATTCCGACGAATTGGAAATTCGCCGTCCCGGTAGCTGGAACAACTGGCTCGACGTCGGTTCGCCATCCGCTCCGACCAGGTCGTGGCGATAGCGGGTGTTGGCATAGGTCGTCCCGAAATTGATGCTCAGGTCGCGCATCGGTCGGGCGAAGATTTCGAGTTCGACGCCCTGGCTCTTGACGCCGCCACGAAGCTTGCCGTCGCAGGCGCCGGTCGTCGAATCGTTGTCGATATCCGCGCCTTCCAGGTCGTCGCTGCAGCTATTGACGTTCGCTACCTCGAACGAGATTCCGTTGAACAGGTTGAGCTGGAAGTTGTCGAACACCTGGTGGAAGGCGGCGACATTCACGTCGAAACCGCGGCCATTATACTTGGCGCCGATCTCGAAGGCGTCGTTCGTTTCCGGTTCGAACTGGAGGTCGGCGAGCGTCGCATCGGGTGCGACGGTGCCGGTCACTCCCACGCGCGGGAGCGACTGCCGGTCGAGGTTGTAGCCGCCCGCCTTGTAGCCGCGCGAATAGCTCGCATAGGTCAGCAGGTCGGGAGTCGGCTTGTAGCTCAGCACGACGGTGCCCGAGAGCTTGTTCTCGGTCTTCGAATCCGTGTCGGTGAACGAGCCTCCCGGAAGTCCGGGGATCACGCACGGCAATTGCTGCAGATCGCTGAGTGGACTCGACGAGATCGCGGTGCAGAACGGATTGTCGCCGGTCAGCTCGGCTGCGAGCTTCTTCTTCTCGTGGGTGTAGCGAAGCCCGACAGTCAAATCGATCTGATCGGTGAGCGCGAAAATGTCGTGCGTGAACAGCGCGAAATTGTTGCTCGTCTGGTTGTACAGATCGTCCATTAGGAAACCGTCGAACGGATTGTCGCCCGGCAAACCGAGGAAGTTGGCGATCGATCCGAAACCGGGACTGTTAGGATTGGCGTTGACGATTCCGAGCGTCTGGGCTTGCGCGGAGTAAATCGCCAGCTGCGCTTGATATCCTGCGAGTTGGGCCTGGAGACCCGGGATGAGTTCGGCTGGCGTCAGAGGATTGGCGATCGCCGCCTCGAGGCTCGCAATTCCAGCCGTGAGCAACGCGATCCCGCCGGCGAGATCGGACTGGGCCTGCGCAAGCGCGGGCTCGTTCAGGCAAACTGGGCTGCTCGGATCGAAGGCGAACTCGACCCCGCTGCCGGGGGTCAGCGCCGCATAGCAATTTATGTAGCGCAGATAGTCGTCGCCGTAGGACAAATTGTCGCGGACCCGAAGCTTCTCGTTGGCGTAATAGCCTCCTACCAGCCAGTCGAGCCGGCCGGAATTGCCCTGGACCCGGATTTCCTGACTGAAGGTCTTGAACCGGTTGAACGAGCCTCCGTCGTCGTCGCGAAACAATATGTCGAGGTCGTTGAAGTCGGAATCCTGGCCGCGGACGTATTTGTTGTAGCGATAGGCGGTGATCGACGTGATCTCCGCGGCGCCGAGATCGTAAACGAACTCGGCCGAAAGCCCGCCGTCCTTGACGTCCGATCGATAGCTTCGGCCCGGCGTGATCGCCATGTCGCGCTCCGACGGATCGTCGATGATCGTGGCCCCGAGATCGCGCATCATCTCGGCGAAGCTCGACGGCTCGGTTCCCGAAGCGGTCACGTCGAAAGCGGGGAGATAGACCGCCCCGCAACATTCCTCGTCGCGCTTCGAATAATCGGCGATGATTCGCAGCGAGAGATCCTCGCTCGGCTGATACAAAGCCTGGCCGCGAAGCATCCAGCGGTCCTGGTCGTTGAGATCGCGCCCCGAAATGACGTCGCGAAGGAAGCCGTCGCGCTTCAAATAGACCGCGTCGATGCGCGCGGCGAGATCGTCGCTGACCGGGCCCGTCGCGCCCACTTCAACCCGGCGAAGGTCGTAATTGCCGATGTCGAGCTGGCCATAGGCTTCGGTCTGGAACCGCGGTCGCGCGGTGATGACGTGGATCAGGCCCGCCGAGGTATTGCGGCCGAACAACGTGCCTTGCGGGCCGCGAAGGACCTCGATCCGGTCGACCGCTCCGAGCTCGCCGAGTCCGACTCCGGTGCGCGAGCGATAGACTCCGTCGATGAACAGGCCGACGGACGATTCGAGTCCGGGATTGTCGCCGACCGTGCCGATTCCGCGGATACGGGCGACCGCGCCGCCCGCTTCCGACTGGGTCGAAGAGACGAGTAGCGAGGGCGACAGCTGGGTCAGTTGCCGAAGGTCGTTCGCGCCGGAATTTTCGAGCGATTCGGAGGTCACCGCGCTGACCGCGATCGGAACGTCCGAAAGCGCCTCGTTGCGGCGGTTGGCGGTGATGATGATCTCGCCTTCGGTCGCCTGCTGCTGGCCGCTGGTCTGATCGCCGCCGGTGCCGGTCTGGCTGCTCGCCGATTCGGTTTGCGGAGCGCTTTCGGGCTGCGGCTGCACGCCTTCCTGTGCCTCCTGAGCATAGGCAGGAACCGAAAGGCCGAGACATGCCGCCGACAGCAGCCATACCGATTTGCGCATCATTACCTCCCCCCGGCGCGAGACGCGCCTGTTGTCGAGAGGAAGCTAATCCGGGTTAAGGTCCGGCGAAAGCGGCGCTGGCTCGTGGGCAAGCAAATCGAGGCGCGTTGCAGCAATTTTGCAACAGGCGTCCCGTTGGCGTCCGGCCGCTTATTTGGGGGCGAGCACCATCAGCATCTGGCGGCCTTCCATGCGCGGGTGGGCTTCGATCTTGGCCATTTCCGCCGTCTGCTCCTGGACCCGGCGAAGCACCGCCATGCCGAGCTCGCCGTGCGCCATCTCGCGGCCCCGGAAGCGCATGGTCACCTTCACCTTGTCGCCTTCCTCGAGGAACTCGAACACCTTGCGCATCTTCACGTCATAGTCGTGGTCGTCGATGTTCGGACGCATCTTGATCTCCTTGATCTCCTGCGTCTTCTGTTTCTTGCGCTGCTCGTTGGCCTTTTTCTGGGTCTCGTATTTGTAGCGGCCGATATCGAGGAACTTGGCTACAGGCGGATCGACGTTGGGAGAGATTTCGACCAGGTCGAGCCCGGCTTCGGCGGCCTGCTCCATCGCTTCGCGCGTAAACATCACGCCCAGATTGTCGCCGTTTTCATCGATGACCCGGACCTTCTGAGACTGGATGAACTCGTTGTAGCGAGGGCCGGTGAATTGCGGCGGCGCTTGCGGGCGGCGCGGATAGGGCGGTGGTATAGCGTTGTCTCCAATATGTAGTTCGCTGCTTGAGCGAGTTAGGCACTTCACGGCAATTTGAAAAGGCTGTGGCCGCGCCGACGCGAATCTTTTGCCGCTATCCGTTGCTGCGCGGCTGCAGCCCGCGACAGGGCACCTGAGCAAAAACGACGCAAGACCGCGAATACATCGGGTTGAACGGCCTGGCGCTCGGCTGGAGTCAAAATCCAAGTCGGCAAAGTCAAAGTGCCGGTCTGTTCTAACGATACAGTAATCAATTCTTCGCCCAACCGTCTTCCACTTGAAGAATCAGCTTGGCGACTCACCTGCGTTGGGTGTAAGGCCCGCGGGAAGGGCACTTCAACTTGCAAATTCGTTGGCGCGGGCCGTTGTGGCTGCCCCGCGCTCAGTGGCGTGATGCCAGACCCGGGGTTAGCCTTGGGAAACGGGGAGTAAGTGCAAGATGTCACATCCGCTGTGTCCGCGCCAAATGTCCTTCACCATTTCCGGACTTCCGGGAGTTCAGGTTACCGCGACCGAATCCGCGGGCTCGATCGAGTTCAAGCTCGACGTGATCGACAGCGACCTCTCGTCCGGCGATCTGCGCGCGCTGTTCTTCCACATCGCCGAGTCCGAGCTGAGCGGCCTTTCCATCTCCAGTACCAGCCCGCTGCTGGCCGACTGGCGCGTTGGGGCCAACAGCATCATCGACCTCGACGATGGCGCCAATTTGAGAGGAGCGGTCCACCAAGGTTTCGACGTCGGCCTCAAATGGGGATCGCCGGGCGGCTCGCCCGACGACGTCAATTTCCCACTTTCCTTCACGCTTTCGAACACGACCGGCGACCTGACGCTGGACGACGTCGGCGGGATGCTGTTCGGGGCGCGCCTCGACTCGGTCGGCGGCCGCGGCGGTCACAAGGACAGCGCTTCGAAGCTCCTCGCGGAGGCGCCTTACGCGCCGGATGCAATCGACGATATTTTCAGTATCCATGAGGACGGAGCGGCGGATTCCAGCTCCGCGTCCAAATCACCGGCCGCGGTCACCTTCGACGTGCTTCATAACGACACGGACGTCGATTCGGCCGTGAGCGCATTCTACATCGACGCCATCGTCGAGGACGCGTTGCATGGAAACGTCGAAATCTCCGATGACGGGACTTTGGTCTACTACACGCCGGACCTTGATTATTCCGGCACCGACAGCTTCTGGTACTGCATGACCGACGGGTCCGGCGGCATGGACAGCGCGATGTGCACGATCAACATCGCCGCCGTCGCCGACGATGCCGTCTTCGCGATCGACATCAGCCAGGGCACGACGATCAACGAAACGCTCGTCACAGTCACCGCGACGCAGAACGATGCCGACGGCTCAGAGGTCATCTCGTCTCTCGATTGGAGTTCCGCCCTTCCCGCCGGAGCAACGGTTACGCCGGCGGGCCCGATTGCCGGCGGCGGAGATCAGGTCACCCAGCAATTCGTCGTAACCGCTGCCGCGGGAGCCGACTGGAACTTCAACGTCGATTTCAGGGCCGTGAGCATGGAAGTGTCCAACGGCGACTTGGAAGATAATGTCGAATCCAAATCGTTCGTCGGCAATTTCGAGCATTCGGCCCAGGGGCTGACCTATGCGGTCACGGACCAGAGCATCTGGGACTCCGGCGACGCGTTCCATTACGACCTCAGCGGCGACGATGGATTCTTCGGGGTCAAGATCCCGGAAACACACGACGACATCACTCTTGAAGTGCCCGTTGTTGGAACGGACATCGCAAGCGTCAGCTGGGGCTATGGTCTCACCGCCGGAATTCAGGTCGATTTCCATTTGGACGGTGGCGGAATCGACGCGTCGGTCCCGGTCGATGTCACGGTCGATTCGACATACAACCGGACTACCGACGTCATTTATATCGACTCGTCGATGGCGCTCGGAAGCGGCGGGTCGTTCGAAACGACCGGGCCCGAAGGCCACCTCAAGATCGACGCGATATTGAACTACCTCCTCGAGGCCCACATCGGTGGCTTCACGGTCCCGGACGCCGACTTTGGACCCTATGAGCTCGACAAGGACTGGTCGATCGTCGACCTCGACACCAGTGACCCGGCATACAGCCTGCCGATCATCCCGGGTCTCGAACTGACCGCCGAATGGCCGCATATCTCGGTCGAGAACGATCCCGGAACCCTGTCCGGCTCCGGTTTCAGCAACAACATGCTGGCGCTGAATCTCGATATCGACCAGATCATCTCCAACATCTTTTTCGGTGGCGCGAACCCGCTCGACTCCGATCCCGCCACAGAAGACAATTTCGAGGTTGCGGACCTCGACCTCGTCGGCGGGCTGCGGCTGTTCCAGGAATTTGCGGTGGGGCTAAACTCGGGTCAGACAGTGGACCTCGTGCTAGAGGACAATACGGTCGTTCCCCTGACCATCGGCACGGGTTTGTGGATAAACGAGGCGAGCAGCCATGACGCGGATCATAACGGCGTCGTGACATTCAGCTTCGGCCTGGACCCGGACGTCCAGCTGACCAACTCGACATCCATCGACATCAACCTGTCCGCGCAGGCGGCGGTCCTCCGCAACATCCCTCTCGTCGACTATACCGTGTGGTCGGACGACAATATCGACATCGCCCACGTTCCGATCGAGGTTTACAACAACAGCTTTGCATTGAACGGCGTCGGCAGCCAGGACGTGAATTTCTTCGTTTGACCGACAGCGGCCGGCGCCGCTTGGGCGCCGGCCCTAGCCCTTCAGATCCGGCGGGACGATTTCGGCGGCGATTGCCTCGACCGCTTCGTCGAGGCTCATCACCAGCTGCCGGTCTTCGCTGCCAAGCCGGCGCAGAGCGACGCTGTTCTCGTCGGCCTCGCGTTTGCCGACGACGAGCAGCAGCGGGACCTTGGCGAGGCTGTGCTCGCGCACCTTGTAGTTGATCTTCTCGTTGCGAAGGTCGGTCTGGACGCGGATTCCGCGCGCCTCGAGCTTGCTGGCCACCTCCCGCGCATAATCGTCGGCGTCCGACACGATCGTCGCTACCACCGCCTGCACCGGCGCCAGCCATAGCGGGAGCTTGCCCGCATAATGCTCGATCATGATCCCGATGAAGCGCTCGAACGTGCCGAGGATCGCGCGATGGAGCATCAGCGGGCTGTGCTTCTCGCCGTCGGCGCCGACGTAGCTCGCGTCCAGGCGCTGCGGCATTTGCGGGTCGAGCTGCAGCGTTCCGCACTGCCAGGTCCGCCCGATCGCGTCCTGCAGGTGGAACTCCAGCTTGGGACCGTAGAAAGCGCCCTCTCCGGGCAGGACCTCATAATCGAGCCCGGTTTCCATGAGCGCCTGCTCGAGATCGGCTTCGGCCCGGTCCCATTGCTCGTCGGAGCCGATACGCTGGTCGGGCCGCGTCGCGAGCTTCACCTTGTAATCCGCAAAGCCCAGATCGCGGTACACGGTGTCGAGAAGCGCGCAGAAGCTCTTGGTCTCTTCGACCAGTTGCTCGTGCGTGCAGAAGATATGCGCGTCGTCCTGGGTGAACTGACGCACCCGCATGATGCCGTGGAGGGCGCCGTGCGGTTCGTTCCTGTGGCAGCAGCCGAATTCGGCAAGCCGCAGCGGAAGCTCGCGATAGCTGGTGATGCCCTGCTTGAAGACCTGGACGTGCGCCGGGCAGTTCATCGGCTTCAAGGCCATGAGCTCGGCGTCGCCGGTGATCACCGGCCTTTCCTCCTCGGTCGAGGGCACTTCGTCGGGGACGACGAACATGTTCTCGCGGAACTTGCCCCAGTGGCCCGACAGCACCCACAGCTTGGAATCGATGAGCTGCGGGGTCTTGATCTCCCGGTAGCCCGCGGCATCGAGCCGGCGGCGCATATAGGCTTCGAGCTGGCGCCAGATGATGTAGCCGTTGGGGTGCCAGAAGACCGAGCCGTGCGCTTCCGGCTGCAGGTGGAACAGGTCCATCTCCTGCCCGATCTTGCGGTGGTCGCGCTTGGCTGCTTCCTCCAGCCGCACGAGATAAGCGTCGAGCTGCTTCTTGTTGAGCCACGCGGTGCCGTAGATGCGGCTCAGCATCGGGTTCTTGGGGTCGCCTCGCCAATAGGCGCCCGACACGCGGGTCAGCTTGAACGCGCTCGGGTCGAGCTTGCCGGTCGAGGCGAGATGCGGCCCCCGGCACAGGTCGACCCAGGCATCCTCCGCTTCGCCGGTGCGGTACATGGTGATGGTCTCGCCGGCGGGCAGCTCCATCACCCATTCGGCCTTGAAGGCCTCGCCGCTCCGCTCGAAGAAGTCGCGAACCCGGTCGCGGGTCCATACCTCGCGGATCAGGCTTTTGTCGGCGGCGATGATCCGCCGCATCTCCGCCTCGATCGCCGGAAGCTCTTCCTCGGTGAAAGGCCCGTGTTCAGGCGTCGGCGCGAAGTCGTAATAGAATCCGTCCTCGGTCGCCGGGCCGAAAGTGATCTGGGTTCCGGGGTAGAGGTTCTGAACCGCCTCGGCGAGGATGTGCGCGAAGTCGTGCCGAACGAGTTCGAGCGCATCGGCCTCGTCGCGCGATGTGATCAGGGCGAGGTTCGAATCGGCCTCGAACGGGCGCATGATGTCGCGCACTTCGCCGTCGACCCGCGCGGCGAGCGCTGCCTTGGCGAGCCCCGGCCCGATCGCCGCGGCGACGTCCGCCGGGGTGGAGCCTTCCGGCACTTCGCGGACCGACCCGTCCGGAAGCGATATCTTGAACATCTTGGTCATTGCGCCGCGCATGTAGCGAGCGCTTGGGCCTATCTCCACCCGTTTCGTGCGGAAGGAAGCTCTAGCCCGCCACTCCACCGGCCCACGAAGCGAAGCCGAGCCAGGCCGCGCTCGAGGCGATCGCCGGCCGCATCAGCTCCAGCGAGGTGATCACAACAACTCCGACTATCCAGGCGGGATGCACGCGCCGCTGCACCTTCCAGTCGCGGATCATCCCCGCCACCAGAATCAATTCGAGCAGCAGCGCCGGCATCGCCGCGATGCTGACCGGCGGCGGCGGAAGCACGCCCGGCCGCATGCCAGGCCCGCCGCCTGTTGCGGCGAGGAAAAAGACTCTGGCGAGCGCAGCCTGCACCAGACAGCTCGTGCCGATGATCATGAAGCGCTTGTGCCACTCGGGCCGCTTGACGTTGGCGATCGCCGCGGCGGTAAAACCGGCATAGAGCCCGATCGCCGAGAAGGGCACGATGAGGAACGATCGCGCTCGGTCGCCATATTCCCCGACCCGGTCGTTCATCGCCGTGATCGCGACCGCTATCGCCACAACGGTGAGAATGCTCGCCAGCGAAATGCCGAGCAGGCCCCAGTCGCGATGGCTGCGGATCTTGCCGCGAGTGACGAGGCTCGCCTGGCTGATCAGATAGAGCACCCAGGCGGTGCACAGGAACCCATGGATGTGCAGCAGCGGCGGACCGCGGAACGTCCCGGCCGGAAGCTGCAGCCAGTAAGTGCCCATGAAGCCGCCGACGGCGACCGCCGCGCACACCAGGGTCAGCCAGAGGTAAAAACGGGTTCGTCTCACCGGGACGGCGCGATTCCCCGCCGTTGATTCCGGCTCGATCTCGATCGGTTCGACTAGGGTCGCCATGGCCAACTCCCCTGCTCGCCAGCGAATGATTCACCATGCCCTTTTTCGGGCGGAAGCGCCACCCCGAGCACAATTGGCAAGGACGCTTGACATCTGTGTCAAGCGAATGTAAAGCACGCTTGTCTATCGGATAAGGAAGCTTGTCATGCAACGCCTCAGCCCGGCCATGCGCCGCTACACGATCAGCCTCACGCTGCTGATGATCGCCTATGTGCTGATCCTGTTCGGAGTGAACGTCTATTTCGCGAACAGCTCGCCGACCGGGGCGAGCGCCTACATCGCCGCGGCCCTGCCCGCGCTCCCCATAATCGGCGTCTTCCTCATCATCGGGCGGCTGATCGTCGACCTGAAGGACGACGAATATGTGCGGATGCTGATGGTTCGACAGACTTTGATCGCGACCGGCTTTTCGCTGACCATCGCCACCGTCTGGGGCTTTCTCGAAAGCTTCGACCTTGCCCCGCATGTCGAAGCCTATTGGTTCGCGGTGCTGTGGTTCGCCGGGCTCGGGATAGGCGGCTGCGCCAATGCCCTCATCGAGCGCGGCGGAGGCGAATGATGAAGAACCGCCTCAAGGTTCTCCGGGCCGAGCGCGGGTGGAGCCAGCAGGACCTCGCCGACCGGCTCGAAGTCTCCCGCCAGAGCGTCAATGCGATCGAGACCGGCAAATACGATCCCTCGCTCCCGCTCGCCTTCCGAATTGCCGAGCTGTTCGGCCAGGCGATCGAGGATGTGTTCGAATCGCCGAGTAGCCGAAGCTCCGGCGCCATTTAGATCGATCAGTCAGGAGAATTGCCATGCGCCTTGCCGCACTCATCCTTGCCGCGCTCGCGGCATCCACCCTCGACTGGGCCGGCGCACGCGCCGCAGCGCCGGTCTCCGAAGCTTCGCCGGCCGACATTCGGCTCCCGCACATCTCGGTCCGCAAGATCGGGCACGGAAGCCCGGTCGTGCTGATCCCGGGGCTGTCGAGCCCGCGTGCGGTATGGGACGGCTTCGCGCCGGAGCTCGCCAGGGACCACAGCGTCTATCTGGTGCAGGTCAACGGCTTCGGCGGCGACGATCCCGGGGCCAATTTGCAGCCCGGAATCCTCGACGGGATCGTCGCGGACCTTCATTCCTGTCTTGAAGCCGAGCATGCCGGCCCGGCCCGTGTCGTCGGCCATTCCATGGGCGGCCTCGCCGCGCTGATGCTCGCGAAAGCGCATCCCGCGGATGTCGAAGCGCTGATGATCGTCGATGCCTTGCCCTATGTCGGCGACATCTTCCTTCCAGGGGCGACGGTTGCGCAGGTCGAGCCCCGCGCGAAGGCTATGCGCGATCAGATGATCGAGAGCCACGGCAAGCCGGATAGCGAGTCCGGCGCGAAGGCAATCGCGGCTTTGCAGGCTCGCAGTCCCGACGCCCAGGCCCTCGTGGCCAGGTGGATCGCAAGGGCCGATGCGCGGGTGTCTGGCCTGGCGATGTACGAAGACATGACCGCCGACCTTCGCCCGGACATGGCGGCAATCGCGACCCCGATCACACTGATCTATCCCTGGTCGGAGGCTCTGCCGAAGGAGCGCGCCGACGCCTTCTATCGCGGTGAGTATGCCGCCGCGCCCGCTGTCAGCTTCGTGCCGATCGCGAACTCAGGCCATTTCGTCATGCTCGACCAGCCGGAGGTGTTCGCCGCGGCGCTTCGCGACTTCGTCGACTGATCAGGCGGGCTCGGTCTCGGCCAGCGCGTCGTCGATGATCCGCTCGGCTCGCCGGAACAGCCGCGTGTCGACAATCGCGCCCGAAGCGGCGGCATTCTCGCGCACCTGTCCTGGCCTCGACGCGCCGATGATCGCCGAGGCGACATTGGGCTCGCGGAGAACCCAGGCGAGGGCAAATTGCGGAAGGGTCAGCCCCGCCTCTTCGGCTATCGGCTTGAGCTCCTGCACCGCGCGAAGCAGGCGCGGCTGCATCAGCCGGTCCATCCAGCCGCCCATCTCCTCGCTGGCCGCGCGCGAATCGGCTGGCGGCCGCCTGTCGGGGTCGTATTTGCCGGTGAGCACACCCTGGCCCAGCGGCGACCAGACGATCTGCGAAATTCCGTTGCCCGCGCACAAGGGAATGACCTCCGCCTCCGGATCGCGCCAGACGAGCGAATATTGCGGCTGGCTCGACACGAATTTGACCACGTTTGGCATTTCGACCGCCGCCCGTATGCGGTCGGCCGGCCATTCGGAGAAGCCGACATGGCGGGCCTTCCCGCTCGCGACGGCGCGGGTCAGCGCCTCCATCGTCTCTTCGAGCGGTGTGTCGCGGTCGTAGCGATGGCACTGATAGAGGTCGACATAATCGGTCTGAAGCCGCTCGAGCGAGGCGTCGAGCTGCTTCTCGACCTGCGCGGCTGACAGCCCGCGATCGGTATCGGTCATCGGGAAATAAAGCTTGGTCGCGAGGATATAGGAGTCGCGGGCACGGTCCTTCAGAGCCTCGCCGAGAAACCGTTCGGCGGCGCCGCGGCCGTAGATATTGGCCGTGTCGATGAAGTTGATGCCCTGCTCGAACGCTTCGTCCAGGCACGCCCGAGCCTTGTCCGCCTCGACCCCGACTCCATAGGTCAGCCAGGACCCCAAAGAGATTTCCGAGACCCGAAGGTCGCTGTCGCCAAGTTGCCGGTATTGCATGGGTACGCCTCGTCGCTGCCGAGTTTAACCGGCGCGCCTCACGCCCGTTCCATGCCGGTCGAGCCAAGCAGACCTAAATGGACCGGCAAAAAGGCGGCGCGCTCTTTGTCAGGCAAACGTCGGGCTTGGTATGCGACGTTTTCCAATAGGCCGTGAGGCCGAGCCGGTTCGCGACCGCCGGAAAGCCCGGATCGTTCAAAACGCCGCGCATGCTTCGATGCCAGAACAGCGACGGCCTCTGGCTCGCAATCTGCAAGGCTTCGTGATTCGCGCCCAGTGCCGCCAGCATTGTGGCGACGCGGCCTCCCTGCTCTTCTTGGGGCAGAGCAAGAAGCATCTGGATAGCGTCTATTTTCGCTTTGGGACTGCCTGACGCCAGAGCTTCGTATCCTGACAACAGGCCGGCGCGGAGCTCTTCGGGCATTTGGACTGTCGGGTTGCGAAGGGCCGCCATCGCAGCCGCGTAGTCACCGGTTTCGGTCCCTTCGGTTACCGCAAGCTGATTGTCGAAGTTCGAATATTTGCTGAGGTCGATCGCCGCGTCGAAGTGCGGTCTCGCCTCCTCGATCCTGTTTGTGGCCACAAGCGCTTCAGCTAGCGCTAACTCTGAGTCAGCCCAGAGGGCGAGCATGTCCGTGGCATCACGATAGTGTTGGGTTGCATCGTCAAGGCGTCCCACATTTTCCAACATCAGGCCGTAGCCGTATTGCTCGCAGCCGCAATCGAGCGGCTTGGCCGCGATCGCGCGTTTGAACAGAGTTTCCTGGCCGACCCAATCGTGCGGATCGATCAGATAAGCCTTGTGCGCCAGGGCCTCGCTGTTGTTGGGATCGAGCGCCACTGCCTTGTCTTCGGCCTGACGCCCTTCCGCGCGCATTTCTTCGGCGCGCCGGCTGTCGGGCTCTGCCTGGGAGGCCTGCAGGAAACCGTTCGCTACGGCGGACCATCCCCAGGAGAAATCGGGAACGGCAGCGACGACCAATTGCGCGAAACGCAACGTCTTGCTTCCTCCATAAGCCCAATATTCCTGGCAATATTGCATGTAATTGCTCAAGGCAGCGTCCGGCAGCGGTTTGCGATAGGTCGAGGCGCCGAACAATCCGCAGCGAATGACCGTGCCCGCGTCGACGGCGATCTTGTGAGGAATTTTCGAGACCTGATCGGCGGGATAGTCGACACTGTCGGACCACAGGATCGCGCCGCTTCGCTCATTGGTGAAACGGGTAATCACGCGAATCGAGTCGCCGACCCGGTGGATCGTTCCGCCCAGTGCATAGGCGGGCGCCTTGCCGGGTGGCGGAGCGGACGTAGTCGAAACGCCGATAACGCCGTCGGCGTTGAATGCTGCCATGATTTCGGAGCCAACGCTATCGTGCATCCTTGCGGGCAGGTCCGCCGACAATCTCTGGAAGCCCGCCAGTCGAACGGTCATGCTGTGCGCTGCGGCCGGGGACGGAAGAAACACCCGCCAAGCCCCGGCGACGATTACCAGCAGGAGCAAGCCGGCGGCGGCCGCAATCCAGATCGGACGTCGAGACAGGAAGGCCCTGCGGCGGGGAACGTGTCGTGCGGCCGTGCTCGCGACCGCTTCCGAGTCTG
>DASTIF010000042.1:0-21830 GCA_035717805.1 Sphingomicrobium sp.
GCGAAGCCTGACCCCAAGGCAAAGCAGCGGGCGCGGGGCCGTGAACCTGATCAAGGCCACCGGGACAATCGGCGGGCTGACGATGGTCAGCCGGATCGCCGGTTTCGCCCGCGAAATGCTGATGTCGCGGATCATGGGCGCGAGCGACGCGGCCGACGCTTTCCTGGTTTCGTTCCGGCTTCCCAACACATTCCGCAGGCTGTTCGGCGAGGGCGCTTTTTCCGCCGGTTTCGTCCCGCTTTTCGCGCAGCGGCTTCACGGCGAAAACGGCGATGAGGAGGCCAGGAAATTCTCGGAGGAAGTGCTCGCGGTCTTCCTCCCGACGCTGATCGTCTTCACCCTGGTTTTCCAGGTCATCATGGGGCCGTTCGTCGCCGCGCTCTCGGGCTATGCGGACGACAAGCTGCACCTCGCGACCTTCCTGACCCGGATCACCTTTCCCTATCTGATCCTGATCAGCCTGGTCTCGCTGTTTTCCGGAATCCTCAACAGCCTTGCCCGATTCACCGCCGCGGCCTTCGCCCCGGCGCTTCTCAACATGGCGATGGTGGCGGCGCTGATCTTCGTTCCGGTCGGCGGGCAAACCACCGCGCTCGCGCTCGCCATCGGAGTGACGACGGGCGGCGTAATCCAGCTCGCGCTGCTGATCATCGCGACCAGGCGAGCCGGGATATCGCTCAAGCTGAAGCGCCCGCGCATCACGCCCGCGGTCCGCCAGTTCACCCGCGTGGTGGTCCCCGCGACCCTTGGCGCCGGCGTCTATCAGATCAGCGCGTTCATCGACACGTTCTTCCTCGGCCGCCTCGGCACCGGGGCGATGAGCTATTTCAACTACGCCGACCGGTTGAACCAGCTTCCATTGGGGGTGATCGGGGCTGCGCTCGGCACCGCGATCCTGCCGCAGGTCAGCAAGCATGTCGGGGCCAACGAGCCGCGCGAGGCCGCGCGTGTCCAGGGGCAGGCGACGGAGCTGGCGATGCTGCTTTGCCTCCCCGCCGCCTTCGCGCTGTCGGCTGCCGCCCTTCCGCTGGTTTCGGCCCTGTTCCAGGGCGGACACTTTACCGCCGAGGACGCGCGCATCAGCGCGATGGTGCTGAGCATCATCGTTCTCGGCTTGCCCTCGTACGTCCTCGTCAAGGTCCTCACCCCCGGCTTTTATGCCCGCCAGGACACGGCGACTCCGGTCAAGACAGCGGCCTTCGTGCTGGTCGCCAATATCGCGCTCAACTTCCTGCTCATCCCGCCGTTCGGGATCGCCGGGCTTGCCGCCGCAATGGCGATCGCGAGCTGGCTCAATTGCATCATCCTCTACGTGATCCTCCACCGCCGCGGGCATTTCCGGATCGAGGGATGGCTCGCCTCGCGGATCGCCCGGCAGCTCCTCGCCGGAGCCGCGATGGTCGTCGCCTTGCTTCTGATCCGCCACGGCCTCCAGGGCTGGTTCCAGGGCTCGGTCGGCCACCGGCTGATCGGGCTGGTCGCGCTGGTCGGCGGCGGGATGGCGGTTTATTTTCCGCTGGTCTGGGTGCTCGGCGGTACCGACAGGGACGAATTGCGCGCCCTGATAAAGCGAAGGAGGCCCTATACCGATGCCGGCTGAGTCCAATTTCGTTCGGGTCGTTTCCGGTATTCAGCCGACCGGCGGGCTCCACCTCGGCAACCTTCTGGGCGCGATCCTTCGCTGGGTCCGGATGCAGGACGAGGCCGAGTGCCTGTTTTTCCTCGCCGACCTTCACGCGCTGACGGTCGATGTCGATCCGTCTGTCCTGCGCTCGAACGTTCGCGGGATGGCGGCCGCGCTGATCGCGAGCGGGATCGACCCCGCCAAATCGACCTTGTTCGCCCAGAGCGCTGTTCCCGCCCATGCCGAGCTGACCTGGCTTCTCCAGTGCACGGCCCGCGTCGGCTGGCTGAACCGGATGACCCAGTTCAAGGAGAAATCGGGCAAGAGCCGCGAGGGCGCCAGCGTCGGCCTTTACACCTATCCCGTGCTCCAGGCCGCCGACATCCTTCTCTATCGCGCGACTCACGTGCCGGTCGGCGAGGACCAGAAGCAGCATATCGAGCTGGCGCGCGACATCGCGATCAAGTTCAACACCGATTTCGACGTCGAGCTGTTCGTTCCGCCCGAGCCGTTCATCGGCGGCGGAACCTCGGCGCGGGTGATGAGCCTTCGCGACGGCAGCTCGAAAATGTCCAAGTCGGACACGTCCGACATGAGCCGGATCAACCTCACCGACAGCGACGATACGATCGTCCAGAAGATCCGGAAGGCGAAAACCGACCCGGAGCCGCTCCCCGAAAGCCTCGAAGGGCTCGCCGGCAGGCCCGAGGCCCGCAATCTGGTCGGAATTTATGCAGCGGTGACAGGCGCAAGCGAGGAGGAGGTGCTTGCGCGCTTCGCCGGCCAGGGTTTCGGTCAGTTCAAACCGGCGCTCGGCGATGCGCTGGTGGGCCTGCTGGCGCCCATCCGCGACCGGCTAGGCGAGCTTCGAAACGATCACGCGGAGCTGGACAAAATCCTCGCCGCGGGCGCCGCTCGCGCCACCGGACTTGGAGCGCCGATCATCGCAAGGGCCAAATCCATTGTCGGCTTAACGTCCTGACGCCGTTGGTGGCGCCGATTCGCCCCGAACGGCCGACAGGTCTTCGGGAAACCGTCGCTCGTCCGGCATCTTCCGGCCTGGCTTTTCCGGTATTCGGCCCGTTCACCATGAAGCTTGACCGCTGCTTATAAACATGCCGATGTAGAAGGGCCGGAGGGGGGACTTCGGCAGGTAAAAGAGTAGATGCGAATCAGCCTGACATTGAGCGCCTGTGCGTCCGCCTGGGCGCTCGCTTCCCCCGCGATAGCGGCTGACACGCCGACTCCGCAGGATCTCGCGAATCTGTCCATCGAGGAGCTGGCCCAGATTCCGGTGCGCTCGGCCTCGAAGACGGAAGAGCCGTTGAGCTCGGCTCCCGCGGCGCTCTACGTCATCACCAGCGACGACATCATTTCTTCGGGTGTCGATTCTCTTCCGGAAGCTTTGCGTCTCGCTCCCAATCTCGACGTCCAGCAGATCGACGCGAGCCAGTATGCGATCAGCGCCCGCGGCTTCAACGGAGTGGAATCGAGCAACAAGCTGCTGGTCCTGATCGACGGCAGGTCGGTTTACGCGCCGCTCGCCTCGTCGGTTTACTGGAATCTGCATTGGCCGCTGCTCGAGGATCTGGAGCAGGTCGAGGTCATCGGCGGCCCCGGCGGAACGCTGTACGGGCCCAACGCGGTCAACGGCGTGATCAACGTCACGACCCGCGATGCGCAGGACACGATCGGATCGATGGTCCGCGCCACCGCCGGCAGCCGCGAGCAGACGGTCGGAATCCGACATGGTTTCGCGGTCGGCGATTCGGGTGCGGTTCGACTCTATGCCAATTGGCACAACGCCGACGGCTTGCCATCGGTCAGCGCCAATCCGGTCGATGACGATTACAGCGGCTGGCAGGCCGGGTTCCGCTCCGATTTCGCGAGCGCGGTCGATCATGTCACAGTCCAGGGTGATGTGTTTCGCACCGACGCCGACACATTCGAAGGCGACGGCGGCAAGGGGCGCAACCTCTTGGCGCGCTGGTCGCGTGCGCTCAGCCCTACGTCCTCGTTCGAGATTCAGTCTTATTACGATTACTTCAAGCGGAAGTTCGTGCTTGCCGAGGAATCCGTCGCGACTCTCGACACACAGGCACAAGTCAATCTGACCCGCGGCACGAATGCCATAGTCGCGGGCATCGGCGCCCGAACCACCAAAGACCGCTTCATCAACAACCTAAACGAATTCGACCTGAATCCCGCGAGCAGGCGGCTGTGGACCTATAATCTGTTCATCCAGGATCGGCTGAGCCTTACCCCGACCCTCGATCTCATCGCCGGCACGAAATTGGAACGTTCGAGTTTCACGGGCTGGGAAATACTTCCGAACCTGCGCGTTGCCTGGCAGCCCGATCCCCAAACGCTCGTTTGGGCGGCGGTCTCGCGCGCCGTTCGCACCCCGTCCCGGATCGACCGTCAGCTCGAGGCTGTCATCAACGGCGTGACTTTCCTCTCCCAAAGCCCTGATTTCCAGTCCGAGAAACTGGTCGCGGTCGAAGCGGGATACAGGGGCCAGCCGACACCCACCACGAGCCTTACAGTCAACGGCTTCGTCAATTTCTACGGCGACCTGCGCACCACCGAGCTCGTCGATGGCTCATTCCGGCTACTCAACAGCCGCGAGGGCAAGACTTACGGAATCGAAGCCTGGGGCACAGGTCAGCTGACGCCCTGGTGGCGGCTATCTCTCGGCGCCGCGACCTTGTGGAAAGACCTGCACGTCAAGGAAGGCCATTTCGATTTCATTCCGCGCAATGTCGTCGGCAACGATTCCAACTGGCAGATCAAGGCGCAATCGCAGTTCGACATTGCGCCGCGGCTCCAGCTGAACCTCGACGGCCGCGCCGTCGGCCGGATCCAGCGCGACCCGGAAGTTCCGTCCTATGTCGAAGTCGGCGGCCGGCTCGCCTATCAACTCTCGGACACGCTCGAGCTCTATCTGGCCGGGCGAAACCTTCTGCATCGGAGCCATGTCGAGAACAACGACCAGAACGCGCAGCTGATCAAGCGAAGCATCTCGCTTGGGACACGGTTACGCTTTTGATGGCGTCACGCCTCTGGATCCTGATTGCGACTGCTTTCGCGGCGATTGTCTTCGCCGTGCCGGAAGCGCGCGCCCAGACCAGCGCGAGCGAGGTCAAGGCGGCCTTTCTTCCGCGATTCGCCCGCTATGTGACCTGGCCTCCGTCCGCGCGCCCGTCGGGCAGCGAGCCGTTCGTCCTTTGCGTCATCGGCAACGACCCGTTCGGCAATAGTCTCGACGTCGCGGTCCGCTCGCAATCCGTCGACGGCCGGCGGATCGTGGTGCGGAGAATGGATTCGGCGAGCGGCAGCGGCGGTTGCCACATCGCCTTCGTCGCCGGAAGCCGCTCCCAGCCGATCGGGCAGCAACTCGCGGCCTTGCGCGGACGGCCGATCCTGACGGTGACCGACTCCGGCAATGGCGGGCAGCACGGCATGATCCACTTCTCGATCGTCAGCGGACGGGTCCGTTTCTTCATCGACGAGGCCGAGGCCAGAGGCCGCGGATTGACGATCAGCTCTCGCCTTCTCGCCCTGGCGATCGGGGTCACGCAACGATGATGAAGAGCATCGATGCGATCCGCGGCCGCTGGCGGTCGGCGCCGATGGCCATCTTCGGGGTTGCGCTCTTGATCCTCGTCGCCGGAATCGCGGTGATCGTTCAGAATGAGGCGAGTTACGGACGAGCCAGGGTCGACCAGACCCAGGGGCTGGCCGACATTCTGGCTGCTTCGGCCACCGCGGCGGTCGATTTCAACGACCCGCTCGCGGCACAGGAATCCGTCAATGCCTTCAAGGTCAACTCGCAAGTCCGCTGGGTAGCGGTGTACGATCGCAATGGCGAAGCCCTCGCCGGCTACAACCGGACCGGCGCCCCGGTTCCCAAGACGATCTCGACGATCCCCGAGCTCGAATCGCAAGCCGTTCGGGTCACGGCACCCGTCGAGCAATCGGGTCAGCGGATCGGAACCGTCTATTTCGAAGTCGATCGCGAGGCCGGCTCGCGGCGACTGACTCGCTACCTTCTGCTCATGGGCCTGATCTTGGTCGCGGCGCTCGTCGTCATAGCGCTCGGGATCGCGCAGGCTCAGCTCCACGCCGTCAACCGCGAGCTAGGCGAGCGCGCCGAGGCTCTGTCGCAAGCCAACGAGCTCCTGGAGGAGCAGATGGAGGAGCGCGCCCGGGCGGAGGACCAGCTCCGGCAAAGCCAGAAGATGCAGGCGCTCGGCCAGCTTACCGGCGGAATCGCCCACGACTTCAACAATCTGCTGACCGTTATCCAGGGTTCGGCCGATATGCTGTGCCGAAAGCAATTGCCCGAGCCCAAGCGAATACGCTTTGCCCAGGCGATCGTCCAGGCCGCGGAGAATGCGGCATCGCTGACGTCGCAGCTCCTCGCCTTCGCCCGCCGGCAGCCGCTCAAACCCGAGCGGCTCGACATTTCCGAGCTGATCGGGTCGATGGCCGACCTCATCGACCGCACCGTCGGCGAACGGATCGAGGTCAAGCTGGACCTCAGCTCCCGCTGCCTGATCGAGGTGGACAGGACGCAGCTTCAGTCGGCGATCCTGAACGTCACTTCCAACGCCCGCGACGCAATGCCCGGCGGCGGAGTGCTCACGCTCCGGACCCGCGAGCAGCGCGGCGAGGAAGATCAGCGCCTGATCGCGCTGGAGATCAGCGACACCGGCGAGGGCATGGACCCCGAGACCCTCGACCGCGTCTTCGAACCCTTCTTCACCACCAAGGGAACCGGCAAGGGGACCGGGCTTGGCCTGAGCCAGGTCTATGGCTTCGCCTCGCAGTCGGGCGGCGAGGTCTCGGTCAACAGCCTGCCGGCGAGCGGAACCACGATCACCCTCACCCTTCCCTGCTTCGGTGCCGGGGAAAGTTCCGGCGCCATTGCCGACTCACCGCCGGCGGTGGCCGCTCAGCCGACGGCCGCGATCCTCGTCGTCGAGGATAATGAGGAGGTCGGCGCTTTCGCCGAAACCCTGCTGTCCGAGCTCGGTCACGACGTGACCCGGGCAACGTCGGGCGAAGACGCGCTCGAGCTCTGTCGCGCCCGCGATTTCGATGTCGTGTTCAGCGACGTGGTGATGCCGGGAATGGGCGGCCTCAAGCTCGCCGAAACGCTCGCGGTAGAGAAGCCGGAACTGCCAGTCGTACTCGCCACCGGATACAGCCAGGAGATCGCCGATGCCGGAAGCGGCGGCCGGCCAGTGATTCTGAAACCCTATCGTCTGGCGACGCTGGCCGAGGCGCTCGCATCCGCCCTTCACGCGGCGCCGAGGTCGGCCTAGACGTTCAGCCTTCGAGCTGGCGGGTCAGGAGCCGGATGTCGGCGTCGAGCTCGGAATCGCTGGCGCGCAGTCTTTCGATCTGACGAACCGCGTGAATGACGGTCGTATGGTCGCGCCCGCCAAAGCGCCTGCCGATGTCGGGCAGCGACTTGGGGGTCAGTTGCTTCGACAGATACATCGCGACCTGGCGCGGGCGAGCCACCTCGCGCGCCCGGCGGGCCGAGGTCATCTCCGCCTTTCGAATTCGGTAATGCTCGGCGACCTGCGTCTGGATTTCATCGATCGAAATCCGGCGCTGATTGGCGCGAAGGACGTTGGCCAGCACTTCCTCGACGAAGGCGATGTCGATGTCGCGGCCGGTCATCATCGCATAAGCGGCGATCCGGTTTAGCGCGCCCTCTAGCTCGCGGACGCTCGACGTCACGCGCCGCGCCAGGAACTCGATGACGTTGCGCGGCATCTCGACCGCGGGAAGGAGAGCGAGCTTGGCGACGATGATGTTGTAGCGAAGCTCGAAATCGGCCGAGTTGATGTCGGCGACCAGGCCCCAGGACAGCCGCGACAGGATTCGCGGCGCGATTCCGTCGAGGTCCTGCGGCGCGCGGTCCGAGGTGATCACCAGCCGCTTACCCGCCCCGATGATCTCGTTCATCGTGTGGAAGAACTCTTCCTGCGTCGAATCCTTGCCGGCGATGAACTGGACGTCGTCGATCAGCAGCAGGTCGGCGCCGCGAAGCCGGCTCTTGAAGCCGATCGTGTCGTTTTCCTTCAGCGCGCGGATGAACTCGACCATGAACTTCTCGGCCGACATCGAAACGATGCGGCGCCCGGGGTAACGCTCATCGAACGTGTGGCCGATCGCGTGCAGAAGATGGGTCTTTCCGCGCCCGGTGCCGCCGTGGATGAACAGCGGATTGAAGCTGACCTGCTCGGCGGTCGCGAGAGTCCGCGCGGCGGTCGCGGCGACCTCGTTCGCCTTGCCGACAACGAAGCTTTCGAAGCGATAGCGAGGGTCGAAATTGGGCGCCGCGGGGTCGCGCTCCGCGGTCCGTGAGGGTGCTTCCTCCAGGATCAGGAGCGGTGCCGGCCTCGGCGCGTCGGCATCGGCGACGATCCGGACATCGCGGACCAGTGGAAGCGTCGTCTTCCAGGCCAGCGCCAGCCGCTCCCCGAAATGGGAGCGCACCCAGTCCGCCATGAACTGGCTTGGCATGACGATGTCGAGCGTACCGGTATCGGGATCGAGATTGCCGAGGCCCGCGGGCTTCAGCCACCCGTCGAACGTTCGCGCGCCAAGATCGCGCCGAAGACCGAGCCGGATCGAATCCCACGCCGCCTCGAGCGGTGCCGTGATCTTCGAATCATCGAGCTGGCACGAGTCCGTCCGTCCGCCCTGCACTGGCTCGCGCCTCCCTCAGCTAGCCCCTGGCCCCAAGACAAAAGGATCCCGTTGCCCGCGAACCGAGTCGCGCGCCCGATGGTGCCTTTCGCTCTTGCCCCTGGCGCGGATTCGCGCCTCGGAAGGTTGTTTTTGAAAGCCTATGGCCAAGCTTTCAAGGCCTGTTTTTTGATCGAAGCGAAATAAATCGGCTTGACACGCAAAATTGCCGGAAACCCGCCGAAACGCCGGAAAACCGCCATTTCTGTTCGTAGTTAACTTTTTGTTACCCCGCGAATCGCGGAGATTCCTTGGTTTTTCGACGGCGCATGAAAACGGGCCGCCGGACGATCCGGCGACCCGCATTTAACGCCCGTCTTTGCCAGCGCTTGTCAGCCGAGCGCGGCAACCCTCTTGGAGAGACGCGACAATTTGCGCGACGCGGTGTTCTTGTGAAGAACTCCGCGCGAAACGCCGCGCGCGAGCTCCGGCTGTGCCATTTTGAGAGCTTCGGCGGCGGCCTTCTTGTCGCCGGCCGAAAGTGCCGATTCGACCTGCTTGATGAAGGTCCGGATGCGGCTGATTCGCGCGTGATTGATGGTCGCACGATTGGCGTTGCGGCGGATTCGCTTTTTCGCTTGCGGCGTGTTCGCCATTTAGAAAGTCCCTTGGCTCATGAAAAAGCGGCGCCGGAGGTCGTGCCCCCGCGCCGATATGCGCGCTCCCCTACAAGGGGCGGCGATTCGGGTCAATGCTAGCGCTGGCAGGCCGGGCAATAGAATGTCGAGCGCCCACCCTGGACGATTCGCTTGACCGCCGCGCCGCAGCGGCATTGCTTGCCCTCGCGGTCATACACCGCGAAGCGGGCGGAGAAATAGCCGAGCTCGCCGTCGGGTCGCGCATAGTCGCGAAGGGTCGAGCCGCCCGCTTCGATCGCTTCGCCTATGACCTCGCCGATCGCGGCGACGAGCCGGTCGATGCTCGCCTTCGACAAGCGCCCGCCGGCCCGGCGCGGATTGATGCGGGCCCGGTGAAGAGCCTCGCAAACATAGATATTGCCGAGCCCGGCGACGAGCCGCTGGTCGAGAAGAAGCGTCTTGATCGGGGCGATGCGTCCGCGAAGATTCGAGTGGAGCTCGCCGGGGTCGAGGCCGGTCGGCTCGGGTCCAAGCGTGCCGACCGGACCCCAGTCATCGACTTTGCCCGTGGGGACGAGATCGACCGATCCGAAGCGCCGGGGATCGTTGAGAGCGATCCGCCTGCCCTCTTCGGTCTCGAGGACCAGATGATCGTGCGCGTGAAGCTCAAGCGGGTCGACCCGCCACTTGCCCGACATTCCGAGGTGGAAGACCAAAGTATCGCCGCGATCGGTGTCGATCAGTCCATATTTCCCTCGCCTGCGGAGAGCCGTGACCTTCGCGCCGGTCAGCCGCTGCCCGAGGTCGCGCGGGAACGCACGCCGAAGATCGGCGCGGCGCGGCTCGACACTGACGATCGTGCGGCCGAGCAGCACCTTCTCCAGACCGCGAACGGTGGTTTCGACTTCGGGGAGCTCCGGCATCGTCCAGTCATTGCGAGGAGTGCAGCGGCGAAGCAATCCATTCGGCGCTGTGGATTGCTTCGCTTCGCTCGCAATGCCGTTGACTCGCCGCTAGAGGCGACGGGCGATGACGGATCAGGTCAATTTCGGCGACAAGCTGGTCAGCCCGGAGGACAAGACTCGCCGGGTGGGCGAGGTCTTCAGCTCGGTGGCGCGGCGCTACGACATCATGAACGACCTGATGTCGGGCGGTCTCCACCGGCGCTGGAAGGACCGCTTCGTCGCGCGGGTGAAGCCGCGGACGGGCGAGCATATTCTCGACATGGCGGGCGGAACCGGCGACGTCGCTTTCCGGATGGCCCGGCGCGGAGCCAGGGTGACGGTGGCCGACATCAACCCGGACATGCTCGCGGTGGGCATGGAGCGCGCTTCATCCCGCGAGATCGATGGCCTCGCCTGGAAACAGGAGAATGCGGAAGATCTCAGCTTCGAGGATTCGACTTTCGACGCCTACACGATCGCCTTCGGAATCCGGAACGTCACCGACATCGCGGCGGCTCTCAGGGAGGCCCATCGCGTTCTTAAGCTTGGCGGGCGCTTCTTCTGCCTCGAGTTTTCGACCAGCGACTGGCCCGGCTTCGCCAATCTTTACGAGGCCTATGCGCGCCGGATCATCCCCAGGATAGGCCGAGCCGTCGCGCGCGACGAGGAGAGCTATCGCTATCTGGTCGAGTCGATCCGGCGCTTCCCCAGGCCCGAGCAATTCGCTCGAATGATCGCGGAAGCCGGGTTCGCCCGGACCAGGGCCGAACCGATTCTCGGCGGGCTCGTCTGCATCCATAGCGGCTGGCGGATTTGACCACTCCGGCAAGGCACTTGTGGCGGCTTTTGAAGTGGGGCCGAACCCTCGCCCGCCACGGCGCGCTGACGGGAATCGAACGCGATCCGCTAACCCCGCCCGAGGTCCGGCGGGTGGCCCGAATTGCGCGTTTCGGAGCGCGGGTTCCGGACACGCCCGATTATGCGGCCGCGTTGCAGGAGATCGGCCCTCCGGCGATCAAGCTCGGCCAGACGCTCTCGACGCGCCCCGACCTGATCGGCGCCGAAGCGGCGGCCAATCTCTCCCGGCTCCAGGACGATCTTCCGCCCGCCCCCTTCCCGGCAATCAAGGCGGCTATCGAATCGGCGTTCGGAGCGCCGCTGGAGAAATTGTTCGAATCGTTCGATCCGGTGCCAATCGGCGCCGCCTCGATCGCGCAGGTCCACCGGGCGGTTACGGCCGACGGGCGCGACGTCGCGGTAAAGGTGCTCCGGCCGGGCATCGAAGAAGAATTCGAGCGCGCGATCGACACGTACGAATGGGCGGCGGCGCAAGTGGAATCGCTGGGCCGCGAAGCGGCGCGGCTGCGGCCGCGACTGGTCGTCGCCCATTTCAAGCAGTGGACAGCCCGCGAGCTGGATCTCCAGCGCGAGGGCGCCTCGGCATCCGAGCTCAAGGAGAATATGGTCGCCGAGCCGGGCTATTACGTGCCGGAGATCGACTGGCGGCGGACGGCGCGTCGGGTTCTCACGCTCGAATGGCTGCCGGGAATCAAGCTCGACGACCGCGATGCGCTGATCGAGGCCGGCCAGGACTGCAAGGCGCTGGCGGCAACGCTCGTCCGTGCATTCCTCCGTCAGGCCATCGTCGATGGATTCTTCCACGCCGACCTCCACCACGGCAATCTGTTTGCGCTTCCCGATGGTCGGATCGCGGCCATCGATTTCGGGATCATGGGGCGGATCGACCGCCGTGCTCGAGTCTGGCTCGCCGAGATTCTCTACGGCCTCATCACCGGTAATTACCGGCGCGTCGCGGAGATCCATTTCGAAGCGCAATATGTGCCCTCGCACCACAATGTCGCCGAGTTCGCGACTGCCTTGCGCGCCGCCGGCGAGCCGATCCGCGGTCTGCCGGTGAAGGAAATCTCGGTCGGCCGGATGCTCGAGAGCCTGTTTTCGATCACCCGCGACTTCGACATGCCGACCCAACCGCATTTGCTTTTGCTTCAGAAATCGATGGTGATGAACGAGGGCGTCGCCACCAGGCTCGATCCCGACATCAACATGTGGGAGACGGCCGAGCCGTTCCTGAGCGAATGGATGCGATCCGAACTTGGGCCGGAAGCTTATTATGCCGACAGGATCGTGGAGACCGTCAGGGCGATCAAGAAGATCCCCGACCTGATCAATCGGATCGACCTGTACTATCCGCCCGAGGGCGGAGCGCCGCCGGCTCCGCCGCTTCCGGAAGTAACCCTTATCGAGGGGCGCCGCTGGCGGGGCTATGCGCTCGCGGCGATTGCAGGAGCCGCGATGGCCGCGATCCTCGTCCTGCTAATCGCCTAGGATTTCGATGGCGCCCGGCGCGACGCAGGTCGTTTGCTCTTCCCTTTCGAGCTTGCCGCCGCCTTCACCTGCTTGACCGGTTTCTTCGCCGCCACCCTCTCGAGTTTGGCGCGGATCGCCTCGATCTCGTCGTCGGTGAGATGCTCGACTCCGATGAAGTCGCCCTCCCGAGCTCCCGTCAGCGCGCGCAGAAGCTCGTCGAGCTTGGCCTGGATCGCGACCGAGTCCCGATTCTGCGTGTTCTGGATCAGGAACACCATCAGGAAGGTGATGATCGTGGTGCCGGTATTCACCACCAGCTGCCAGGTGTCGGCAAAACCGAACAGCGGGCCCGTGGCCGCCCAGACGACGATGATGAGGGTGGCGATCAGGAAGGTCGCCGCGCGCCCGGCGAGCGCCGATATCCTGCTCGCGATGTCCGTGAAAAACTGGTTCATGCGCGCAACAACGCGCCTCCGCCGAACCGGTGCCGAAAGGCGGCCACTCGACACGACTCGCCGCTGCGGGCAAAGGCAGCCACATGGCGCGGATCCTCCTGATCGTCGGCGGCGGAATCGCCGCCTACAAGTCGCTCGAGCTGGTCCGTCTGCTGAAGAAGGCCGGCCATGAGGTGACTCCGGTCCTGACCGGCGGCGGCGCGCATTTCGTCACCGCGATGAGCCTTGGGACCTTGGCGGAAAGCCCGGTTTACAGCTCGCTCTGGGAGCTCAAGGACGAGGTCGAGATCGGCCATATCCAGCTCTCGCGCTCGGCGGAATTCATTCTCGTCTGCCCGGCCACCGCGGACCTGCTGGCGAAGATGGCGGCAGGAATCGCCGACGATCTTGCGACCACTCTGCTTCTGGCGACCGACAAGCCGGCCGTCGTCGCCCCCGCGATGAACGTGCGGATGTGGAAACATCCGGCCACGCAGCGAAATGTCGCCCGGCTGAAGGCGGACGGGATCCGGATCATCGACCCCGCCGAAGGCGATATGGCGTGCGGCGAATATGGGCCGGGGCGGCTTCCGGAACCCGAGGACATCGTGGAAAGTCTTGGCGACCTGCTGAAGTGACTCTTCAGGGAAAGCATATCCTCGTCACCGCCGGGCCGACCCACGAACCGATCGATCCTGTGCGCATGATCGCCAACCGGTCTTCGGGCAGGCAGGGATTCGCCATCGCCGCCGCGGCCGCCCGGGCGGGAGCGAGCGTCACGCTGATCGCCGGCCCTGTCTCGCGGGACACGCCCGAGGGCGTTGACCGAATCGACGTAGAGACCGCGCGCGAGATGGCCGCGGCTGTCGAGCGAGCTCTTCCCGCCGACGTCGCGATCCTTGTCGCCGCCGTGGCCGACTGGCGGGTCGAGGCTTCTCCAACCAAGCTGAAAAAGTCCGAAGGCCCTCCGAAGCTGAAGTTCATCGCCAACCCCGACATCCTTGCCGAATTGTCCGCGAGCCCGTTGCGGCCGCCCCTGCTCATCGGATTTGCCGCCGAGACATCGAACGTGGTCGAGAACGCAATCGCCAAGCAGATCGCCAAGGGCGCGGACTGGATCGTCGCCAACGACGTATCGGGCGACGTGATGGGCGGCCGGCGCAACCGCGTTCACCTTGTCACCGGCGACGGTGTCGAGGATTGGCCGGAAATGGACAAGGACGACGTCGCCCGGCACCTCGTCGAGCGGATCGCAGAGGAAATCGGATGATCGAAATCAAGCTCACTCGTTTGCCCCACGGCGAAAGCCTGCCGCTTCCGCGCTATGCAAGCGAGGACGCGGTCGGGCTGGACGTCGCCGCCGCCGAAGACCTCATTCTCGCTCCGGGCGATCGTCATGCGGTGGCGACCGGTTTCGCGATCGAAATCCCGCGCGGCTACGAGGTGCAGGTGCGGCCGCGCTCCGGCCTGGCGGCCAAGCACGGAATAACCTGCCTCAATACGCCGGGAACCATCGACAGCGACTATCGCGGCGAGGTCAAGGTGATCCTCGTCAATCTCGGCCGGGAGCCGTTCGAGGTCCACCGAGGCGAACGGATCGCCCAGCTTGTTCCCGCGCCCGTGCTCCGAGCCGATTTCGTCGAGGCGACCGAGCTCGGCGAGACGGCCAGGGGATCGGGGGGCTTCGGGAGTACAGGACGTTGAATCTCCCTCCGTTCGGGCTGAGCTTGTCGAAGCCCTGCTTTCCTCAGGCAAGGTCAGGACAGCCCTTCGACAAGCTCAGGGCGAACGGTCGTGGTTGAACTGACGGACGACGAGCTGGACCGCTACGCGCGGCATATCGTGCTTCCGCAGCTGGGCGGCGTCGGCCAGCGCAAGCTGAAAGCAGCGAACGTCGCCTTCATTGGCGCCGGCGGCATCGGAAGTGCGGCAATCCCCTCGCTAGCTGGCGCGGGCATCGGAAAGCTGACGATCATCGACGACGGCGAGGTCGAACGATCGAACCTCCAGCGCCAGACGATCTTCCGCGACGACCAGATGGGCCAGCCCAAGGCCGTGCTCGCGGCGCAGTTCGCCCGCTCGCTCAACCCGCACGTCGAAGCGTTCGCGATCCAGCAGCGTCTCGACGGCAACAATGTCGAAGAGCTGATCGGCGGCCACGACCTGGTCCTCGACGGGAGCGACAATTTCGCGACGCGCCTCGCGGTCGGCGATGCGGCGACGCGTCTCCACATTCCACTTGTCTCGGCGGCCGCGGTCCAGTTCCAAGGGCAAGTCGGCCTGTTCCGCGGATGGGAGGCCGACAAGCCCTGCTATCGCTGTTTCGTCGGCGATGCTTTCGACGCCGACGATTGCGACACCTGCGCCGAGCAAGGCGTGATCGGAGCGCTGGCGGCGACAGTGGGAAGCTTCGGCGCGCTGATGGCAATCCGAGCGATCGCCGCGATTGGCGAGGACGTCGCGGGGAGCCTGTTCCTGTTCGACGCGATCACCCTGGAGTGGCGCAAGATCCGGCTGCCGAAAAATCCCGGCTGCCGGACCTGTAGCTAGGCTTTCTTCCGCCGGCCCTTTTTCTTCGCCGGACCCTTGGCGGCCTTGGCGTCAATCCATTGCACCGCCTGATCGAGGGTCACGGACTTAGGCTCCGTGTCTCGCGGGAGAGTCGCGTGAGTCGTGCCGTCGCTGACATAGGGGCCGTAGCGGCCCGCCATGACCTTGATTTCCTTGCCGCTCTCGGGGTGCTCGCCAAGCACCGCGATCGGCTCGCGCGATGCGCCCTTGCGTCCGCCGGCCGCCGATGCGGCCTCGGCGAGCTTGACCACGGCGGCGTTCATCCCGGTCTCGAAGACCTCGGCGGTCGAAGCCAGCTTCGCATATTTGCCGTCGTGGGCGAGATAGGGACCGTAGCGGCCGATCGAGGCGGTGATCGGCTTGCCGGATTCCGGATGCAGCCCGATCTCTCGAGGAAGCGACAGGAGCTGTTCGGCAATGTCCGCGGTCACGGTGTCGAGCGGAACGTCCCTGGGGACCGAAGCGCGCTTGCCGTCGCGTTCGAGATAGGGCCCGAACCGGCCCGATTTGAGCTCTATTCCATTGCCCAGATCCTGCGGGCCGTCGTTCGCCTGGCCGTCCGGTCCGGCCTGGCCGAATTTCTGCGTGTAGCGGCATTCCGGGTAGTTGGAGCAGGCGATGAAGGCGCCGAACTTTCCCCCGCGAAGCGACAGCCGTCCATTGCCGCAGGACGGGCAAAGCCGCGGATCCGAGCCGTCATCGCGTGGCGGATAGAGCCAGGGCTCGAGGAACTCGTCGATCGCGGCGGTGATCTCGCTTGGCTTCTGGTCCATGACCTCGCCCGCCTTGGGCCGGAAGTCGCGCCAGAAATCGTCGAGCAGCTTCTGCCATTCGAGACGCCCGCCGGAGACGTCGTCTAGCTCTTCCTCGAGCTCCGCGGTGTAGTCGTAGCTCACGTACTTTTCGAAGAATCGCTCGAGAAAGGCCGTCACCAGCCGCCCGCTCTCCTCGGGCACGAAGCGGCCCTTGTCGGTGCGGACATATTCGCGGTCCTTGAGCGTCTGCAGGATCGACGCGTAGGTCGACGGACGGCCGATCCCCAATTCCTCGAGCCGCTTGACCAGGCTCGCCTCGGAATAGCGCGGCGGCGGCTGGGTGAAATGCTGCTCCGCCTCGACCCCTGTTTTCGCCGGCGAATCGCCGTCGCGAAGGACGGGCATTCGCGCACCTTCCTCGTCCTCGGCCTTTTCGTCGCGCCCTTCCTCGTACAGCGCGAGGAATCCCGGGAAGAGCACGACCTGACCGGTAGCGCGCAACACGGCCCGCCCTGCCCCGTCGGCAAGCTCGACCGTCGTTCGCTCCAGTCGCGCCGACGCCATCTGGCTTGCGAGTGCGCGGTTGTAGACCAGCTCGTAAAGCCGCGCGTGATCGCCCGAGGCGGCCCGGCGAAGCGAGAAATCCGTCGGCCGGATCGCTTCATGCGCTTCCTGCGCGTTCTTGATCTTGCTCGTGTACTTGCGCGGCCGGTCGGGCACGTAGCCGGAATCGTAGCGCTCGGCGATCGCCCGGCGCGCGGCGCTGACGGCTTCCTCGGCCATGTCGATCCCGTCGGTCCGCATGTAGGTGATCAGCCCCTGCTCGTAGAGCCCTTGCGCGACCCGCATCGTGTGGCTCGCCGAAAAGCCGAGCTTTCGCGCGGCCTCCTGCTGAAGCGTCGATGTGGTGAACGGCGGTGGCGGATTTCTCGAGAAGGGCTTGGTCTCGACCGAAGCGACCGAGAATCGCCCTTCCTCGACCGCGGCACGGGCGTGATCGGCGTCACCCTTGTTGCCGATCGTCAGCCGTTCGATTTTCCGGCCATCGAATTCGACCAGGCGCGCGGTGAACGACTGGCCGTCAGCTTCGAAGCTTGCAGTGACCGACCAATATTCCTGCGTCCGGAACAGCTCGATCTCGCGCTCGCGGTCGACGATCAGCCGAAGCGCGACCGACTGGACGCGGCCCGCCGACTTCGCCCCCGGCAGCTTTCGCCACAGGATCGGCGACAAGGTGAATCCAACCAGATAGTCGAGCGCTCGGCGCGCCCTGTAGGCGTCGATCAGATCCTCATCGAGCTCGCGCGGGCGCGCCATCGCGTCCATCACCGCCGACTTGGTGATGGCGTTGAAGGCGACTCGCTGGACGTTTGCCGGAAGCGCCTTTCTCTTCTTCAGCACTTCGGCGAGGTGCCAGCTGATCGCTTCGCCCTCGCGGTCCGGGTCGGTGGCGAGAACCAGCGTGTCCGCGTTCTTCGCTTCGTCGGTGATCGCCTTCAATTGCCGCGTTTTGTCGGCCGAAACCTGCCATTCCATCGCGAATTCGGCGTCGGGGTCGACCGAGCCGTCCTTCGCCGGCAAGTCGCGAACATGACCGAATGACGCCAGGACCCGATGGCCCGGCCCCAGATATTTTTCGATGGTTTTCGCCTTGGCGGGCGATTCGACGACGACGAGCTTCAACGCTTTTCCTCACGCATACGCGTGATGTGGGGTCGCCGGATTCTCCGCGTCAAGCGCGTTCAATCAGGGCGAAGGCTGACGCGATTGCCCGCGTGGCGGTCGATCCGGCCGGCGAGGTCCAGCTCGAGAAGCGCCATCTGCACCGCGCCGCTCGGTGCGCCGGAGAGGCGGACAATCTCGTCGACAGGCACCGGCGAAGGGCCGAGCAGAGACTCGACGGACTCCACCGCCTCGCCGTCGAACTGCTCGGCCGGCGGCCGATAGCTGGACGCCGGAGACGCGACTCGCGGCTTTGAAGGCTGAATCGCCTCGATCACGTCAGCCGCGTTCTGGACGAGTGTGGCTCCGTCGCGAATCAGCTGGTTGCAACCCTGAGCGCGCGGGTCGAGCGGCGAGCCGGGTATGGCCATCACCTCGCGTCCGGCCTCGCCCGCGAGCCGGGCCGTGATCAGCGAGCCCGACCGCGGCGCTGCTTCGACGACGATCGTTCCCAGACTCAAGCCGGCAATGATCCGGTTCCGGTACGGGAAGTGGCGGGCGCGCGGCTCCGTCCCGGGCGGCATTTCCGCGAGCACCAGCCCGCTTTCGAACAGAGCCTTTTGCCGAGACTCGTTCTCCGGCGGGTAAAAGACGTCGATCCCGCCCGCGATGATTGCGATCGTGCCGGTTCCAAGGGCCCCGTCATGCGCCGCGGAATCGATTCCACGGGCAAGTCCGGAGACGACAGCGAGCCCTTCCTCTCCCAAATCGCGCGCAAGGCCGCGGGCGAACCTGCAGGCCGCGGCCGACGCATTGCGGGCGCCGACAATGCCGACGGTCGGTTTGTCGAGCAGCTTCAAATCGCCCTTGGCAACCAACAACGGCGGAGCATCGTCGAGTTCGGAGAGAAGCGCCGGATAGAGGCCGTGGCCAGTCGTCAGATAACGCGCACCGAGCTTTTCGACTTTCTCCGCCTCCAGGCGGGCATTTCGCTCCGAGAAGAGCGACGGCGCCTTGCCTCCGCCGCGCCGCGCAAGATCGGGGATCGCGTCCAGCGCCGCCTTGGCCGAGCCGAAGCGCGCGATCAGCTGCCGATAGGTGACCGGCCCGATCGACGGCGAACGGATCAGCCGTATCCGGTCGATCAGGTCGTCGGTCATTTTGCGCTTCCGACCCTGGGCTCGGCGCCGGCGCGAAGCCGCGCGATATTTTCATGGTGCCGCCAGACGACGAGTAGAGCGAAGCCGAGCAGCATCGGGAATAGCCGATCACCGCCGAAAATCGCGGCCGTGACGGGCGCGCTGACCGCCGCGAGGATTCCCGCAACCGACGAAATCCGGCTCGCTGCAAGCGCGGCCAGCCACACGATCGCATAGACGAGCGCTCCCAGCGGGAAGAGCGGGATCAGCAGTCCGAGGAATGTCGCGACGCCTTTTCCGCCCCGGAACCGGAGCCAGACCGGGTAAAGATGTCCGATCAGCGCGCCGGCGGCCGCGAAGGCTTCGCTCCCCGGCCAGAAATGGCGCGCAAGCAGAACCGCCGCGGCGCCTTTCAGCGCGTCGAGCACCAGGGTTGCGGCGGCGAGCCCCTTGCCGCCGGCCCGAAGAACGTTGGTCGCGCCGATATTGCCCGACCCGACCTTGCGGACGTCGCCTCTTCCCGCCAGCCGGATCAGCACGACCCCGAACGGGATCGAACCGAGCAAATAGCCGAGCGCAAAGGCAACAAGCAGCTGGATGGTCACGAAATCCCCTCCAGCCGACAGTTGCAGGCGAGTTCCGTGTCAGTCAAATGCGCTGTCATGAATCCGGCCGCGCCCCTGCTGTTCTTCGATTCCGGCGTTGGGGGGCTCTCGGTGCTCGGGCCGACGCGGGCGCTGCTTCCGAGAGCGCCAATCGTTTATGCCGCCGACAGCGCCGGCTTCCCCTATGGCGGAAAATCCGAGGCCGAGATTGCGTCACGAGTCCCCGCCCTCCTCGGCCGACTGGTCGAGCGGTTTCAGCCGAGGCTGGTGGTCATTGCCTGCAACACGGCCTGTACGATCGCGCTCGACCAGGTGCGCGGCGCGCTCGACCTGCCGGTGGTGGGGACCGTGCCCGCAATCAAGCCAGCCGCCGAAATCACGAAAAGCGGAGTCATCGGAGTCCTCGGCACCGAAGCGACGATTCGCCAGCCCTATGTGGACGACCTCGCGCGGCGGTTCGCCCGCGGTTGCACCGTCGTTCGCCACGGATCGCCGGACCTGGTCGCGCTGGCCGAAGCGAAGCTCGCCGGAGAAGCGATCGCGACTGACGACGTTCGCAAAGCCGCTCAGCCGCTGTTCGATCAGCCAGGCGCTGAGAAGACGGACACCGTCGTCCTCGCCTGCACGCATTTCCCGCTGCTCGGCGAGGAACTCGACGAGGCCTTTCCGGGCATGAACTGGGTGGATGGAGGCGCGGGCATCGCGCGCCGGATCGCCTATCTCACCCGAGAGCAGCCCTGGCCTGCCGATTATCCCCGTGGAATCGCGGTCTTCACCGGCGGCCCGCCGCGCCAGCCGCTCCTCTCCGCGCTGGCCGCTTACGGGCTCGACGAGGTTCGATCACTGTAATCGGGACAAGCGGGTGGAAATGCGCGGCTCATGGCGGTAGAGGGGCCACGCGAAAGCGGCGGGACACCGGGACACGCAGTGGACTACGACAGCATCTTCAAATCGGCGATCGAGCGGCTACACAAGGAAGGCCGCTACCGGGTGTTCATCGATATCCTCAGAACCAAGGGCTCCTATCCCAACGCCCATTGTTTCGGCGGCAACGGACCCAAGCCGGTCACCGTCTGGTGCTCCAACGACTATCTCGGCATGGGGCAGCACCCCGCGGTGATCGAGGCGATGGAATCCGCCCTGCATCAGGTCGGCGCCGGGTCGGGCGGTACCCGCAACATCAGCGGCAACACGCACTTCCACACCGAGCTGGAGGCCGAGCTCGCCGACCTTCACGGCAAGGACGGCGCGCTGATCTTCACGTCCGGCTACGTATCGAACGAGGCGGCGCTTTCGACCATCGGCAAGCTGCTTCCCGGCTGCATCATCTTCTCCGACGAACTGAACCACGCGTCGATGATCGCGGGAATCAGGAACTCGGGCTGCGAGAAACGGGTCTTCAGGCACAACGACGTCGAGCATCTGGAGCAATTGCTCGCCGAATGCGATGCCGAGACGCCCAAGCTGATCGCGTTCGAGAGCGTCTATTCCATGGACGCCGACATCGCGCCGATCGCCGAGCTGTGCGACCTCGCGGACAAATATGGCGCGCTCACCTATCTCGACGAGGTGCACGCGGTCGGCATGTACGGCGAGCGCGGCGGCGGCATTTCCGAGCGCGACAGCCTGGCTCACCGGCTGACGATTATCGAAGGGACCCTCGGCAAGGCCTATGGGGTCATGGGCGGCTATATCGCCGCGAGCCGGACGATCATCGACTGCATCCGCTCCTACGCGCCCGGCTTCATCTTCACGACCTCGCTATCGCCGGTCCTGGTCGCCGGAGCGCTCGCGAGCGTGCGGCATCTCAAGCAGTCCTCGGCCGAGCGCGAAGCCCAGCAGATCGCCGCGACGATGCTCAAGAAGAAGTTCGCGACCGCTGGCCTGCCGGTGATGGACAGCATGACCCACATCGTGCCGCTGCTGGTGGGCTGCCCGGTTCGGACCAAGAAGATCAGCGACATATTGCTCGCCGAGTACGGGCTTTACGTCCAGCCGATCAATTTCCCGACCGTGCCCCGCGGAACCGAGCGGCTGCGTTTTACGCCGGGCCCCTGCCACAGCCCGGAAATGATGGACGAGCTAACGAATGCCCTCGTCGAAATCTGGGGACGTCTCGAGCTCGAGCTGCAGGAAGCCGCCTAACGAGGCGAGACCGCCCCGGCTGTCGGCCAGCTGGTGTCGCCGATCCGCCGAAGCTCCATTTTGAAGAAGGGTTGAGGCGCTTGTCCCTCGACCACTCGCTGCCCCGTTTCGGTCCAGACGCCGTCCTTGAAATGGGCGGTATATTCGATGGTCATCCGCCCCGCGGGAATCGACCAGCTGTAGCCGTCCGCAGTGGGAATGATGTCGAACGTCCCGAACCGCCCTTCGGCGTGGCTCGTCATCCGATACGTGCCGGTCGCCGGGTCGAAGGTCAGCA
>DASTIF010000043.1:0-6257 GCA_035717805.1 Sphingomicrobium sp.
CTGGGCGCGCACATGATCGGCGCGGAAGTCACCGAGCTGATCCAGGGCTATACGATCGGCAAGACCGCCGAGCTGGTCGAGCAGGATTTCATCAACACGGTCTTCCCGCATCCGACTCTTTCGGAGATGATGCACGAAAGCGTTCTGGCCGCGTTCGGGCGTGTGATTCACATCTGAAGGGGGAAAAGATGGCACTCAGGCGCCTTGCGCTGGCTGCCGCGGCGGCGCTCTCGCTGTCGTCGGGAGCGATCGCCACCACTCTGGTTACCGCGGACCGCATGCTCGACGTGCGCACCGGGCGCTACATGCAGCGGCCGGCGATCCTGATCGGCGACGACGGGCGAATCCAGCAGGTGGCGCCGCTCTCGGCGATCCAGGTCCCGGCGGAGGTCACGCACATCGATCTTCCGGGCGAGACGTTGCTTCCGGGCCTCATCGACATGCACGTCCATCTGACCAGCCTGGCCGAAGTCGGTGGCTACGAGGGGCTGAAATATACCGACAGCTTCTGGGAAGCGGTCGGCGTCGCCAACGCGCGCAAGACGCTCGACGCCGGTTTCACCACGGTTCGCAATGTCGGCTCGGCGGACTTCGGAGACGTCGGGCTGCAGCAGGCGATCGATGGCGGCTGGATCGAGGGGCCGCGTATCGTGCCCGCGACCTATGCGCTGGGCGCGACCGGCGGCCATTGCGACGATAACGGGCTGCCGCCCTCCTACGACCACAAATGGCCGGCGATCATCAACAGCCCGGACGAGGCACGCCAGAAGGTTCGCTGGGTCCACAAATATGGCGCCGAGGTGATCAAGATCTGCGCCACCGGCGGAGTCTTTTCGATGGGCGACAGCGTCGGAGGCCAGCAGCTCACGCTCGCCGAGATCAAGGCGGTCACCGACGAGGCGCATATGCTGGGGCTGAAGGTCGCCGCGCATGCTCACGGCGACGAGGGAATTCGCGCGGCGATCCTCGGCGGCGTCGACACCATCGAACATGCGAGCCTCGCGAGCGACGAAACCATCCGCCTGGCCAAGGAGCACGGCACCTGGTTCGACATGGATATCTACAATGACGACTACATTCTCGCGACGGGCACGGCCAACGGCACCGAGCAGGAGAGCCTCGACAAGGAACGGATGATCGGCCTCAAGCAACGCCAGACCTTCCAGCGAGCCGTCAGGGCCGGGGTGAAGATGCTGTTCGGGACCGACGCAGGCGTCTATCCGCACGGCGACAATGCCAGGCAATTCGTCAAGATGGTCGAATGGGGGATGACCCCCATCCAGGCCATACAGGCGGCGACGGTCAACGCTGCGCAGGCGCTCGACCGGGCCGGCGACGTCGGAGCGATCGCGCCCGGCCTGTACGGCGATATTATCGCGGTGCGCGGCGACCCGGCGCGTGACGTGAGCGTGCTCCAGCACATCGATGCGGTGATCAAGGACGGCCGACTGGTGAAGGGAATGGCCGCACATCAATGAGCGCAGCGCACGACAACCGGACTTTGTGGATCGCGTTCATCGCGAACATGGGAGTCGCGGCCGCCAAGTTCGTCGCGGCGGCGATCACAGGCTCCTCGGCGATGCTGACGGAAGGCGTCCACAGCGTCGTCGATTCGACCAACCAGCTTCTGCTCGTCTGGGGGCGCAAGGCTTCGCGTCGGCCGCCGGACAGGTGGCACCCGTTCGGCCACGGCCGCGAAATCTATTTCTGGAGCTTCGTGGTCGCGGTCCTCGTCTTTGCGCTCGGCGCCGGCGTTTCGATCTACGAAGGCATCATTCACATCGTGAATCCGGAAGAGGCGGTATCGCCTGTCGTCGCTTACGTCGTGCTCGTCGCGGCATTCCTGCTCGAAGGCTGGTCGACGATCGAGGCCTTCCGCGATTTCAATGCCGCCAAGGGCGGTACCGGCTGGTGGGAAGCGATCCGCCATTCCAAGGACCCGCCCGCCTTCATCGTCCTGCTTGAAAACGGCGCGGCAATGGCCGGGATCGTTGCCGCTGCCGTCGGCGTGTTCCTTGCCCAGCTTACCGGTGACCCCTTCTTCGACGGCGCCGCGTCGATCGTCATCGGCGCGATCCTCGGCCTCACCGCGCTGATTCTCGCCTATGAATCGAAGGGCCTGCTGATCGGCGAGGCCGCCGACCCGGAAATCGTCAACGGGCTTAGCGAGCTGGTGCGGAGCAAGAAGGGCGTGACCGAAGCCGGCGAGCTTCTCACCGTCCATTCGTCCCCGAACCAGATTACCGCGATGGTCAGCGTCGATTTCGACGACAATCTGAGCGCGGCGGATGTCGAGCAGATCGTGTGCGAGATCGAGGACGAGGCTTCGAGCCGCTGGCCGGATGTGCACCGCCTTTACATCCGCCCGCGCAAATCGGACCTGCTTCGGAAGCATCCCGAACCGTGGGTCAGCGACGAGGAGAATTGACGATGCGTGTTGGAAAGCTGTTCGGCGCGGCCGCGCTGGCGATCGGACTTTGCGCCTGCAATCAGGGCGATGCCGACAATGTGATGGCGCCAAGCGCAAACGCGCTCGACCCCGCGGACGTCAATCTTGCGCTCGGCAACGAATTGCCCGCCACGAACGACGTCAACGCGGTCGCCAATGAGGAGAGCGCCGACACGGCCGGTGAAACGTCCGACGCCGAAAATATGGACGACGTCGAAAACGCGGCAGACTGAGCGCGTGGCAATGGTGCAGTCGATGCATGACGTGTCCGATCCGCGCAACGCGTCGATCCTGATCAACGTCAATGGAGAGATCAAGCGCAGGGCCGATGCGGTGGTTTCGGTATTCGACAGCGGGTTCATGCTCGGCGACGGCGTTTGGGAGGGGCTTCGGATCCACAGGGGCAGGGCCGCGTTCCTGGGCCGCCATCTCGACCGGCTGTTCGAGGGCGCGCGGGCGATCGCGATGGACATCGGCCTGTCGCGCGAGGAACTGATCAAGCGGCTCTACGAAACGCTCGACGCCAACGCCATGAGCGAGGGCGTCCATGTCCGGCTGATGGTCACTCGCGGCGTTCGCTCGACGCCCTATCAGGATCCGCGCGTGGTGGTCGGCGCCGCGACCATCGTCATCATCCCCGAGTATAAGGAGCCCGACCCCGCGATCTACGACCGCGGGCTCAAGCTGTTCACCGTCCATGTCCGCCGCGGTGACCCGGCGGTGCAGGACCAGAAGATCAACTCGCATTCCAAGCTCAACTGCATCCTCGCCTCGATCCAGGCGACTCAGGCGGGCGCGGACGAGGCGCTGATGCTCGACCCACACGGATTCGTCGCCACGTGCAATTCGACCCATTTCTTCATCGTCCGAAACGGCGAGCTTTGGACGTCGAGCGGCAAATATTGCCTGGGCGGAATCACTCGCGGACTGACTCTGGAGATCGCGCGCGACGCCGGGATTCCCGCGATCGAAAGGGATTTTTCGCTGACCGACGTCTATGGCGCCGACGAAGCGTTCGTCACCGGCACGTTCGCGGGAATCGTGCCCGTGCGGGAGATCGACGGACGCAGTTTTACCTGTCCCGGTCCGATGGCGGATCGGTTGCAGAATCTCTACGCCGAAAGGGTGAATCGCGATGTCGCGGATCAGGTGCGGCTGTGATTACATACTTCGTCACCCCCGCGAAAGCGGGGTCCCGCTGCCTTCAACTGCTGCTGAAAGGAAAAGCGGGATTCCCGCTTTCGCGGGAATGACCAATGACAAAGGTCTCGCGTGACTCTCCGAATCGCCATGTGGTCAGGGCCTCGGAACCTGTCCACGGCGATGATGCGCAGCTTCGGGAGCAGGGCCGACACATTCGTCTCCGACGAGCCGTTCTACGGCTGCTTTCTAAAGGAGACCGGCGCCGACCATCCGATGCGCCACGAAGTGATCGCGTCGATGGATTGCGACTGGGTAAGCGTGATGGACGCGCTTTCGGACGATGCGCCCGGCGGTTCGCCCGTCTGGTACCAGAAGCATATGTGGCACCATATGACGGGCCCGGTCGGTTACGACGATTTCGCGGGATTCACCCACGCCTTCCTGATCCGCGAGCCCGAGCGGATGATCGCGTCTTATCTGAGGAAGCGCGAGGCTGCTTCGTTCGAGGGTTTCGGGCTCGAGCGGCAGGCCGAATTTTTCGATCGCGAGTCCGACCGTCTCGGCCAGGCACCGCCGGTGATCGACGCCAATGACGTGCTGGCCGATCCCGCGGGACTGCTGTCGAAGCTCTGCACCGCGCTCCGAATTCCTTGGGACCCGGCGATGCTGAGCTGGTCGCCGGGCCGCCGAGCGACCGATGGAGTCTGGGCGGCGCACTGGTACGGCGCGGTCGAAAACAGCACCGGCTTCGGACCGCAGGAGACCGGGCCGGTCGAACTCTCGGACGAAGACCAGCGCCTGGCCGAGCGGATTCGGCCATATTACGAGCGGCTCGCGACGTTTCGAATTCACAGCCCGTCATCGCGAGCGTAGCGAAGCATCCGGTTCAGCGGCTGGATTGCTTCGTCGCTCGCGCTTCTCGCAATGACGTTATTTTCGTTCGAACGTGGCGGTGAGCGTCGCGAGTCCGGTCTGGTGCTTTTGCGCCTGATCTTCAAGCTGTTCCACGCTCGCATCGGCGGGAAGATCCAGCGCTTCGACGTCGAGCGCATACAGCTTGAAGCGATAGTGATGGGGTCCGTGGCCCGTGGGCGGGCAGGGGCCGCCGTAGCCCGATTTGCCGAAGCCGTTGATCGCCTGCTTGCCGACCGGATGGCCGGCCGGCATCGAGCGCGCGCCTGCGGGAATGTTGTAGGCGCCCCAATGCCGGAAGGTGCCGCTCGGGGCGTCGGGATCGTCCATGACCAGCGCGAAGCTGCTGGTTCCGGCCGGCGGCTCCCCCCAGGCCAACGCGGGCGACTGGTCGGCGCCGTCGCAGCTGTGGACCGCCGGTATCGGCTGGCCTTCGCGAATATCGCCGCTGGTCAAAGCGAATTGGGTGAGCGTTGCATTGTCCACGGTGGCTTCTCCATTAGTCGGGCCTGGCGGCGAATCGCCCGCGCCGCAGCCGGCAAGCGAGGCGAGCAGCAGTGCCGGCGCAGAAATCTTCCACATGTCTCACCCCCATTTGCCAGAGACTCATCGCCAACGAGGCGCGCGCCTTGCCTGTTCCGAGTCTCGAGTCATATTGGCGCTGTTGCAGCGGGCGGCCCGTTGACGGTGCCTGGCACCACAGCTATGGGGCGGCCGTCCGCGCGTCCTGTGATTCACTTCACGCCGGACAAGAGCTGAACATTGCTCAACTTGCGTGAAGGCCGGCTGGCCTCGGTGGCCGCCGACGCTTTCGCGCTATTTATCGTTGGGCAAAGTAACCGCGGGGTTTTCCCGCACAGACAAGGTGAAGGGCTTCATGCCGACGATCAACCAGCTGATCCGCAAGGGTCGCGAACCGCAGAAGGCCAAGTCGAAGGTCCCTGCGATGGAGCAGAACCCGCAGAAGCGCGGAGTCTGCACACGAGTCTATACCACGACCCCGAAGAAGCCGAACTCGGCGCTTCGCAAGGTGGCCAAGGTCCGCCTGACCAACCAGCGCGAAGTGATCAGCTACATCCCGGGCGAGGGCCACAACCTCCAGGAGCACAGCGTCGTGCTGATCCGCGGCGGGCGTGTGCGCGACCTTCCCGGCGTGCGCTATCACGTGCTTCGCGGAGTCCTCGACACCCAGGGCGTCAAGGACCGCAGGCAGTCCCGCTCCAAGTACGGCGCAAAGCGTCCGAAATAACAATCGCTTGAGTAAGCCCCGGAAGCATTCCGGACGAGGCTGAAGAGAAAGGAACAAGCAAATGTCCCGTCGTCGTCGCCCCGAAAAGCGCGAAATCCTGCCAGATCCCCGTTTCGGGGACATGGTCCTCTCGAAATTCATGAACAGCGTCATGCTCGACGGCAAGAAGTCGGTCGCCGAAGGCATCGTCTATGGCGCTCTCGACAGCGTCGAAGCGCGGTTGAAGAAGGATCCTCTGTCGGTCTTCCATGACGCGCTCAACAATGTGAAGCCAGGGATCGAGGTCCGATCCCGCCGCGTCGGCGGCGCCACCTATCAGGTGCCGGTCGAGGTCCGTCCGGAACGCGCCCAGGCACTCGCCATCCGCTGGCTGATTACGGCGGCTCGCGCCCGGTCGGAGAAGACCATGTCGGCGCGCCTGTCGGGCGAGTTGATGGATGCCTCGCAGAACCGCGGCAACGCGGTGAAGAAGCGCGAGGACACGCACCGCATGGCCGAGGCGAA
>DASTIF010000044.1:0-7560 GCA_035717805.1 Sphingomicrobium sp.
GAAATCGCGACCCTGCCGGCGGAAGAGCGCGACGCTTTCCTCGCCGACCTCGGGCTGGACGAAACCGGGCTCAACCGGATGATCCACGCCGCCTATGCGCTTCTCGGCCTGATCACCTTCTATACCGCCGGACCAAAGGAATCGCGCGCCTGGACAGTCCACAGGGGCGCTAGAGCCCCCGAAGCGGCCGGTGAGATCCACAGCGACTTCGAGCGCGGCTTCATCCGCGCCGAGACGATCGCCTATGACGATTACATCGCCTGCGGCGGCGAGACGGGCGCAAAGGACGCCGGCAAGATGCGCTCCGAAGGCAAGGACTATGTCGTCCAGGACGGCGACGTCCTGCTGTTTCGCTTCAACGTTTGAGTGAAGCGCTCAACGCCGGGATTCCTTGAACAATCCCCACGACAGGACCGCCGTAATGGCGATGGCGACGATGCTCATCCACATTGCGAGCGGGTGAGTTCCGACGACGACCTGGAACCGCATGAAAAGACGCAACAGGTGCACGAGCGCCATCAATGCAAAAATGATCGCCGCGATCAGCGTGAACGGTCTGTTTCCCACTTGCCCCTCCCCTTTCCGAGCAGCTCGAGACTACTATGTCCGGCCCGGCTTCGCCAGCGACAACGCCAGCATCGCCCAGAGCAAGCCGAACGCCCAGCCGCCGACGACATCGCTCGGCCAGTGCACTCCCAGCATGACCCGGCTGAGGCCGATCAGCGCGGTGACCACGAGCGCGGCGCTCACCGCGACCCGCCGCGCCGTTCCAGCACGCGTGAGAAGAAATGCGAGCAGGACATAGGTCATAGCGGCATTGGCCGAATGCCCGCTCGGGAAGCTCAGATTGTGGACCTGGACGAGATGCGGAAAGGAATCGGGTCGAAGCCGGTCGATCTCGTACTTCTGGAGCTCGACCAGCGCCTTCCCCACCGCCGTAGCGACGAGCAGGACTAGCGCGGCCCGCATCTCCTTGCGGATCGCGAGTACCAGCGCGCCAACGGCGGACGCCAGCGTCACGAACCATCCGCTTCCGAAAAAGGTCATGACCAGCGCAGCGGCGGCGAGCGGCTGGTTCCGGCCGGCGTAGAGCTCGAACAATAACGCCCGGTCGACATCGCCCGCTCCGAGCAGAAGCATCGCCAGCCAGGCGAGGACGAGGCCGACAATCGCCATCGGCCGTCCAATTTCGGATTTGCGCGCCATCGCTCCCTAGAATGGCGGCATTGGCTGGCCCGATCCAGCGTCGCGCGTTACGGCGCGGCCATGATCTATTTCGAGGATTTGGACGTTGGCGCCGAAAGCTATTTCGGTTCCTATGAGGTGACTCGCGAGGAAGTGCTCGAGTTCGCCCGCAAATACGACCCGCAGCCGTTTCACCTGTCCGACGAGGAAGCGGCCAAGACCCATTTCGGCCGGATCGCGGCGAGCGGCTGGCACACCTGCGCGATGACCATGGCGGTGATCGCTCGAAGCGTCGTCGACGACGATCAGGCGGGCCTGGGCTCGCCGGGTGTCGACGCGCTCAGGTGGCTGAAGCCCGTGTACCCGGGCGACACGCTCTATGTCCGAGGAACGATCGTCGAAAAAAGGCCGTCGCGGAGCAAGCCCGACATCGGCTCCTTCCGGACGGAAACGAAGGTCACCAACCAGGACGGAGTCCCGGTGATGACCTTCACTTCGATCGTGTTGATCCGCCGCCGGCCGGAGGCGGACTAGCCTCAGCCCTTAGTCGTCGCCGCGATCGTGCCGACGGCTCGAACGGCGATCGTCAGACGAATCGTCGCTCGACCAGCTGCGCGTAGTCACGGCTGGCCGGGAACGCTCGCGAGTACGGACCCGCTCGACCCTCGCCGGACGGCTCGCGGTCGCGCGCGTCCGAACCCTGGTGTCGCTGCGCGTGGTCCGGTCCGGATGGGTGAAGCCGCTCCAGTTTTCCGTCCTGGAGGTCGCGCTATTGCCATCCCTCTGCACGACCTGCCGAAGGCGGTCGGTCCAGTACTTGCGCTCGGCATCCGTCAACTGGCGCCGGTTGTGATGGCGGTCGTAAACATAATAGCCGGAGCCGGGGTAATAATAGCCGTTGTACCAGCCGTAATAAGGCGATCCGTAATAGCCGCCGTAGCCGTAGGGATTGTAGCCGTACCGGCTGTAGCCGTAGCCGTAATAGGGCGATCCGTAACCGTAACCCCCATAGCCATAGTCGCCGTAACCGACCGACACGCCGCCATAACCGCCGTAGCCGCCGAGACCCCCATAAGCGCAGCCGCCGAGCCCAAGGCCTGCCGCCGCGACAATCAATGTTGCAAAACGCGCACGCATTGTTTCGTCCTCACAAGATTCTGTAATGACAATAGCTTAAGCCATCGCACAGATACAGCAGATGAACGGGCCTCCTACGCGGGCGGGGATGCCAATGCTCAATTCGTGTCAGGATAATCGTATTTGAACGGGTCGGTGGCGGTTGGCTGGGTCGGTAGCGGCGGGCGTGGAAGCACCTCATCGCTGTTCGCCGCGGCAAGCAGCATCCCGGCGAGGACGACCGACGCCTGGCGCAAATCGTCTCCGCGCATATGGTCGACCGTGTCGATGCTCGAATGGTGCACACGGCTTCCATAATCGAGCGGATCCTGGATGAACTGATAGCCCTGGATCCCGATCGCCTGCATGAAGACGTGGTCGGTTCCCCCGGTCTTGCCGGCGACGACCTTGTCGGCGCCCATCGCGTTGAACGGCGACAGCCATTCGCGAAGCAGCGGCACCGCGGCCGCATTGCCTTCCGCATAGATGCCCCGGAACTTGCCCGAGCCGTTATCCATGTTGAAATAGGCTTTCAGCTTGTCATAGCCGGGCTTCTTCACGATCGGATAGCGCGTCGACCAGCTGAAATAGGCGGTCATTCCGTCCATCCCCGGCGGAGTCGGCCGGTCCACCAGGTGCTGTTCGATATAAGCCCGGCTTCCCAGCAGGCCCTGCTCCTCGCCTTCCCAGAGCGCGAAGCGGATGGTCCGCTTGGGGCGCACTCCGAGCTTGCGCAAAATACGCGCGGCCTCGATGACGACGACGCTTCCGGCGCCGTTGTCCGAGGCGCCGTCGGCGGCGATCCAGCTGTCGAAATGCGCGCCGGCCATGACATAGCCGGCGTTAGGGTCGGTGCCCGGAATCTCGGCGATGAGATTGTTGGCGTTGGGGTCGCTGTCGTCCCACCGGGCGTCGCTCATCAGCTCGATGACCGGCGCCGGCCCGCGCTTCGCCAGACGCGTAAGCCTTCGGTAATCCTCCGCTCCGAGCTCGAAGCCGGGCAGCGACGGCGACTGGCCGGCGAGATAGGTATAGCCCTCACCCGACACGAGGTCGCCGTCGCGGTAGCTCTTGCGGACCCAGGCGATCGCGCCTTCGCTTTTCAGGAATTCGTCCAGCTCCTTGGCGAACTGGAAGCGCTTCATCCGCCGGTCGAGCGAGTCCGGGTCGTAGCTGGGCATATCGAAACTGTCGTCGTCGGCGATGTCCTTGTCGGTCAGCCGCTTGAACGCGCCCTCGCCCGGCTCGTCGCTGGTGCCTGGAAGCGACACCAGCACGATCTTGCCATTGAGCTTGCCGCGATAGGCGTCGAAGTGCGCCTTCTCGCTGATCGGAGCGACCACGATGGGCGCCCGGATCACGCCGTCGGTCCCTGGAGTCCAGGCGACCGGAATGACGGTCATCTGGATGAGGCGCGGCTCGATCATTCGCGCGCTGCTCTGGGTCATGTTCCAGCCGCGGCCGAAGTCGAACGGCTCGCGATGCACGTTGCTCAGCCCATATTCGCGGAACTTGGCGAGCGCCCATTCCTCGGCCCGGTCGAGGTTGGCGGAATTGGTCAGCCGCCCGCCGATCCCGTCCATCAGCTCGGACGCGTTGACCATCACCTCGCTTCGGTTGAGCCCCTCGTCGATGATCCGGGCGGTGTCGCTGGTGGATTGCGCGGCCGCCGGAGCGATCGCCAGCGCAGCGGTCATGGTCAGCAGAAGAAGTCGTGAGCGCAGCATGTTTTCCCCCTTAAGGTTCGAAGGGCAGGCTGCACCGCGACGAGGGCGCCGCGCACCCGGTTTACGACGAACGGCCGTCAGGGTTCAGCCAGCGACACCCTGCTTGCGCTTCGCGCGCCGGGTCTTGGCCTGATTCTCCGGCTCCAGCACACCCGTAACCCGCACCTTGCGCTTCGCCTCGGCCCAGATGTTGCGATAGGCGAGATAGCCCAGGATGCTGGCGAACAGCAGGAAGATCGCAACCGCAACCCCGGCCGCATGCCGGGTCGCCAGGTTCGGCTCGGCCGCCCAGACCAGGAAGGCGGCGATGTCCCTGGCCATCTGGTCGACCGTCGGCGCCGGGTTGCCGGGCGCATAGGTCACCTGCCCGTCCGACGTAAGCGGCGGTGGCATTCGGATGTTGAGGTTCGCGAAATACGGATTGAAGTGCAGGCCCGGCGTCGGCTTCGCCGATGCAGGAAGAGGTTCACCCTCCTCGTTCCGGTAGTTGTCCGGGTTCTGATAGCCGGTCAGAATTGAATAGACATACGGCGCCCCGCCCTCGCGCGCTTGGGTGATCAGCGAAAGATCGGGCGGAAGCGCGCCACTATTGGCCGCTCGCGCCGCGATGTCATTGGCATAGGGCGACGGGAAACGATCGGCCGGAGTCGCCTTGCGGGTCGCCGCTTCGCCAGTTTCCGGATTGATGTCGGGAACCTCGAGCGCCCACTGGTTCGCGATCGCCTTGACCTCGGCCTCGTTGTAGCCGAGCTCTTCGAGGTCGCGGAACGCCACGTGGCTCAGGCTGTGGCAAGCCGAGCAGACCTCCTTGTAGATCTGGAATCCGCGCTGCAGCTGCTTCTTGTCGAAATGGCCGAACGCGCCGTCGCTGGCGAGATGAAGCGCCTTGGGCTCCTTGTGGAAATCTTCCTCGGGAAGCGGCGCCGGCGGGTTCGAAACATAGTTCGACACGCCCATGAACAGCGAGATGAGGAGGACGCCGGCGAACGCCAGGCCGACGATGTACGAAATGGCGCGATAGAACACCTGTTCCCCCTTAGCCCGCGACGGTCTTTTTATTGCCGGTGTTCACTCCGGCCGGGGCACTTTCCTGCTTCTCCCCGTGCAGCACGGAATCGGTAATCGACCGCGGCAGGGGCAGCGGCGTCTCATACTTCGACACCAGCGGCAGGATGATCAGGAAGTGCGCGAAATAATAAGCCGAGGCGATCTGGCCGATCGCGACCGGAAGCGCCGTCGCCGGCTGTCCGCCCGCCCAGCCCAATAGCAGGACGTCGATCACCAGGATGATGAAGAAGGTGCGGAAGACCGGCCGGTAACTGCCCGACCTCACCGGCGACCTGTCCAGCCACGGCAGGAAAAACAGCAGCAGGATCGAGGTGAACATCGCCAGCACGCCCCACAGCTTGGCCGGCAGGATGAAGTCGGTCGTGAAGGCTCGAAGGATGGCGTAGAACGGCCAGAAATACCATTCGGGCACGATATGCGCCGGCGTCGCCAGCGGGTTGGCCGGAATGTAATTGTCGGCATGCCCGAGCGCGTTGGGAGCGAAATAGACGACCAGCGCATAAACCAGCAGGAACGCGGCGGCGAACCAGCCGTCCTTGGCGGTGTAGAAGGGGTGGAAGGGAATCGTGTCCTTCTCGTCCTTCACGTCCACGCCCGTCGGGTTGTTCGATCCCGGAATGTGGAGCGCCCAGATGTGAAGCACCACCACCGCCGCGATCACGAACGGAAGCAGATAGTGCAGCGAGAAGAAGCGTGTCAGCGTCGCCTGATCGGGCGCATAGCCGCCCAGCAGCCAGATCCGGATCGGCTCTCCGACCAGCGGGAAGGCCGAGAAGAAGCCGGTGATGACCTGCGCTCCCCAATAGCTCATCTGACCCCAGGGCAGGACATAGCCCATGAAAGCGGTCGCCATCATCAGCAGGTAGATGACCAGCCCGAGTATCCACACCAGCTCGCGCGGCGCCTTGTAGCTTCCGTAATAAAGTCCGCGGAAAATGTGGATGTAAGTGACGACGAAGAAGAAGCTCGCGCCATTGGAGTGGGCGTAGCGGATCAACCAGCCCGCGTTGACGTCGCGCATGATATGCTCGACCGAATTGAACGCGCCGTCGGTGGTCGCATAAAACCACATCGCCAGTACGATCCCGGTGACGATCTGGATGGTCAGGAAAATCCCGGCGAGAACCCCGAAATTCCACCAGTAATTGAGGTTTCGCGGCACCGGATAGCCGCCGCCGATCGCCCCATAGACCAGCCTCGGCAACGGCAGGCGCTCGTCGAGCCAGCGCATCGCCGGATGCTTGGGTTCGTAAGATTTGGCCCAGGAAAAGCTCATATTCTCGAGTTCTCCGCTCAGCCGATCACGACGTGTGTCGGCGACGTGAATTCATAATCCGGAACCATCAGGTTCTTCGGCGCCGGCCCCTGCCGGATCCGCGCCGCGGTGTCGTAGGCCGAGCCGTGGCACGGGCAGAAATAGCCGCCGAAAGGCCCCTTGTTCTCGCCCTCCCCGATACCGAGCGGAACGCAGCCCAGATGCGTGCACACGCCAAGCGTGATCAGCCAGTTCGAATGGCCGGGCTTTGTCCGCTGCGCCAGAGTCTCGGGGTCGCGAAGGTCCGACAGCGGCACCTTGTTGGCCGCCTGGATTTCCGCCGGAGTCAGGTTGCGGACGAAGACCGGCTGCTTGCGCCACACCGTCTTCACGCCCTGGCCGGACTGGATCTTGGAAAGATCGACCTCGGTCGTCGACAGCGCGAGCACGTCGGCGGGGGGCGCCATCTGCCAGAGAAGCGGCGCAACCGCGGCGACGGTGCCCACTCCGGCGAAGCTGACTGCGGCCACGTTGAGGAAATCGCGGCGTCGAACGCCATCGCCGCCTTGGCTGTGATCGTTAACCTCAGCAGATGCCTTCGTGGCCATGCTCACCCTTTGGACGCTTGTGCAGCTTGCAGTGCCGGACCGGCACATAAGCGAGGTCGCACCGAGTGCGTCCCGGCGCGATTTGCGCGCCTGATAGCGGCGCGTTTCCGCACTGCCAAGGGGCGGAAACGTGAAGACTGGAAGCTTTCGCTGCCGACGCGCTAAAGGGGGGCGCGATGCTCCCCCTCGACGAACAGCAACAAGCCGCCAGGGACTGGTTCGAAAGCCTCCGCGACCGCATCTGCGCCGAGTTCGAAGCGATCGAGCGCGAGGCGGGCTCGGACGCGAGGTTCGACCGAACCCCATGGGAACGCGAGGATTCGAGCGGCGAGCCCGGAGGCGGCGGAGTCCGCTCGCAGATGAACGGGACCGTGTTCGAGAAAGTCGGGGTGAATGTTTCCACCGTCGGCGGCAGCTTTTCGCCCGAATTCGCGGCGAGCATCCACGGCGCCGGCGACGACCCGCGATTCTTCGCCACCGGGATCAGCCTCGTCGCGCACATGGCCAACCCGCACGTGCCCGCGGTGCACATGAACACCCGGTTCCTGACGACGACCAGGCGCTGGTTCGGCGGCGGCGCCGACCTCAACCCCGCGATCCC
>DASTIF010000045.1:0-3521 GCA_035717805.1 Sphingomicrobium sp.
CATCCGCGATTTGATCTCGGTCTATGCGCAGGTCGAAAAAGTCGGACGGAGCTCGATGGCGGTGCGCATCGAGGTCATCGCCACCCGCGATCGCGGCAAGACCGACATCAAGGTGACCGAGGGCCTGTTCACCTTCGTCGCCCTCGACGAGCAGTTCCGGCCGCGCCCGGTCGAAGTTACCAAACAGCTTAAAGCTTGAGCCTCGCGGAGACCACGACACGCTCCCGGTAGGCGTGGGAATCGCCGCCGTCGGTGTCGTAGTAACGAAGATCGATCGTCAGTGGTTTTGCGGACCAGGCAAGGCCGGCGTTCCAAGCCGTATAATCGCCACCGCCGGTTCGCTCGCGGCGGCCGATAGCAGCGCTCGCGGAGAATGAATCGCCGAGATGATAGCCTGCGCTCGCTTCGGCGAAAATCGTGCGTCCGGTCGAGCCGACGTCGTCGGGGCTCCAGGTTAGCGAGAGCTTCGGTGAAAGCCGGCCGATCTTCCGGCCTAGGCTCGCGTTGACCTCGAGCGCATTCTTGTCCGAACCCGGTGTCGGGTCGATCGCCCGCTTCAGCCCTGCGGTCGCGGAAAGGTCGAAGCCGCCCGCGCTGTCGCGAACGCCGATCTGGGCCGCGGCCTCGCCGTCCGCGGTCGAGGAATCGACGTTCTTCGCATAGGCGCTGAAATAGATTTCGCCGAACGCGAGCTGGCCGCGAACCAGCGCCTGCGCGCCGTCGGTCTGCGCAAGGCCCTTCGACATTCCGCGGCTCGACAAGACGAATTCGATCGCCGGAACAGGCGGAGGAAGATCGGGCATTCAGGCTCTCGCCCCAGGTGGCTCAGGCCGCAGGCGCGGCCTCGGCGTCGTCGTCGGAGCGCGGGCGGCGGGTTCTGCGGCGCGGCTTGGGCGCCGCTTCTTCGGAGTCCTCGCCTTCGTCGGCACCGATCGCCGGCGGAAGCGAATCCAGAGCGATGCGCTCGTCCTCGGCCTCGGATTCCGACTTGGGCTGACGCGCGCCGTTGCGTTCGCGGCGGCCGCGCTCGTTGCTCCGCGGACGGCGCTCGGGCTGTTCGCCGGCATCCTCGTCCGCGCCGGCCTCCGCCATGTCCTCGTCGCCGTCGTCCTCGTCGGAGGAATCATCGCCGCGCTGGCGACGCTGCTCCTCGAAGCGCGAGCGGTTCTCGCCGAGCACCCGGAAATAATGGTCGGCGAACTGGAGATAATATTCGCTTTGGACGCGGTCGCCGGCGAGCTGCGCGTCGCGGGCCATGTTCTTGTATTTCTCGAGAAGCTGCGCCGCGTTTCCACGCTGGCGATTGTCCTGGCGGTTACCGCCGGGATTTGGTCCTCGCTGCCCCCCACGGCCGCGCCTGCGGCCGCCCTGTCTGTTATTGATCAAAATCCGACTTCCTTGATTAGTAGAAGCTCGCCCCCGTTTTCCCTTCGGGCCGGCGGTGCGCTGGTAGCGCAGCTCCGCCTTTTCGTTCCGGTCTTGCGCGATGCGCTTTGTCAGGAACGGCCGATTGCGTCGGGGGTAGGACGGGATGCGCCTGAGGTCATATCGCTGAAGCGGCCCCGGTCCTGAAAACAGGATGTAGTGCCCATTGGCGGATATTCCAAGCGAATTTCTTCCTAAGGCCGGCTGAGAAGGACGGCTCGGTCTCGCCCGGCAAGGTCCTGGGCGAGCCGACCGGCAACACCGTCGCCCTGAAGAAGCGCCATCGCCGCCTCCCCCTGCGACGCGCCGATCTCGACCGCGGCCAGCCCGCCAGGTGCAAGCAGCCGCCGGATTTCAGGGGCGAGCGTGCGGATCGAATCCATGCCGTCGCGGCCCGCGAACAGGGCTTCCCCGGGCTCATGCTCGGCGACCCCGGCGCCGAGCGGCTCATCGTCCGCGACATAGGGCGGGTTGCACAGCACGAGGTCGAATTGCTCGTCGATCCCCGACGCCCAGTCGCCGATCCGGAATCGCCCGCGTTTCTCGAAGCCGAGCCTGCGCGCGTTTGCGCTCGCGTAGGACAAGGCCCGGCGCGAGCTGTCGATTCCGATACCGGCCGCCTTCGGCCACAAGTCGAGCGCGGCGAGCAGAAGCGTGCCGGGTCCGGTTCCTAGGTCGAGTATTCGCGATGGTCCTGCCGACCCTTCGAAATGCTCGATCGCCGACGAGATCAGCACTTCGCTGTCGGGACGCGGGATGAGCACTCCGGGCCCGACGTGAAGCTCGATGTTCCAGAAAGCGCGCCGGCCCGTGATGTAGGCGACCGGTTCGCCTTTCGAGCGGCGCTTGACCATCGTCCAGAATCGCTTGGGCGGCTCGCGGTCGGGCGGGTCGAGGATCAGACGGTCGCGGTCGATGTGGAGCGCCTCGGCCATCAGCAGCTCGGCGTCGAGCCGCGGCGTGTCGCTGGTCTGCGATAGCTGCCGTGCCGCATCGCCAAGCGCGCGGGCGACGGGTTTCACGCTTCTTCCAGCCCCGCCAGCCGCTCGGCTTCGTCTTCGGCGATCAGCGCCTCGACCAGCTCGCCGAGCCCGGGTCCCTCGAGGATAGCGTCGAGCTTGTGAAGCGTCAGGCTGATCCGGTGGTCGGTGACCCGTCCCTGCGGGAAATTGTAGGTTCGGATCCGCTCGGAGCGGTCGCCCGATCCCACCATCGACTTGCGCGCTCCGGCGCGTTCGCTCGCCAGCCGTTCGCGTTCCATTTCGAACAACCGTGTCCGGAGCACTTTCAGCGCCTTGGCCTTGTTCTTGTGCTGCGACTTCTCGTCCTGCTGGATGACGACCAGGCCGGTCGGCAGGTGGGTGATCCGGACCGCGCTGTCGGTGGTGTTGACCGACTGGCCGCCCGGCCCCGAGGAGCGATAGACGTCGATACGCAAGTCCTTGTCGTCGATATGGACGTCGACATCCTCGGCTTCGGGAAGGACAGCGACGGTGGCCGCCGACGTATGAATCCGTCCGCCGGTTTCGGTGACCGGCACTCGCTGAACGCGATGGACTCCGCTTTCGAACTTGAGCTTCGCGAACACGCCGGCGCCGTTGATCGAGGCGATCGCTTCCTTGTAGCCGCCGAGCTCCGAAGCGCTCGCTGAAATCAGCTCGAACCGCCATCCCTGCGCTTCGGCGAAGCGCTGGTACATTCGAAGCAGATCGCCCGCGAACAAAGCAGCCTCGTCGCCGCCGGTGCCGGCGCGAACCTCCAGCATTGCCGCGCGCTCGTCGGCGGCATCGCGCGGCAGAAGCTGGATGGCGAGCGACCGTTCCGCGTCGGGCAGGCGGCGGCGAATGTCCTCGACCTCGGCTTCAGCCATTTCCTTCAGCTCCGGCTCGGCGGAGGGGTCATGGAGCATCCCGGCCAGAACCTCGAGCTCGGCCCGGAGACGGCGGACTTCCCGGGCCGCCGCGGCGACCGGCTCGATCGCCGCATAATCCTTGGACAGCCTGACGAACTCGTCCGGCGCCAGGTCGCCGCGCGCCATGGCGTCGGCAAGTTCGTGCCGCCGCGCCTCGATCGACGCGATCCGTTCCGACGAGATT
>DASTIF010000046.1:0-9633 GCA_035717805.1 Sphingomicrobium sp.
GTCTGGAAGCGGACGTCGCGGCCGCGGCTTCGCTGAAAGCGGGCGATGACGTCGGCCGCGATCGCCTCATAGGCATGGCCGATATGCGGCGGCCCGTTGGGGTAATTGATCGCCGTGGTGATGTAATAGGGCTCGGCCACGGGCAAGCGCCTACCCTGCCCTTGGCGGGCCTTCAAGGACGGCGCGGCCCCGCAACCGACGCGAGGATTCCGCCAAGCTGAAACACGGTCGCCGCCGGATCGAGCGACAGGCGCGGCGCCGTGGCCGTCAGCTCGCGCACCCGCTGATAGGCGTCGAGCGCGCGCTCCCGTTTAGGATCGGCAAGTGTGCGGGCCTCGCGCGCCACCAACGACGGAAGCAGATCGAGGAATGCCGAATAGCGATCGGCCGCGGTCTTTCGGCCGAGCTCGCCGGCCAGCGCCGACCTCTTGCTGTTGTCGGCGTCGCCGTCGCGCAGGATCGACGCTGCTTTCTCCTCGATCGGGCCGAGGTCGAGCGACGCAAAAGCGAGCGCCCGTGCGGCCGACCCGTCGGCAAGCGGAATCAGCCGCTCGCGCTCGGCCGCACTCGTCTCGGGCAGCTGCTCGGCCAGAACTGACGTCATGGCGTCGTCGGGCAGCGGATCGAACTGCAACCGCCGGCAGCGAGAGCGGATCGTCGGAAGCAACCGCCCGGGTGCGTGACTCACGACGAAGAAGACGGTGTTCGGCGGCGGTTCCTCGAGCATTTTAAGGAGCGCATTGGCACCTGCCGGAGCGAGCTCGTCCGCCGAATCGATCACCACCACACGCCAGTCCGACAATGCAGGCGACAAGCTCAAAAAGGCAGCGACATCGCGAATTTGGTCGACGAGGATGTCGCGAAACAGGGTCCCCGGCTTCTTGGGGTTCTCGATGCGCTCGATCAAGCGAAGGTCGGGATGGCTTCCGGCCCTGACCAGCTTCGCCGTCGAATGATCTTCGGGCGTATCGAGCCTTGGCGCTTCGAACACAGGCCCGGCGGCCTCCGCGAGAAGCCGAACCGCCGCAAGCCGCGCGAAATGCGCCTTTCCCACGCCGCGCGGCCCCGCCAGCAACCATGCGTGATGCAACGCGCGCGAGTCCCAGGCGCCGCGGAACTGCTCCACCTGCCGGTCGTGCCCGGCGATCACGGGAGAAGGTCCGCGATTGCCGCGAGCAGGCGGTCCGTGACTTCGCCCTGATCTCCCGAAGCATCGATCAGCCGAATACGGTCCGGCTCTTCCGCCGCCAGAATTTGGAATGCGAGCTCGACTCGGTGGTGGAAATCGCTGTCGCGGCCACCTATTCGGTCAGGTCCGTCCCGGTCGCGTGCGCGGGCGCGCTGCCCGCCGTCGTCCAAAGTGAGCACCAGCGTTCGGTCGGGAAGAAAACCGCCGGTCGCGAAACCGTTGATTTCGCGCACACGCTCGATCCCCAGCCCTCCGGCCCCGCCCTGGTAGGCGAAAGAGGAATCGACGAACCGGTCGCTCAACACCCATTGCCCGCGCTTTAGCGCCGGCCGAATGGTCCGTTCGACATGGTCCGCGCGGGCCGCCGCGAACAACAGCGCCTCCGATTGAATCGACCAGCGGCCGTCCTCGCCTTGCAGCAACAAGTCGCGAATTGCTTCCGCCCCCTCGCTTCCGCCCGGTTCGCGGCTTTCGACGACGTCGATCCCGCGCTCACGCAGCGCCGCCGCGAGGGCGCGAAGCTGTGTCGACTTGCCGACCCCCTCCCCGCCTTCGAGGCTGATGAACCGGCCGCGGGTGCTCACGCGAGCCCGAACAGACTCTTCAGCCCGATCCAGGCGCGGGTGAAGAAGCCGGCCTCCTCGACGTCCTCGCCGGCCACCAGCGGGACGATCTGCGGCTCGGTGTCGCCGGTGGTGACCACCAGCTGGGCGATCTCGTCGCCCTTTTTGATCGGCGCCTTGATCGGCCCGTCATAGCGAACCTTGACGTGCATTTGCCGGGTGAGGCTGAGCCCCGCTGGAATCGTGACCGCGAGATCGCGCGGAGCGACGAGCGCGACCTCGTCGCTGTCGCCCATCTGGACCTCGGCCCTGGCGACCTCGACGCCCTGCTTGAACAGGGGCTTGGCGGTCCAGGCGTTGAATCCCCACTGCATCAGCCGCGTGGATTGCTCGACCCGGTCGTTCCAGCTCGCCATGCCGGCGAGCACTTCGATCAGTCGCCGGCCATTCTGCTCCGCGGAACCGGTGAATCCGTATCCCGCCTCTTCGGTATGACCGGTCTTCAGCCCGTCGGCGCCGGGAACCTTGCCCAGGATCGGGTTGCGGTTGGCCTGGGTAATGGCTTCGCCCGAGCCGAGGGTCTTGCCCCAGGTGAAGCTCGGCTGGTCGTAGAATTGCTTGTAGAGCTTCGGGTGACGCTCGATGGTCGCCCGCGCCAGCGTCGCGAGATCGCGCGCGGTGACATAGGTGCAGTCTTCGTCCGGCCAGCCGATCGGATTGCAGAAGCGGCTGTTCTTGACGCCGAGCTGCTGGGCAAGCGCATTCATCTGCTCGACGAAAGCCTGCTCGGTTCCCGCAATGCATTCGGCAAGAACGACCGTCGCGTCATTGCCCGACAAAGTGACGATTCCGTGGAGCAGGTTCTCGATGCTGACCTGCTCACCGGCGGAAAGAAACATGGTCGAACCCTGCGAGTGCCATTTGCGCCAGGTTTCGGGCCGGACCGTGCACACCTTGTCGAGTGGGAGCTTTCCGCGCTCGATCAGCTCGAACGCCACTTCGGTCGTCATCATCTTCGCCATCGATGCGGGCGGCATCTTCTGGTCGGCGTTTTTCGAGAACAGGACGGCCCCCGAGGACAGGTCGATCAGATATGCGATCGGCGCGGGCGTATCGAATTGCGGGGCCCGGGCGGCGGCTGCTCCGGCGATCAGCGCGGCGGCGGCGGTTGCAAGCAGGATTGAACGCTTCATTGCAGGGATGGCTGTCCTTCGATGGGTTGACGACGAATCCAGACTCTATCGCGCGCGGGCGGGCGGCGCGAGGGGTGTTCAGCTTCGGGCGATCGCGTTGGCAAGAAGGCCGATCGTCATCGCGTAGTAGTTGGAGCAATTATATTCGAGGATCGCCTTGTAGTTGGTGGTCAGCAGATAGCCGTCGGCGTAAGCGCCCTCGGTCTCCATCAGAGTGACCAGCTCATTGTCCGGAAGGCCTCGCCCGGTCGGGATTACGCCGAGAGCCCGCCATTCGCGCACCGTCAGCCAGCGGCTGTGTCGGCGGAACACCGCGGGGCAGCGCGGCGCGGTCAGTCGCGACCGGATCGCCGCGCGATTCAGGCTTCGCGGGACTCGAACCGCAACGCCCCAGGGAATGCCCCGCTTCCAACCTGCATCATGGAGATAATTGGCGATCGACGCGAAGGCATCGTCCTCGCTTCGCCAGATGTCCGCATAGCCATCGCCGTCGCCGTCCGCGCGCAAGCGAAGCACGACCGACGGCATGAATTGCGGATAGCCGGTCGCTCCCGCGTAGCTCCCCTTCAGCTGCCACCGCCGGACGCCCAAATCGAGCAGCTTCATCGCGGCGACGAACTCGCCTTCGAACATCGCCCGCCGCCGGCCTTCGTAAGCCAGGCTCGCAAGCACATCGAGAAGGTCGAAATTGCCGGTGATCGCTCCGTAGCTGGTTTCCTTGCCGTAGATCGCCATGACCACGGACGGATCGACGCCGTAGCGCGCCTGGATCCGCGAGAGATTTCCCCAGTGCGAATAGTAACGCGCCTGCCCGCGGTTGATCAGCGATGTCGTGATGTGACGATTGAGATAGGTCGAGAACGACGGCGGCGAATCATCGTCCGGCCGCGATCGGGTGGGCCGCTGCGCCCGGTCGAGCTCCATCGCGCGCTGGTTGAGGTCGAGCGACGGCATGACCGCCCGGATCGTCGCTTCGCGGACTCCGGCGCTTCGGGCTTTTGCTGCAAGGTAGAGCTTGTAACGATCGAAAGCGCTCGCGGACTGCGCCTCGGCCGGCCCGACGGCAAGCACGACCAGTCCTGCGAAAATCCAGCCGAGCTTCCACCGCAACGTCTTGTCTCCCCTTCCCTTTGTCCAAAGCCTAGGGCGCGCAACCGTTCCCGGCCACAAGCACTGGTCGCGCGCCTTGCACGTCCCGCCTCGACCGGCGATATCCGTCGCTACCTTAAGGAGAGGTGGCCGAGTGGTTTAAGGCAGCGGTCTTGAAAACCGCCGTGCGGGCAACCGTACCGTGGGTTCGAATCCCACCCTCTCCGCCACCGAGACTATTTTCCGCTTGCCGTGGGGAATTGACACTGGAAAGCGGCGTTTCGCGGGTCACTCACTCGCGGTTATCGATCAGAAGACAGGTGGTGACCATTCGCGCGACATCCGCCTGACGCCTCGCGCCCAGTTTCGAAAGAATCTGCTTCACCTGCACGCGGACGGTTCCAGCCGTAGACCGGCGAGCTTCGCCAATCTCCTGGACGGTTTGACCGTCGCCAATTCGCAGCGCGACATCGGCTTCCGCGGCGGACAGGCCATACGCCGTTTGCAGATGGCGCAGGACGACATCACGCGGCAGGCGCCGGCGCGGCTCTTCGACCGTCATCAGCACCGCCGCGCGCGACAACTGGCTCGACAGCGGCATGAAAGAGACAAGCGCGGCTCCCTCATCGTTCGAGCGTAGAATACAATCGGAACCCCGACGATTTGGCGGCTCGAAGGCAGCCGCAATGGCGAGTTCGAAAACTGTCCGATCGGCTTCGATCCGCGGTTGCACCTGGCCATTGCGGATGCGCAGGAAGCGGCCAAGGCGAAGCACCGACTCGCCCTGATCGTTGACCATCATTATCCGGCATTCGCTGTTGAGCACGAACGCTGCGCGCGATCCGGCGTTGAAGATTTGATCGAGCAGGTCGCTTCTTTTCTGGAGGTCCGAGATGCGACCCCGAATGGCGAACATCCGGCGCAAATGATCGACGTGGCCGTTGAGCTGGCGAAGCGACCGATCCGAAAAATCGCTCTGGGACTTGCCGCGATGCAGGCCGATGATTCCGTCACCGTATTCGGTCCGCATCACCGATCCGCAGCAATAGAAAGTGTCGTCTCCCATTGTGCGGATCCACTCATTGAAGAAGACGCTGCGTTCATACTCGCTGGTGGGCACGATGTCGGTGGTGTTCCACGCCTGGTTGATGAACCCCTGCCGCATTCCGGCGGCCGTCCAAAGATCGTGCTCGACGAAATTGGCGGCGTATTCTTCCATTTGGCCATCGGAAAAATAGCCTGAATGAGCGGATATCTCTGCCATTCCGCTACGGTCGCGCCAGTGCAGGACACAGCTGCGCGCAGCAAGCGATTGCGCCACGATCGTGGGCAGTTGCGCGAACAATTCATCGTCGAGCGCGGCTTCATAAATGAGGTCGCTTGTGAGCTTCACGGTGCACTCTCCCGACGCCCCTCACCAGCACGCGCCCCCCGGCAAGACTAACCGGCGATCAGCAACTTAGGCGAATAATCGCCAATACCTCAAGCGGGATATGACAGTCGTCGCTTGGCCGCGGATCACTGGCGCCGGCGAGGCCTGATTCATCCAGCCAGAATCTGTGAGACACATTCCCGGAGTTGCGGTTGGAAGATGGGGTTCGTTGGCTCGCAAGATCTGAGCTGGCAGCAGGCGCGCCAGATTCTCGCTCACGCTCGCGATGTGATCATCCTGCTGTCGCGCGACCGCTCGGTGCAATTCGCCAATCATGCTGCCGAGCGGCTGCTCTCGCGAAGGGATTCGCTGCGACTCGATGGCAAGCGGCTTGGAACAGCCGCGTCAGCTGACGTCGGGCGCCTCGAACGGGTGATTGACAAGGCTTGCGTCGCCGGGGGCGGAGGCACGCAGATCCTGGTCGTGAGGCGGCGCGATTCGCCGCCGCTGGTTCTGACTGTCCGCTGCCTCGATGCAGACGGCGCGAGCATCCTGCTGCTGGGAACAGACCCGTGCATTGAGGCGGCGCTGGTTTTCGATTCCCTGCGCCACTGCTTCGGCCTCACCATGTCGGAATCACAAGTCGCGGCGGCAGTGGCGGCCGGGACGGCCAGCGAGCGGATCGCGGCCGAGCGCGGAGTCAGCGTCAACACTGTCCGAAGCCAGATCAAATCGATCGCGTGCAAGCTCGGCTGCACAACCAAGTCACAGATTTCGGCGATCGTCCGCGCCACGCCGCTGTCGCTGAATGACCCGGAATGAGACGATCCGCAGGCATCCCCCAAATGGGTGATGACCGCCAAGAAGTTTGTTCTGTACCAATGACCTAAATCGATTCTTAATGGGGGGCATAATGGCCAACATTCTCGGCACCGACGGCGACGACCAGCTTCAGGGCACTACCGAAAACGACACGATTGAAGGCGGCGCTGGGAACGATTCGCTGGAAGGCGGCGACGGCAATGATTTGCTCGATGGCGGATCCGGCGACGACTACATGGCTGGCGGCGCGGGCGACGATGTTTATGTGGTTGATGGCGCCGACGGCGTCTGGGAAGCGCCCGGCGAGGGCACCGATGAGGTGCGCAGCTACGTCGACTTCGGGCTCCCGGAAGACTTCGAAAACCTGACCGCGCTCGGCGATGGCAACATCTATCTCGGCGGCAACGGGCTCGACAACACCATCACTGGCAACGCCGGCGACAATTACATGCGCGGCGAGGGCGGCAGCGACACCTTGGATGGCGGTGACGGCTGGGATATTTCCGCGAACGGCCTGCCCTACGGAACCATCGGCAGCCTGCGCGTGGTCGACGGGCCCGATGGCACGTTGCTGGTCCAGCTGGTCCAGGACGACGGCAGTTTCGAGGACGTGTTCTCGGTAACCATCAACGGACCTGGCAGTGCGACCGTCACCGGTCTCGGGATGATGGCCGGCAGCGGCACCGATACGGTGACGAACATCGAGGACCTGCACTTCTTCGTGGACAGCGATCCCACGCCAGACAACCAGTTCGTCAACATCCAGCTTTCGGCCTGGGTCCCGCAAAGCCCCGACTTCCTGCACGTGTCGGGCTCGGCCGGAGCCGACGTGATCGACCTGGCCGCGCTTTACCCCGATGTCCCGCCGGACACGCCGATCAACGCCGGTGGCGGACGCGGTGACGATGCAATCTATGGCAACGACGGTGGCAACTACATCGGCGGCGACCAGGGCAACGATGTCATCGACGGCCGCGACGGCGATGACACTCTCGCCGGTGGCCAGGGCGATGACTCGCTGAGCGGCGGAATCGGCAACGATTATATCGATGGCGAAGGCGGCAACGATTCAATCGACGGGGGCGACGGCTCGGATATTGCGGCGTTCCGCCTGCCAGCCGGCACGACGGGCAGCTTGCGCGTGGTCGACGGACCGGACGGCACGCTGCTGGTTCAGCTCGTTCAGGAGGACTGGAGCTTCGAGGATGTGTTCGCGGTCTCGCCAGGGGTTCAGGGTGGCGCCACAGTCACCGGCCTCGGGATGATGGCGGACTTCGGAACGGATGTCGTCGCGAACGTCGAAGACCTGCACTTCTTTGTCGACGGGACGACAGGCGACCAGTTCGTGAACGTGCCGCTCGTCCCGTACGTGCCGCAAAGCCCCGACTTCCTGCATGTCGCGGGATCGGTCACCGCCGACACGATCGACCTCGCCGAACTTTATCCCGAAGTCAGCACCGACACGCCGGTGAACGCCAACGGCGGTCTGGGTGACGACCAAATCTATGGCAATGAAGGCGGCAACTACATCGAAGGCAACGAGGACAACGACACCATCGACGGCCGCGGCGGAGACGACGCCATTATCGGCGGCGACGGCAACGACAACCTCGCCGGCGGCGCCGGCAACGATTACCTCGAGGGCGGATCGGGCGACGACTTCATGGCCGGCGGCGCCGGCGACGACGTCTATCTCGCCGGCGCCGGTGACGGCATTGTCGAGAACGCCGACGAGGGGACCGACGAGGTTCGCGCCGATGTCGATTGGGGCCTCGGCGACAATATCGAAAATCTGACCGCGATCGAAGGGTCGGGAGCGTTCTACCTCGGCGGCAACAGCCTCGACAATGTGATCACCGGCAATTCCGCCGACAATTATATGTATGGCGGCGGGGGCAATGACACGCTGGATGGCGGCGATGGCCGCGACGTCGCCGCCTTCCACTTGCCACATGGCACGACGGGCTCGATGCGCATGGTCGACGGCCCCAACGGGACGATCCTCGTCCAGCTCGTGCAGGACAACGGCAGCTTCGAGGATGTCTTTTCGATTGCGATCGCGGGCTCCGGCTCGGCGACCGTGACCGGCCTCGGGATTGCGGCGGGCGAAGGCACCGACACGGTCGTCTCGGTCGAGGAACTGCATTTCTTCGTCGACACCTACCCGGACGACACTCCGGACAACCAGTTCGTGTTCGTGAGCCTGTCCGCTTACGTGCCGCCGCTCGAGGACAATTTCGCCCACGTTAGCGGTTCGGACGGCGGCGACTTCATCGACCTTGCGGCGCTCTATCCGGACGCCGGTCCAGACGCGAACATCAATTCCAACGGCGGCGCCGGCGACGATACGATCCTCGGCACCGAAGGCTGGAACTACCTGCGCGGCGATGCCGGCAACGACACGATCGACGGCCGCGGCGGCGGCGATTCGGTCGCGTTCGGGCTTCCGGCGGGAATGACCGGAACGCTTCGAGTCGTTCAGGGCATCGGCGATCAGACCGGAAGCCTCGTCGTCGAACGAGTCGATGGCGAGACCGTCGAGCAATTGTTCATCGTCAGCTTCGCCGAGGACGGCACCACGACGGTCCAGGGCATCAACTCGGCCGCGTTCCTCGGCACCGACACCGTCAGCAACGCGGGCGCGCTCGACTTCGTGGTCGACAACCCAGAGTTCGACCCGAACCAGTTCGTCAACATCATCCTGCCGGTAGCCGGCACTGACGGTCCGGAGGCGATCTACGGATCCGATCAAAGCGACCTCATCACCGGCGCCGGCGCCGGCGACTCGCTTTACGGCTTTGCCGGTGACGACATCCTGCTTGCCGGCGCGGGCAACGACTTCCTGCGCGGCGGCGACGGCAATGACATCGTCGACGGCGGCGACGGCCACGACCGCGCGTCCTTCTTTGACTCGCTGGTTGGAGTCCAGGTCGACCTCAATCTCCAGGGGCAGGCGCAGGACACGGGCCAGGGCATGGACACTTTGGTCGGAATCGAATCCGTGTCCGGCACGGTCAATGACGACATTTTGATCGGCGATGACGGCGCGAACTCGCTGTGGGGCTCGGGCGGCAATGACACGCTCAGCGGCAACGGCGGGGACGATTATCTCGGCGTGAGCGACGGCGATCATCTGCTCGACGGCGGCGACGGCTCCGACTCGATCGCGTTCGTCAACGAACCTCTCGACGCGTCCGGTCCTGTCACGGTCGACCTCAACCTCACCGACGCACAGTGGACCGGAATCGGCACCTGGACGATCAGCAACGTCGAGAATGTCGGCGGCGGCGATTTCAACGACGTGCTGACCGGCAACGCCGAGGCGAACATCCTGGCGGGCGGCGTTGGCAACGACCGGCTCACGGGCGGCGCGGGGAACGACCTTCTGCTCGGCGACGGCTATAT
>DASTIF010000047.1:0-5450 GCA_035717805.1 Sphingomicrobium sp.
TTCAGGAACAAGCCGATCATCGCGATCGCGCGCGAGGATTCGGATGCCGGGAGGCTGATCCGCCGGCATAATCTGGGGATTGCCTCGTTCGATCCGGCGAAAATCGGCGCGTTCATCGAGGCAGTCGACAACAGCGGCTGGCCGGGCGCGCGCGACCTTGAGGAACTGACCGCGGATTCGCAATTCGCGCGCTTCGTCGACCTGGCGGAGCAATGCGTTTTGGAGCGTGCGTGCGAGTAGTGAAGCACCTCTTCTACAAGGCTCCCGGCTGGGCCCAGCGAGCGATGTTGGTCCGCGCGCGGGCGCCGGCATGGCTCGATGCCGGCGTGCTGTTCGTCCACATCCCGAAAGCGGCGGGAACCAGCATCAGCCTTGCCCTCTATGACCGCTTCCTCGGCCACGTGCGGGCATCGGACGTCCGCAAATGGGGATCGGCGAGCGTGCGGGCGCTGCCCAGATTCGCGGTCACCCGCAATCCCTGGGACAGGCTGGTCTCGGCCTGGCGCTTCGCCGCGCGCGGATCAGGCATCGGCGGCGGGTTCCAGGCCGGCATCTGGCGCCCCGAACAATATCGAGTGTCCGAATTCGAAACTTTCGAGCGCTTCGTGACCGACTGGCTTGCCAAACGCGACGTCAGCCGGCTCGACCCTGTCTTCCAGCCCCAGTCGCTGTTCGTCCGCGATCGGGACGGGAAAATCATCGTCGACCATCTCGGTAAGGTCGAGGATCTCGGCCCGACCCTCGATTTCCTCGAGCGGACGGTGGGCACGAGGCCGGCCCTCGGCCGTTCAAACCGTTCGGGCGAGCCGGTGGCCTATCGCGACCATTATACGCCCGATCTCGCCGCTATGGTCGGGCAAATCTATGCGGGCGACATCGATCTCCTCGGTTACGAGTTCGAGTCCTGAGCATCGTTTCCGACGCGGCTTCGGCCGTTCACCACCAGCTCCCCCTTCACCGCCGATCGGCTCAGGTCCACATTTCCGTCGATCCGGTTGGTGCCGATGAAGGTACCGTTGGGGTGCGCCAGTTCCGGCGAGCGCTGCGACATGGTGCAGTCCGAATAAATCACATTGCGGTTCGTGAACGGGAGCACCGCTGCCGCTGTCAGCGTAAAGTCGCACTTCGCGAACATGATGTTTCGCCCGCTTGGAGCAAGCACGATCGGCCGGCTTTTGCCCGTGCCTCCGTACACCTGCCCCGTCGGCGAGAGCGAGGGATCGTCGCGAAACCTGCAACCGGAAAATTGCGCCGCGCGCAGCGGGTCGGCGTCTCCCTTTGGATGGGCCAGGGACCCCACGAAGAGACAGTTGACGAACCTGAACAGCGGCTTGTCCGGCCATGCCGACCAGCGCGTCGTGCCGATGAAGCGGCAGTCGTCGAACAAGGCGCCCGCCGAATTGCCGGTATCGGCGACGACGCCAACGCCGTCGTTGTCCGAAAATTCGCAACCACTGAACCTCAGGTCGCGAATCTTCGAGTGGCCTGCTTCGATGTCGACGCCCGCCCCTGGAGCGCTTTGGAGCCCGCCTTTGCCCGTGCGCGAGAAACGGCAGCGCTCGAAATTGTAATTGCGACCGCTCGACACGGTGCAACCTTGCCGTCCGTTATACTCGCTGACGACGTCCGATATCAGCGTGGAGGTCGTTCGATCTTCGGCCCCGAGGATCAGCAATCCGTCGAGCGGATGATGATGGACATAAACCCGCTCGATCCGCTCGGGGCCGCTATTGCCGACCAGACGAATGCCGCTGCCGCCGATTTGCCAGCCCCTGTTCCCCCATTTGCCGCCGATTTGAAGCGCTCCGAGATTACCGTCGAGCTCGAGGTCGCTGATTGCGATCGAACCGCTGCAACGCTCGATGTTGATCATCGCCTCGTACGGAGACGCGCGGCCCTTCGGCTCGTAAAAAGGCATTGCATGTTCGAACGGCCTGCCGGTTGAAGGGTCGAACGTCCCGAAGCGAAGCCCCGGTGCGGCGCGAAGGACCGCGCCGTTGCCGACGATCGAGACCGGACGGCTGCACTTCTGGAAATCGAGGATCGGCGAGGGTCTGTAGGATCGGTTTTTCCCGCCGAGCGCCTGTTTTCCGACGATATAGGTGGCGCGGCGAAGTAGGACGGTCCCGCCGCCGCTCTTGTTGAGATGTTGCGACAAGGCGACGAAGGCATCGGTATCGTCGGTCTTTCCGTCGCCGCTCGCGCCGAATGCCTCCGGCGTGAATATCTCGCTGTCCGCGTTCGCGGACATGCTGCAACCGACGCAGGCCGCGCAGCCGACGAGGAAATGCCGCCGATTGAGGATCGCACGTTGGTCTGAAGTCACGCTTCCCACGGTCATGCGGCCTTTTTGTCCCGGACTTCGCGCCAGATCTTCTCATAGGCCGCGGCCATCCATTCGAAGCTGAATTTCTCCTCGATCCGCCGGCGCGCCGCGGAACGCCGCTCTTGCCACTTGACGGGTTCGTCGATCGATTCGCGCCAGGCTGCGCGGATGGCACGTGCCAACGCTTGTGGATCGCGGGCCGGCACCACCCATCCCGTTTCGCCGACCATCAACGCGGAATCGCCGACATCGGTCACGACGTTTGGAGTTGTTGACAGCATCGATTCCGCGACCACGTTCGGAAGTGCCTCGCTTCGGCTCGCGAGGAGGTGCAGGTCCAGCGCTCGCGCCAGCAACTGAATATCCGACCGCCGCCCGAGCGGAATCGCCAAATCCTCGCACCCTTCCTCGCGAATGAGACGGGCCAGGTCGGGGTTCTCCCTGTCGAGATCGCGACCGATCAAAAGACAGCGGAGCGGAACCCCGGCATCGTTCGCAAGCCGGATGCCGCGCAACAGGGTCGGTATGTCCTTCCACGGGTGCCACCGTGAAATCGTCCCGACGAGGAACGTCTCGTCGGTGATCCCGAGCTCTCGCCGGGCCGATTGCCGGCTCTTGTCGTCGGGAAAGAAGGCCTGCGGATCATAGCCGTTTGCGATGACCGCGCCCGGAGCCGCCGAATAACCGAGCTTCGAATGCACCTCGGCGGAACGGCTCGAGCAATTGATGACGAAAGCGGCGAGCCACCTGGCGAGAATGCCGCCCGCGACAGCGAACAGTCGCGAGGTCGTTCCGACCGGACCGAGCGATGAGGAATGGATACTCCAGACGACCGGGATCCGTCGGCTCCGCGCCCACAAGGACGCGAGCAGGTTCGGCGCATACATCCACGCCTGAATGACGTCGGTCTCGGCACTGGCGATCAGCGCACCGAGACGCCGGTTTGCCGCAAGCAGCCCCGTCCCGGCGCCAACGCCGAGGTGATCGACGTGAATTCCTTCCGCCTCGAACCGCGGACTGTACCAGTCGCGGCCGGCGAGACAGATGATCTGGTGCTCGATCTCGGGCGGGGACCGGGTGACCAGCCGGTAGAGCAGAGTCTCGGCGCCTCCGGGCTGGAGCCCGACAATAACGTGGAGCACCTTTAAGGGAGACTTGCCGCCAGTCGTCTCGATCTTCTCCGCGCCGGATTTGCCACGCTCACGCACGGCCGCGCCGCCCGACGGCGACCCAGTGCGGAAGCCGCTCGCTGAAGCGGATGCCGGTCAGTCCGGCGCTTTCCATCATCGCTTCTATTTCGTCGCGCGAAAACCGCTTCACGAAGGCGGTCCCGAACCGGTTCAGGGCGTCGGTCCGCATCGTGTAGAAGCTGCTGTTGCGATAGAAGCTCAATGGCAACCGCGATACGTCCGCGCCGAGCGATTCGAGAAGCCTGGAGGTTCGCGCCAGGGGGTAATAGAGGCCGGCGGCGATTGCCTCGGTGACAAGCCGCCTCGCCCTGAACGGTAGCCGGGCGATCGACTTTCGCGCCACGTCGCTCAGCCGGAACAAGCCGCGATACCATGCCGGCCGATCCTCCAGGGCATAATAGACATAGACCAGGAACGGCGCTCCTGGCTTAAGCTTGCGAACGCATTCGCGAAGCGCTTCGGCGGCATCGGGGACATGATGGAGAACCCCGAGCGAATAGCCGAAATCCTGGCTTTCGTCCTCGAGTGGAATATCTTCGATCGAAGCCAGGTGAAATCGCACATTGTCAAAGCGGGCCAACCGCGCACGCGCGACGTCCAGCGCCTCGGCCGACACCTCGATGCAATGGAGCGTCCCGACCCTTGGGGCGACTCCCTCGGCCCAGCGGCCCGATCCGCATCCAACGTCGAACCCCTCGGAATCGGGCGGCAGGTCGCCGAACGGGAAAATGGCGAAATAGCCGTCGAAAAGCTTTTGATATTCGCTGCCCTGAAGAGCGCTCTGGTCGAAGGCGGCCCATTCCTTGGCGAAGCCGACGACGTTCGCCGGATCGGCATTCTTGAAGGCCGGATTGCCCTCAGTCATCCGTCGGAGCGCTTTCGGTCATTCGACTCAACCCGTCCTGGCAAGAGCGATCCTCCACCAATGGCGCCGATCGGCGAGCGGCATCCCACCTCCAACGTCGGCGCGCAAGCTCGGTTTCGAAAGCCGTGACTGGTCAACGGCCCGGCCGCCGGCCGCCCGGGCCCCAGTCCCAGATGTAATTTTGATAGGGAATCCACGCGCGCGACGACCACGAGCTGAAGTTGAGCCAAACGAGCTCGACCGTGAGCGAATATACGATGATGAGCGTAAGCAGCAGCAGGTTCTGGCGATGGCGCGTTCCGAACGCTGTCGGCACCCGCGACAAAACGAAAATCTGAAGCGGGACGAGGTACACGCCCAGGCGGTCGACAATTGCGGTGGAATCGACGACGAACATCAACACGACCGTGAACAGGGTGATGATCGCCAGGATCGTCCATAGCCTCAACTCGTCGGCCGACGCGCTGAAGCGCTTTCGATAGGCCAGAAGTACCAACGCCGGGACGACATTCATCAGCAATCGCGGCACCGCGCCGTGCGATGTGATGTCGTAGGTTTCGTAAATCACCATCTGGTTCGCGATGTGGTCCCAGAACTGGACCGCGAGGACGATTCCAAGAAGGCCGAGCGCAAACAGCATCCCGGTCGATCGCCTGACCAGCGACAGGCCGATGAGCGGGACCATCACCAGTGTGGAGGTGTGGAACGTCGCCCCGAGCGCGAGATAAAGGAGGACGCGCAGGTTGCGCCTGTGAACCGCGTCGACCAGCGCCAGCATGACGAAGCCGAGAGCCGCGCTCTGCCGGGTGAAACCCATGCCCACGCCGATGACGAGGTATGGAACGGCGACGACCAGCGCCAAAGACGGGTTCGGCTGCTGCTTGCACAGCGTGACCAGTCCCCAGACCAGGATCGCCGCGCAGACGAGATTTGGAAACCAGATTCCCCAGCCCAGTTGCGCCGCAATCCAGTTGAGAAGCGCGTAGCCGAACTCGGTCTGCGACAGCGCGGTCTGGAAGTCGCTGAGCGCAATGTATTTGAAGGTGTCGAGATAGTTCCACCAGTCGCC
>DASTIF010000048.1:0-12425 GCA_035717805.1 Sphingomicrobium sp.
TTGATCGTCTCGATCATGTGGACCGGGATGCGGATGGTGCGGGCCTGGTCGGCGATCGAGCGGGTGATCGCCTGGCGGATCCACCAGGTCGCGTAGGTCGAGAATTTGTAGCCGCGGCGGTACTCGAACTTGTCGACCGCCTTCATCAGGCCGATGTTGCCTTCCTGGATGAGGTCCAGGAACTGCAGGCCGCGGTTCGTGTATTTCTTGGCGATGGAGATGACGAGGCGCAGGTTGGCCTCGACCATCTCCTTCTTGGCGATGCGGGCCTCGCGCTCGCCCTTCTGGATCTGGTTGACGATCCGGCGGAACTCGGGGAGCGAGGTTCCGACGCCCAAAGCGATGTCGCCGATGTCGGTCCGGATTCGCTCGACCGTGTCGGCTTCCGCCGAAGCGAAGGCGGCCCATTTCTTGTCGGTCTTGGCGACCTCTTCCAGCCAGTTCTCGTCGAGCTCGTGGCCGGTATAGTTTTCGAGGAACGCCCGGCGCGGGACGCGGTGGCGCTCGGCGAGGCGCAGCATCTGGCCGCCAAGCGCCATCAGCCGGCGATTGAAGGCGTAAAGCTGGTCGACGAGATATTCGATCTTCGCCTGGTGGAACTGGACGCTCTCGACCTCGGCGGTGAGCTGCTCGCGAAGCTTGTGGTATTTCTTCTCGTCGTTGGGCGGGAAGTCGGTCCCCGCGGCGAGCGAGTCGAGGCGCGCGGCCTGGAGCCTGGCGAACTTCTTGAACAAAGAGGTGATGGTCGCGAACTTCTCGAGCGCCTGGGGCTTGAGCGCCTCTTCCATCTGGGCGAGCGAGAGCGCGTTTTCGTCATCGTCGTCGTCGGCCGCCTGCGGCTTGGCGCGCCGCTCGACCATATCGTCTTCCTCGTCGCCGTCGGCGCTGGCTTCCTCGGGCTCGTCTTCCTCTTCCTTGATGGTCGGTCCGGCGGTCTTCTCGCTGATCTCGCCGTCGCCGCTTTCCTCGCCTTCCTCGCTCTCGGCGATCTGCTCGGCGGTCGGGCCCTTGGACAGCATCGCCTCGAGGTCGAGGATTTCGCGAAGCTGCATCGTGCCTTCGTTGAGGTTCTTCGACCATTCGATGATGGCGTTGAAGGTCATCGGGCTTTCGCAAAGCCCCCAGATCATCGTGTCGCGGCCGGCCTCGATGCGCTTGGCGATGGCGATCTCGCCCTCGCGGGAGAGCAATTCCACAGCGCCCATCTCGCGAAGGTACATGCGGACCGGGTCGTCGGTGCGGTCGACCGCTTCCTTCTTGGTCGCGGCCGCCGGGCGGGGGCCGCCGTCGTCGAGCGGATCGACCTCGTCTTCCTGCGCGGCCGCCTCTTCTTCCTTGTCGTCCTCGGCCTCTTCCTCGTTCTCGACGACGTTGATCCCCATTTCGTTGATCGCGGACATGATGTCCTCGATCTGCTCGGAGCCCATCTGGTCCTGGGGGAGAGCCGCGTTCAATTCGTCATAGGTGACGAACCCGCGCTTCTTGGCGCGAGCGATCAGCTTTTTCACGGCTGCGTCGTTGAGATCGATCAGCGGCGCATCGCCGCTGTCCTGGGTCTCGGTTTCTGCTGCTTCGTTCTTGGCCATATATCGCGGTGCCGCTTACTCAGTGCCGACGAGTGACGCCAGCCGTTCCTTGATCCTCTCGCGTTCGCCGTGCAGCCGGAGCTGCTCGTCGAATGCCTGCCCGTCGCCGGCTTTCAAACGCTCGGTGGCCTCGATGAGAGCCGCACCGATTTCTTCCTCCGCGGCGAGCGCGTCGATCGCGACCCCCAGGTCGCGCACCGCCCGTTCGGGCTCGGTCTCGCTACGGGTGAAGGAAAAGCCGATTCCACCGGTTCGGCGCGCCTGCTCAAGCGCAGGAGCCGCTCCGGCGGCGTGCAATATGGTGAGAAGCCCGTCCCGATCAAGTTTTTGTCCGGCAAGCGCCGCGTCGACGATCCGGTCCCGAAGCGCCGCGAGCGGCCGTTCGGCGATCGGAAGATGGGCCAATTGCTCGACATGATCGGGCAGCGCCTCGGGGAAATAGGCGAATCCGAGAACGAGCGCGCGGGCTGTCCCGGTGTCGATTCCGGACGCGGCGATGCGGCGGGCGGTGTCGCTCGCCGGAGGATCGGGCGGGCTCCAGCGGCCGGTGCGCTTGTCGAACCGGTTGTTCGAGCGGCGGAAGGGCGGGCGGACCGATCGGAACTCGCTGTCGAAGCGGGCCAGCCACTGGTCGCGGTAGAGGCGGCGGAGCTCGGGCTCGCCGATCGCCTGGCTGTGCTCCATCAGGCGCTGGCGAAGGCCGGCGCGGGCCTCGGGCGTGGTCAGCGGCGCCGAGTCGCGCTCATGCCGCCACAGGCGCTGGTCGAGCGGCTCGGGCTCCGCGAGCAACGCTTCGACGGCGTCGCGCCCGCCCGAGCGCACCAGATCGTCCGGGTCCTGGCCCGCGGGAAGCTCGACGAAGCGAAGCGTTCGCTCGGCGCCGATATGAGGCAGAGCGCGCATCGCGGCTCGAATCGCGGCTTTCCGTCCGGCGCTGTCGCCGTCGAAGCAGAGGATCGGCGCCGGATCGAGCCGCCACATGCGTTCGAGCTGCGCCTCGGTGACCGCGGTGCCGTTCGGGGCCACGACTTCGGCGATGCCGGCGCGGTCGAGCGCGATCACGTCCATATAGCCTTCGACCACGATCAGCCGCTTCGACTGCCGGCTGGCGGGCCCGGCGCGGTCGATATTGTAGAGGGTGCGGCCCTTGTCGAAGAGCGAGGTGTCCGGGGAGTTGAGATATTTGGGCTCGCCGTCGCCCAATATCCGGCCGCCGAAGGCGATGACCCGGCCGCGCTGGTCGCGGATCGGGATCATCAGCCGGCCGCGGAAGCGGTCGTAGGGGTCCTTGCCGTCTTCCTCCGGCCGGATCAGCATCCCGGTCTCGACCAGCTTGTCCTCGCCGAGCGAGGTCAGCGCGCGCCTGAGCGCGTTGCGGCTGTCGGGCGCGAGGCCGATTCCGAAGCGGGAGACGGTCTCCGGCCCGATTCCGCGATTTTTCAGATAATCGCGGGCAGCGGCGCCATCGATCCCCTGAAGCTGTTCGGCGAACCATTTCTGGCAGGCGGCCATGACGTCGGTCAGCGATGCCGCTCGTTCCGCCCGCTCCTTCGCTCGAGGGTCCGGCGCGGGCACGTCCATTCCCGCCCTGGCCGCCAGCTCCTTGACGGCGTCCATGAACGGGAGGCCGCGATGATCGGTCAGAAAGCGGATTGCATCGCCGTGCGCCCCGCAGCCGAAGCAATGGTAGAAGCCCTTCTCGTCGTTGATCGTGAAGCTCGGGGTCTTCTCGTTGTGGAACGGGCAGCACGCCTTGAACTCGCGCCCGGCGCGGATCAGCTTCACCGACGGCGCGATGACGGACGAAAGCAGAGTGCGAGCGCGAAGCTCGTCAAGCCAGGCGGGGCTCAGCGTCATCGCCAATCACTTTGCCACCGTCGCGCTCTCCCGCAAGCGGCAGGATCGAGTTTTCCACAGCTGACGACCAGAAGGCCGAAGCTGGTGCGCGAGCGAGGCAAGTCGAGCCTTAACCCTATCCGCTCACTGTCCGCTAACCCCGGTTTGGCAAACGGGGCGTCGGCGGCGTCGCTTGACCTTTAGCGAGCTCCGGCGGCGTCGCCACCATCGCCACTCGCGGCCGACTCCGGAGCCGTTCCGCTCCCCTGCCCCAGCGCCCGCTGCATATAGACGGTGTCGAGCCAGCGGCCGTGCTTCCAGCCCGCCGCCGACAGACACCCCACGGTCTGAAACCCGCAAGCCTCGTGAAGCGCGACCGAGGCCGGCTCGGCGCCGCCGATCACAGCGATCATCTGCCGGAAGCCGGCGTGCTCCGCCCGGACGCAAAGCTCGTCGAGCAGCATCCTGCCGACCCCGCGCCCGGTCCATCCGGGATCGAGATAGATGCTGTTCTCGCAGGCGAAGGCATAAGCCGCGCGCTCGCGGAATTGCGCGGCATAGGCAAAGCCGACGACGGCACCCTCCGACTCGGCGACCAGGAACGGCCAGCCGCGCTCGGCGAAGTGCAGGACCTTCGAGCGCATGTCTTCGGCGCCCGGCGGGTCGAGGTCATAGGTCGCCGTGCCGTGGAGCACGTGGTGGGCATATATTTGGGCAATGCGCCCCGAATCGCCTGCGGCCGCGCCGCGGACCTGGATTTCGGATTTTTCCACGCCGCCGGAACGCCGCATCGCGCCGCTCAAGGCAAGGTGAAGAATTGGCGGGTCAAGCGGCGCCGGCTTCGCTCGACAAGAGCCTGGGATCGACTCCGGCCGAGCGGAAGGCGCGGGTCCAGCGCTGGTCGGTCGGCGTTTCGAACAGGATCGTCTCGCCCCCTTCGGCCGCGAACCAGCCGTGGCGGGTCATCTCGTCCTCGAGCTGCCCTTCCTCCCAGCCGGCATAGCCCAGCGCGGCGATCCATTGCGACGGGCCGCGCCCTTGCGCGATCGCCTTCAACACATCGATGGTCCCGGTCATCGCGAAGGTGCCGCCGTCCGCGGCGGTCACCTGGAGCGTGTCCTGCCCGCCCCAGTCGGTGGAATGGAGGATAAAGCCCCTTCCAGGCTCGACCGGCCCGCCGTGGAGCACCGCGCAATCGGGCGCTTCGCCGGGCTCGATCTCGAGCTGCCTGAGCAACCCGCGGAACCGTATGCCGGCGCGCTTGTGGCCGACCCCGATTCCGACCGCCCCGTTTTCGTCATGCGCGCACATGGCGATCACCGCGCGCTCGAAACGCGGGTCGGACATCCCTGGCATCGCCAGGAGCAGCTTTCCGGAGAGAAACGGCGGAGGAGTCACGCATGTACCTTGGGACGAAGCGGCTGGGGCGGCAAGGCTTGAGCCGCCTGCGCCGCCTTCCTATCTGCGCTTCCTCACGAGCCCAAGCAGGAGACAGACGCGATGGCCATCCAGGTCGGTGACAAAATTCCGGACGTTCCAATCGCCATCGCGACCCCTGACGGACCGCGGCCGACGACGAGCGGCGACTATTTCGCAGGCAAGAAGGTCGCGTTGTTCGCGGTCCCGGGCGCTTTCACCCCGACCTGCTCGGCGCGGCACATGCCCTCCTATGTCGACAAGGCGGACGAGCTGAAATCCAGGGGGATCGACGAAATCGCCTGCATCTCGGTCAACGATCCCTTCGTCATGGCGGCCTGGGGCAATCGTGACGGCTCTGAAGACATCACGATGATCGCCGACGGCAACGGCCAGTTCGCCGAGGCGGTGGGCCTGACCATGGACGGGTCGAAATTCGGCATGGGCCAGCGCAGCCAGCGTTATTCGATGGTGGTCGACGACGGCATGGTCGAACAGGTCAATGTCGAGGCGCCCGGCGAGTATAAGGCGTCAAGCGCCGAGCATATGCTCGAGCAGCTTTGAGACGACGCCGGGGCGCCCGTCGCTTGGGCGCCTCCCTTCGCCGAAGGGCCGAAACGCGGACGCTTTCGGAACGTTGATTCGCCATTGATGAAAAAGGAGAATCGACGATGCCGAGGAACAGTCAGCGCGGCTCGAACAACAACAATCCGAGCGGCCGCAACCAGTATAGCAGCAACGGCTGGGTGGACAGCGCGAGGGAACGGCCGATGGCCACGGCGGCGGCTGCCGCGGCGGCGGTCGGCGCGGGCGTCTTCCTGTGGTCGAAGCGCAATCAGATCAGCGATCAGATCAGCAATTTGAGCGGCCAGATCAGCGACTGGGCGGAAGACATGCGATCGGGAAGCTCGAGCCGCGAGCTGGCGATGACCGAGGGCCCGAACGAATCGAGCGCCATCGAATCGTCGCGCGCGACCGCGTCGCGGGGAAGCAAGGGCAGCTCCTCGTCACGCTCCACCGGCTCCCGTTCGTCGAGGCAGACGATGAACGCCGGAACCGCGCAGCAGGGCGTCACCCACTAGATCAACCGGTCCGATGACCCGAAGGGGCGCCCTTACCGGCGCCCCTTTTTTTTGCGTCACCAGCTGCAGCGCTTGCCGGCGTTTTCCTTTTCGAGCCACGCCTGCAGCGGGGCGAAATATTCGAGCATCGGCTTGCCGGACATTTCGCGGGTGCCGGTGAAGGCCTGAAGCGCGTCGGGCCACGGCTTCGACATGCCGACCTGGAGCATTTGGTTGAGCCTTCGACCCACCTCCTTGTTGCCGTAAAAGCTGCAGCGGTGAAGCGGCCCCGTCCACCCGGCCATGTCGCAGGCGGCCTTGTAGAACTGGAATTGCAGGATTCGCGCCAGGAAGTAACGGGCGTACGGCGTGTTCGCCGGAATATGATATTTCGCGCCCGGGTCGAAGTCGGCTTCCGTCCGCGGCACCGGTGGAACGATGCCCTGGTACTGCAGTCGAAGGTCGTTCCAGCCCTTCTCGTACGCCGTGCTCGGGATCGATCCGTCGAACACGCCCCAGCGCCACTTGTCGACCATCAGTCCGAACGGAAGGAAGGCGACTTTGTCCATCGCCTGGCGGAGCAGCAGGCCGATGTCCTTGCTCTGGTCTGGCACCTTGCTCCGGTCGAGAAGCCCGATTTGCACCAGATATTCGGGGGTAACCGAAAGCGCGATGAAGTCGCCGATAGCTTCGTGGAAGCCGTCATTGGCGCCGTTTTTGTAGAGATACGACTGATCATTGTAGGCGCGCTGATAGAAATTGTGGCCGAGCTCGTGATGGATGGTCACGAAATCGTCGGCGTTGACGTGCGTGCACATCTTGATCCTGACGTCGTTCTCATTGTCGACATCCCAGGCCGAGGCATGGCAAATCACCTCGCGATCGCGGGGCCGCGTAATCTGCGACTTCTCCCAGAAGCTTTCCGGCAGCGGCGCGAAGCCGAGCGAAGTGTAGAAGCGCTCGCCCGTCTTCACCATCTCGACCGGTGTGTAGTCGTGCTTTTCGAGCAGGCTGGTGAGGTCGTAGCCGATGTCGCCGGAGCCCCTGGGTGCGACAACCTCATAGATATTGCCCCATTCCTGCGCCCACATGTTGCCGAGAAGATCGGATCGGATCGGCCCGGTCGCGGGCTGCACCTCGTCGCCATATTTGTCGTTGAGCTCGGCCCGGACATAGCAGTGAAGATCGATGTAGAGCGGCTTCACCTCGTTCCACAGACGGTCGTACATCGCCGAGAATTGCTGGGGGCTCATGTCGTATTGCGAGCGCCACATCGCGCCGGTGTCGGCGTAGCCGAGCTCCCTGGCGCCCTCGTTCGCGATCTGGACCATGTGGGTGTAGTCGGTACGCATTGGCCGGCCGACATTGTTGTTCCAGCTGGTCCATACCTCCTTGAGCTTCGCGGGGTCGCGAAGCGTCCCCATCTTCTCCTCGGCGACGTCGCCGGTGATGGTCTTGCCGTCGAGCGTCGCGCGGCCCTTGCCGTAGGTCGACTGCAGCCGGGTCGCGATCTCATTCAGCTCGGCGGCCGCCCCCGGCGTGCTCGGCGCCGCCAATACCAGCGCTCCGCGGAGGATGTTGAGCTTGCGCGCCGTATCGGGATCGAGTCCCGGCACTTGGGCGTAACGCGCGGCGGCGAGCGCGTATTTCACTCCTTTTTCGGTGCTGATGGTCCCGAAATAAGCGTTGAGCGCATCGGTATCGCCGGTGATGTAAGTCTGGTTCACCCAAGCCGCCCTGCCGGCGATGACGCTGAAATCGCCCAGGTCCGCTTCGGCGGCTGCAATGAACTGCCGCGCACCGTCGGGAGTGAGCGCGAAATCGGGGGTAGAAGCGTTTTCGGTGGATGGAACGGTTTCGACAGCACCGGTTGTCTCGGCCGGCATCTGGTTGGCGGCACAGCCCGCGAGTGCGAGCGCGGCAAGCGAAACGGACGCAACAAACCTCATCGGAACGACTCCCCTTCAAGCTTCGCGAATTGGCGAAATCGAAGGTTGAAAGCTGCGCCGCCGCCCGTCAAGCCGAAGGCAGAAAGCTCGCGATCACTCGGCCGAGTTCGGGTTTGGTGACCGAGCTCATGTGGGTACCGGGCACTTCGCGATAAACTGCGTCGGGCAATGCCTCGGCGAGCGCCCGGCCCGATCCGTTGTCGTGATCCTCGCTTCCGCACACCACCAGAGTCGGCATTGTGAAACCGTTGAGCCACGCCTCGTCGACGTCGGCGAAGCTCTTCAGAAGCAGAGCGGCCGCTTCGCGGTCGACCTTCATCGTCTTCATGAACTGGATCGAAAGCCAATGCGGGTTGCCGCGAGCCGCGCTGTCATATTCGTCGATGGCGTCGAGGAAAAAGCGCTTGCGGCTCTCCCAGCCGTGCAAGCCTTCGAGCCCCATTCCGCCGAGCACCGCCTTCCCGGGCTTCAATCCCTTGCCGACCGCTTCGACGACGGTCCGCCCGCCGAGCGAAAATCCGCCGAGGTCGAAGCTTTCGAGCTTGAGATGCTCGACAAGTTCGCGAAGGTCGCGGGCGAGCACTCCGGGCGGATAGCAGGCTGCGTCGTGCGGCTTGCCCGATGCACCATGCGCCCTGAGGTCGGGCATGATGACCCAAAATCCGCTTTCGGCAATCCGCGCCGCGGTGCCGAACTTCATCCAGTTCATCTCCGCGCTCGAAAACAAACCGTGGAGCAGAACGACCGCCCTGCCCTCGCCAATTTCGTGAAACGCGAGCTCGACTCCGTCGGATGCGGTCCAATGGCGGAGAGTTGCGTCGCTCACTTTATCGCTTGCCCGAAACCGATCAGATTGCCGTCGGGCGCGAGCACCAGCAACTCGCGCTGCTTGTAGGGCTTGTCAGCCGGCCCGTGGACGTCGCGCGGCGGAAGCGTATCGAGCTTCGTCTTCAGCTCGGCGTAGAGAGCGTCGACGTCGCGGCAGTCGAAATAATAAGCGAAACGGCGGGTGCCCGGCTGGAAGGGGTTGCCAGGCCCGGCTTCCAGCATTCGAAGCCCCGCGCCTTCGCGGCTGACATAGACATAGCCGGGCTGGCGGAAGTCCACGCTGAAGCCAAGAACATCGGTCATGAAAACCACTGCCGGATCGAGCTCCGGCACCAGCATGAAGGGCGTCACCTGGATGATGTTGGACAATGCAATTCCTCAGGACGGCATTTCGCCGGTCGCGTTGACCCATCGCTCGACCAGGGTCTCATGCTCGTCGGAGCGTTTCTCCGGCAGGCCTTCGGTGTTGAGCCAAGCGCGGTGGAGACTTTCGACGCCGAAATGGCTGGTCGGCTTGAACCGCGACGGGTCGTCGAAGCTCGCGACGGTCAGGTCCAGGCTGTCGCTGCCTTCGTTGAAGGCGAACCCAAGCGATGCGCCGCACTCGCGGCAATAGGGCCGCCGGGCGATCGGCGAGCTGTCGTACCAGTCCGGCTCGCTGTCCCACTCGACATCGGCGCGGTTCATGCTCTTGAACGCGATCGAGACCGAGCCGGTCGCGCGCTGGCACATCCGGCAATGGCACAGATAGGCCTCGTCATCCTCGACCCGCGCCTTGTACCGCACCCGCCCGCAGGCGCATCCGCCGGTCATCGTCTGCTTCATAGAGCCTCCACGCAGTCAGCAAACGGCGTTGCCGCACACCTGTCGATTAGCCTCGAATCCGCTGTCACCAACTTCAACTCGAGCGCGGCAGACGCCGCCAGATAAAAGCAATCGTAGACGGGGTGCTCCAGCTCGATCGCAATCCGCAAGGCTTCCTCGGCAAAGGACGTAGTAGGCACCAGCTCGACGAACGAAGCCACGAAAGGCTGCGCAAGTTTCACCTGCTCGATCACCATCTGGCCTCGCCGCCACTTCTTCCAAACCGCGTTGGACAGTTCGGCCAACATCAAATCGGGAGCGACGAGCGGTTCGCCAATCAGCGCCCGCGCCGCGTCGGAATCCCGCTCGGCGGCGAGCCATTTGACCGCGACGCTCGTATCGACGAGCCGGGTCAATAACGAAAGCCGTCACGATCTTCGCGAACCAGCACCTCCGAGGGCGTTTGTTTGACACCCTTCGGAGTCATGGCCCGGATCGTGTCGGACAGTTCTCGCAACTCCTCCCGCCGCTTCGCAGTGACAGGCCGGTGCAGCTTCAATGCGGCACGAAGTTCCGCTTCGAGAGAGCGGTGATTTTTCTCGGCGGCCTCGCGATAAGCCGCGATGAGATCGTCATCGAGATTGCGAATAAGAACTTGGCCCATATGGTGGTGATAGCATTTTGCTATCAATCGCTCAAGCCGCCTGCTGGAGATGCTTGCGGCCGAGCAGCTCGGCGATCTGGACGGCGTTCAGCGCCGCTCCCTTGCGGAGATTGTCGCTGACCACCCACAGCGACAGCCCGTTCTCGACCGTCGGGTCGTCGCGGACCCGGCTTACATAGGTCGCATATTCGCCCACGCATTCGACCGGCGTGACATAGCCGCCGTCCTCGCGCTTATCGACGAGCATGATTCCGGGCGCTTCGCGAAGGATCGCCTGTGCCTGATCGGCGGAAAGCTCCTCCTCGAGCTCGACATTCACCGCCTCGCTGTGGCCGACGAAGACCGGGACTCGAACGCAGGTCGCGCTGACCTTGATACTCGGGTCGAGGATCTTCTTGGTTTCGACCACCATCTTCCATTCTTCCCTGGTCGACCCATCGTCGAGAAAGCCGTCGATGTGCGGGATCACGTTGAACGCGATCTGCTTGGTGAATTTGGACGGCTCGCTGGTGTCGCCGACGAAGATGTTGCGCGACTGCTCGAACAGCTCGTCCATGCCCGCCTTCCCGGCTCCGGACACCGATTGGTAGGTAGCGACGACGACCCGCCTGACCCTGGCGGCGTCGTGAAGCGGCTTGAGCGCGACCACCAGCTGCGCGGTCGAGCAGTTCGGGTTGGCGATGATATTCTTGCTCCGATAACCGGCGATGGCGTCGGCGTTCACCTCCGGCACGATCAGCGGGACGTCCGGGTCCATGCGGAAGAAAGAGCTGTTGTCGATGACCGTGCAGCCCGCCGCCGCGGCTTTGGGCGCAAAGGTCTTCGAGACTTCCGAGCCGGCCGCGAATAAAGCCATGTCCCAGCCGGAAAAATCGAAATGCTCGAGGTTTTTGACCTTCAGCTCCTTGCCTGAATCGCCGAAGTCGATGACGTCGCCCGTCGAGCGCGGCGAGGCGACCGCTGCCACCTCGTCGAGCGGAAATTGCCGCTCGGCGAGAATGTTGAGCATTTCCCGCCCGACATTGCCGGTCGCTCCGACCACCGCGACACGATAACCCATTCAAGACCTCCGGCTGCTTCGGCCAAGCGCCTATCGCAGGCGCGCGCCTAAAGCGATATGGGGCGGTGAGGTCAGGGGACAAGCGGGGGCGATGCGTCGGCCATATTTGCTGTTTGCGGCGGTGTTGTTCGCGCTGCTCGCAGGGCTGGCGACGCTCCCGGTCCTGATCGAATTGCCGGCACGCACCGCCACTCCGATGCCCGGTGGCGAATTCAACGAAGTCCGGGCCAAGGCGCGGCTCGCCGCGATCCTTGGAGATCAACGGTCGCACCCGGCGGATTCTTTCGGTGACGATGCGGTTCGGACGCGTCTGATCGCCCGGATCCGGGCGCTGGGGCTTACTCCTATCGTCCGCGACCGCTTCGCCTGCAGCGAAATCTACAAGAAGCGCGGCGTGACCTGCGCTCGGGTGCGCAACCTGCTCGTTGCCCTGGGTCCTGCGGCTGGCAAAGCGGTGCTCCTCAACGCCCATTACGACAGCAACCCGGCCGGCCCGGGAGCGTCGGACGACGGCGCCGGGGTCGCGACTTTGCTCGAAATCGCGGCGATCCTGAAGAACGAGCGGCTGGAACGGCCGGTGCTGCTGCTGTTCAACGAAGGCGAGGAGCTCGGGCTGGTGGGCGCGCGCGCCTTTCTGGCCGACCCGCTCAGCAAGCGCGTCGACAGCCTCATCAACGTCGAAGCGCGCGGCGTGACGGGACCGGTGACGATGTTCGAGACCAGCGACCCCAACGGGCCCGCGGTTCGAGCCTTCGCCCGTTCGGTCGACCGCCCCTACGCCAATTCGCTGGCGACGGATTTCTACCGGCTTCTGCCCAATTACACCGACGTCAACGCCTTCGCCGAGCGCGGCTGGACCACGCTCAACTTCGCGATGATCGGCAACGAGACCCGCTATCACAGCGCCGGCGACGATCTCGAAGCGCTCGATTCGCGAAGCCTGAAACACATGGGCGACCAGGCGCTGGCGCTTGCGCGCGAGCTCGCGGGCGCTTCGCCAGGCGCCGGCGGAGCGGTCATATTCGCGGATCTCGCGGGCCGGTGGCTGGTCGTGCTGCCTGTATGGATGGGCGTCGGCCTGCTGACGGTGCTGGTCGCGGGACTGGCGTTCGTTTCCCTGAAGCGCGGCGAAACCCGACGCGGCCTGTTGGTGATCACGGGCGCGCTTATCGGCTCGGCCCTGATCGCCTGGCTTTGCCTGTTCCTCGTCGGGCTGGCGCG
>DASTIF010000049.1:0-9413 GCA_035717805.1 Sphingomicrobium sp.
TCGACCAGCCGCCGTGCCTTCAGCGGCACGTCGCCGACCAGGAACATGCGGCTCGTGTCGCCGTGCCACCCGTCGAGGATGGGCGTGACGTCGATGTTGACGATGTCGCCGTCCTTGAGGACGCGGTCGCCGGGAATGCCGTGACAGACGACATGGTTGATCGAGGTGCAGCAGCTTCGCGTGAACCCCCGATAGCCCAGGGTCGCGGGAACTCCTCCGGCCTCGGTCGTCATTCGGTGGACGATCGCGTCGAGCTCGTCGGTCGTCACTCCGGGAACGACATGGGGCACCAGGGCGTCGAGGATCTCCGCGGCGAGTCGTCCCGCCTTGCGCATCCCGTCGAAGCCTTCCGGCCCGTGAAGCTTGATGACGCCGTTGCGGGCCTCGACCCGGTCGTCGTCGGCGACTGTGATGTATTGAGTCATGGCGCGTAGATAGGCATTCGGGGCCGCGAAGTCACCGGAGGAGCCTTTGGCCGAGGAATCGAGAATCTGGACGGCCGCCCTCATCGTCATCGGCGACGAGATTCTCTCCGGCCGGACCGACGACAGGAATATCGCGCAGGTCGCCTCCTGGCTCAACAAGCAGGGCATCAGATTGGTCGAGGCGCGGGTTGTGCCCGACGAGCAGGGCGCGATTGTCGGAGCGGTCAATGCGCTCAGGATGAAGAATGATTATGTCTTCACCACCGGCGGCATCGGCCCGACTCACGACGATATCACCGTCGATTCCATCGCCGCGGCCTTCGCCGTGCCGGTCATCGTCCACCCCGAAGGCCGCCAGATTCTCGAAGATTATTACCGCGACCGGCCGCTCGGGCTGACCGAGTCCAGATTGAGGATGGCGCGGGTGCCGGCCGGCGCCGAGATCATTCAAAATCCGACCTCCGGCGCTCCGGGCGTGAAGATGGGCAACGTCTACATCCTCGCCGGAGTGCCCAACATCGCCAAAGCAATGCTCGAAGCGCTCGACGGAAAGCTCGAAGGCGGCCGTCCGCTGGTTGCGGTCACGGTCCGCGCGCACGCCGCCGAAAGCGACGTCGCCGAGCTCTTGAAGACGGTCCAGGACTGCCATCCCGGAGTCACGATCGGCAGCTATCCCTTTTATCGCGAAGGCAATTTCGGCGCCGACTTCGTGATCCGGTCCGAACACGAGGGGCTGGCGGAGAAATGCGCGGATGCATTACGAAAAGGGTTGAAGGAGGCGGGCGTCGAGATTGTCGACGGCGGGATCTAGCGCCAGCCCACCTGCCGCGCCCACGCATTGAGCCGGCTTTCCTGATCTTCGAAGCTTTCCGTGGGCGGTGGCTCGCCAGGCGGTGGTGACCGGCGCCATTCCAGCGGCGGCAGGCCGACGGCTCTTCGCCGCTCGTTAACCGAGCCCGTGTCTTCGATCCCGTTCATTGGGACCATGGCATCCCGCTCGGCATTCCAGTCATATTGCGTACCGTAAAGCTGCGGCCGCGCCTCCAACGTGCGAATTCTGTCGACGAGAAAGGCAAGATGCGCTCCGTCCGCTTCCCCGCTGGCCGCCGCCTCTTCGATCAGGCTCACGCACGAACGCATGAATTCAGGTTCACCGATCGAGTGCTGAACGATTCGCCAGGCAGCCTCCGCGCCGTCTGGCCCGACGACGCTCTTGCCTGGCCAACCGTGCGAGTCGAGGATCTGCCGTAACCGGGCAGCATTGCGGCGGTGAAGCACCTCCATAGCCGGATGGTAACCGTCGAACAGCGAACCTTCGTTAGCGAGCTCTTCGCGCAAAGCATCGTCGGCTCTGGCGCGTTCCAGAAGTTCGCGGCGCAGGGACTCGTTCATTTGCAGTCGCCTCTCGCGTCGCTCGAGCGCTCCAAAATCGATCCATTCCCCCGACGGGTCGAATTTGGAGCGGGTAGCGGGAATCGAACCCGCGCGATCAGCTTGGGAAGCTGACAGGCTACCATTACATCATACCCGCCTGGCGAGCGCCGAATTAGGAAGTCGCCGGTCGACCGTCAACGCGCGTGCGAGCCACTTTCACCGCCCGGATTGGCGTTATAGAAACGGCCTCGTGGGGGCGAATGCGTAAACCGAGACGAGTCGACGCCGCCGAGCTTCACCGCCGGCCGGTCCGCTGGTTCGACTTCATGATGGCCGCGTTCGTCAGCATCCTTCTGCTCTCGAACGTTCTCGGCGCGGGCAAGGTCGCGGTCGTCCAGCTCCCGGTGCTCGGCCCCTGGCCGTTCGGCGCCGGAATTCTGTTCTTCCCCTTGTCCTACGTCCTCGGCGACGTCCTGACCGAAGTCTATGGTTACGGCCGGGCGCGGCGGTGCATCTGGGCAGGGACGGCCGCCATGCTGTTCATGGCCTTCATGTCGATGGTCGTCGTCGCTCTTCCTCCGGCCGAGGAATGGACCGGCCAGGCCGCCTACGAGCAGGTGTTCGGCCAGGTTCCGCGGATCGTCTTCGCCTCGATCTGCGCTTTCTGGGCGGGCGAATTCGCCAACAGCTTCATTCTCGCCAAGATGAAGCTTTGGACCGAGGGGCGCTACCTGTGGATGCGCACCATCGGCAGCACGATCGTCGGCGAAGGAGTCGACAGCGCGATTTTCTACCCCGCCGCCTTTCTCGGAGCGGCCGGCTGGACCGATGACCTGGTGGTTCAGGTGATGCTCACCCAGTGGCTCCTAAAGGTCGGCTGGGAGGTCGTGCTGACCCCCGTGACTTACGCCATCGTCGGCTTCCTCAAGAGCAAGGAAGGCGTCGACGTCTTCGACGAGCGCACGGATTTCACTCCGTTCACCGCCGAAGTTTAGGAAAAATTTGGGAATTGGGGGGCGATGTAGGGTCGCGAGACCTGCATCGAGGGCATGACCATGGGACTGAACAAGTGGCCGGCGAGGATTCGGCTTGGCAATTGCGGCGCTGCCGTTGCGGCATTCGTGCTCGTCGCTTCGGCTGCACCAGCCGCGGAATCGGTCGCGTCGGCGGAAGCCGGCGCCGGACAGTTCGCGAACGCACAGCTTGGCCCCGCATTCCGGATGGTCCTCGACCGCCACAACCAGCTTCGCGCCCGGCTCGGCTCGCCGCCGCTTCGGTGGAACCCGCTGCTGGCGGCGCATGCAGCCGCTTATGCGAAGACTCTGACCGAGATCGGGCGGCTTCAGCATTCGCCACGTGCGGGTCGCGAGCGCGAGCGCGAGAATCTCGTCATCAGCCAGCACGGAGCGAATTCGATCGAGCGAATGCTTCGCACCTGGTTCGACGAAGGCCGTTATTACCGCGCGGGCATCTTTCCGAACGTCTGCACCGGCGACTGGGAGCAATGCGCCCACTTCACCCAGATGGTCTGGTCGACGACCACGGACATCGGCTGTGGATTCTATGCCGGCCCGCGATACGATGCCCTCGTCTGCCGCTACACGCCGCCGGGCAATATCGACGGCAAGCCGGTCGTCGCCCAATGGTCTCAGCCGGCGAGCAGCCGGTCCGCATCCAGGTAAGCCGCCGCTTTCCTCGAATTTCGCGCCTTTGGGCGATTGAGCTTGGCCGCGGACTGCGGCAAGCTGTGGTTGACTTGATGCGACGGGTGCTTGCTGATGACCAAGAATTTGGAAAGCGGTTTCGAAAAGCCCCGCCATCAGGCGCCTCGCCGAAGCCCGAGGGTCCGGCTGTCCGCGATGGTCAAGCTTCGCAGGCGCGGCCACCACAATTTTGCCGTTCAGGTGTTCGATCTGTCGCCCGAAGGCTGCAAGGTCGAATTTATGGACAAGCCCGAGCTCGACGAGGTCGTGCTTTTGAAGTTCGAGGGGCTCGAGCCGCTCGAAGCGGCGGTTTGCTGGATCAAGGACGTGGTCGCCGGAGTCGAGTTCACCCGGCCGATCTATCCGGCGGTTTTCGAGCTTCTCGTCAGCCGTCTGAAATAGCGCGCGTTCCCGGTTGGCGCGGAACTTTCCATTTGCTCGTTGATTTAGTAAGCACGCTTATTATATGGGCTCGCAATGGAAGAGCTGCTTTTCGAAATCAACGAGACTGCCCGGACGATCCGCCGCGCTTTCGACCAGCGCGCCGCGACTCTCGGAATCACTCGACCGCAATGGCGCGCGCTGGCGCGGCTGAAGCGCGAGCCTGGCCTGCGGCAGGTCGAGCTCGCCGAACGGCTGGACATGGAGCCGATCACCTTGTGCCGGATCGTCGACCGGCTCGGAGAGGCCGGCCTTGTCGAGCGAACGCCCGATCCCACCGACCGAAGGGCATGGAGGCTTGAGCTAACCGCCAAGGCGGCGCCGCTTATCGAAAAGCTGCACGGCCTGGCTCGCGAGCTCGCCGAAGTGGCAACCGACGGTATCGATACGAAGGACCTCGACATGCTTCACGGCCGATTGGCGAGCATTCGGGACAATCTTGCCCGCTCCGGGCAGCGCGGAAAGGCGGCGCGCGCATGAACGAGATGAAAAGGGATACGGAGGGCGCCGCGACCGAAACGCCCGCCGACGTGGAGACGGCGGTCAAGCCCAAGCGCCGAAAGCTGATCAGAAAGCCCGAAAAGCCGCGCACGTTTGCGATGCTCATCGTCCCGCTGCTGATCCTCGCGGGCGGGCTTTATTATTGGCTTGCGAGCGCCGACAGCGTCGCGACCGACAACGCGCAGGTCAAGCAGGACATTGCGTCCGTGAGCGCACAGGTGAGCGGAGCGGTTGTCGAGGTCGCCGTCGAGGATGGCGACCACGTCAAGCGCGGCGACGTGCTGTTCCGCATCGACGCGGAACCCTATCGCGTCGCTCTGGAGCAGGCCGAGGCGCAGCTCGCCGCGGCCAGGCTGCAGACCAGCCAGCTGAGGACCGAGGCTGCCGGCACGGGCGCCGACATCACCGGCGCCCAGGCCAATCTCGAGATCAAGCGCAACGCGCTCGAACGCCAACGCGCGCTGCTGAAGCGCGGCTTCACCACGCGGGCCGACTATGAGGATGCGTTGAACGAGGTCCGGACCGCCGAGACCGATCTGGCCGATGCGCGCGCCCGCGCCGCCAATGCCCGGGCCGCGATCGCGCCGGGCGAACAGCCCTCGGTCGCGCAGGCGCAGGCGGCCGTCGACAAGGCGAAGCTCGATCTCGAACGGACGGTGGTGCGCGCGCCGATGGACGGCGAAATCGCCAATTCGGACCGCCTGCAGGTCGGCCAGGCGGTCGTGCCGGGAATTGGAGTCCTGTCGCTGGTGCACGGCAAGGGCGCCTGGGTGCAGGCCAATTTCAAGGAGAAGGACCTTGCCCGGATGGTCCCCGGCGAAAAGGCGACGATCGAGGTCGATGCCTATCCGGAGCTCAAGCTTACCGGTCATGTCGAAAGCATCGGTGCCGGGACTGGAAGCGAATTCGCCTTGATCCCGGCCCAGAATGCCAACGGAAACTGGGTGAAAGTAACCCAGCGCGTACCGGTCAAGATCGCCTTCGACGGCGTTCCGTCGCGGCCGATGATCGCCGGTCTTTCGGCCTACGTCACCGTCGACCTCGACAGCGCTCCCTAAGCGGCGTCGAATGGCCGGGGTCAGGCGCACATGATCACGCACCCGCTTCCTGCCGGTCAGCGCGCGGTTGTCACCATCGGCGTGATGATGGCGGTGCTCCTGCAGGTGCTCGACACCACGATCGCCAATGTCGCCCTGCCGCACATGCAGGCGAGCCTTTCGGCGACCCAGGACAGCATCAACTGGGTGCTGACCAGCTATATTGTCGCCTCGGCGATAGCTTTGCCGATCGCCGGCTGGCTGGCCGACCGGATCGGCCGCAGGCGTCTGCTTTTGATTTCCGTCGTCGGATTCACCGCCGCTTCGGTGCTGTGCGCCGCGGCGACGTCGCTGACGGAGATGGTGCTGTTCCGGGCCATCCAGGGCGTCAGCGGCGCCTTCCTCGTCCCGCTTTCGCAATCCACCCTGTTCGACATCAATCCGCCCGAGAACCACGGCAAGGCCATGGCGATGTTCGGCGGGGGCGTGATGATCGGTCCGATCCTTGGGCCGGTGCTCGGCGGCTGGCTGACCGACAGCTACAACTGGCGCTGGGTGTTCCTGGTCAATTTGCCAGTGGGGATCATCTGCTTCTTCCTCCTGGCCCAGTCGCTCCCCAAGACCGAGCTTCAACGCCGCCGCTTCGACCTGTTCGGTTTCACTTTGCTCGCCGTCGCGCTCGGCGCGCTCCAGATGTTCCTCGACCGCGGCCAGCAGAATGACTGGTTCGACAGTTGGGAGACGATCATCGAGGTCGGCCTCGCGATTTCCGCCTTCTGGATGTTCCTCGTCCACACCGTCACCTCGGAACATCCGTTGTTCGAGCGGCAGATGTTCACCGACCGCAATTTCGCCACCGCACTGGTGTTCATGGTCGTCACTGGCGTGCTGTTGCTTGCAGGGCTCGCCTTGCTGCCGCCGCTGCTGCAGCGGATGTACGGCTATTCGGTGCTCCAGTCGGGCTTCCTCACCGCGCCGCGCGGGATCGGCACCTTGTTCTCCATGCTGCTCGCGGGCCGGCTCGTCGGCAAGGTCGATTCGCGGATGCTGGTCGCTTCGGGCATCGTCTTCATGGCGGTGTCGCTGTGGATGATGACCGGCTTTGCCATCGATCAACCGTCGCGTCCGGTCATCGTCAGCGGGGTCGTCCAGGGCCTCGGGCTCGGCCTCATCTTCGTGCCGCTGCAGACGCTCGCCTTCGCAACGCTGGCGCCCAAGCTTCGAACCGCCGGAACCAGCCTCCTCAACCTCGGCCGCAACATCGGCGGGTCGGTCGGTATTGCCATCGTCAGCTCGCAGCTGGTGCGGATGACCCAGGTCGCCCATGCCGACATGGCGGCGAACATCACCTCCAACAAGCTGCCGGCGGTCGACCCGCATTTGCTGCAGATGCTCGGAACCCAGGGCAATGCCGTCGCCGCTTTCATCAACGCCGAAATCACCCGGCAGGCGTTGTTCATCGCCTATCTCGACGATTTCAAGCTGATGATGATTCTGAGCTTCGCGGCGCTTCCGCTCGTGTTCCTGATGCGCCGCGCCAAGCCGCCCAAGGCCGGCGAGCCGGCGATGGCGATGGACTAGGGATAGCCGGCAAGCGCCCGGTCGAGGTCGGCGATGAGGTCGGCGGGGTTCTCGAGCCCGACGTGCAGACGGACGAGCGGGCCTTCCCATTCGGCGCGGCCAACGGTCCGGACGGGGTCGGCCGGCACGGCAAGGCTCTCGAAACCGCCCCAGCTATAGCCGATCGCGAACTGCTCGAACCGGTCGATCAGGCGATCGCGAGCCGCGCCGTCGCCGCCTTTGAGAACGAAGGAAAAGAGGCCGCTCGACCCCTTGAAGTCGCGTTTCCAATAATCGTGACCGGGGCAGTCGTCGAAAGCGGGATGCAGAACGCGAGCAACCTCGGGCCGCGCCTTGAGCCATTGCGCGACGGCGAGCGCGTTTCGCTCATGCTGTTTCAGGCGGACGCCCATCGTCCGAAGCCCGCGCGCCGCAAGCCAGGCGTCGTCCGGGCTGACCGAAAAGCCGAGGTCGAAGACGGTTCGCTGCACCCGCTGGTACCAGTCCGGCCCGGCGGTCACCGAGCCCATCAGCAGGTCCGAATGGCCGCCGACATATTTGGTGACCGCGAGGATCGACAGGTCGACTCCGGCGGCAATCGCGGGAAACAGCAGCGGCGTCGCCCAGGTGTTGTCGAGCAGGGTCGTCACCCCGCGCCGCCGCGCCATCGCGCAAATGCCCGGCACGTCCTGCACCTCGAAGGTGAGCGAACCGGGGCTTTCGAGGAAGATCGCCCTGGTTGTGTCGCTCAGCAGCGCTTCGAGGTCGGCCGGCCTGGCCAGCGGATCGTAGTAGCGCGTCCTGACGCCGAAGCGGGTCAGTAGCTCGTCGCAAAAGCGGCGGGTCGGGCCATAGACGCTGTCGACCATCAGCACTTCGTCGCCCGCGGACAGAACCGCGAGAAGCGCGGCGGTCACCGCGGCCAGCCCGGACGGGAGCAAGGCGGTGCCGGCGGCGCCCGGCTCGAGCGCGGTCAGCGCCTCGGCCAGCGCCCAATGGGTCGGAGTCCCGTGAAGGCCGTAATAATGGCGGCCTAGGCCCGGCCCGGCGGCGCGAAGCTCGGCGACAGTGTCGAACAGGATGGTCGATCCGCGGTGGACCGGCGGGCTGACCAGCCTTCCGCGCCATTCGGGCCTCCGCCCGGCATCGACCAGTGTTGTTTCCGGAGATTCCGGCTTGTCGCTCATTGCGCCGCGCCGGGACCGCGAACGACCTTGCCGCCCTTCATGACGAAGCGGACGTCGCGAACCGCCGAGACGTTGGCGGTCGGGTCGCCCTCGACCGCGACGAGGTCGGCGAGAAGGCCCGGCTTCACCTGACCGCGATCGGTCATTCGAAGGATATGCGCATTGCCCGAAGTGGCGGCGATCATCACCCGCGCGGCCGGCATTCCCGCCCGCTGCATCGCTTCCATTTCGAGCCAGTTTTGCCCGTGTTTGAACACGCCGACATCGCCGCCCATGCAGATCGGCACCCCGGCCTTCATCGCCAGCCGGAATGAGCGGCGGTTTTCCTGCACGCTCTCGGGCGCGGGCTCCTCGCCGTTCCAATGCTGAAAGTAGCGCGCATAAGCTTCCGAGGCCGCGATGGTCGGGCACAAGGCCGTTCCGCGTTCGGCCATCAGCTTGAACACCGCTTCGGTGCCGCCAAAGCCGTGCTCGAGGGTATCGGCGCCGGCGAGCACGGCGCGGCGCATGCCTTCGGCGGTGGTGGCGTGGACCGCGACGAGGCGGCCCGCGTCATGGGCGGCGGCGACCCCGGCGTTCAGCTCGGCCTGGCTAAGGGTAGGGCGGGTCGGCTCGCCCCGGCCCCAGTGATAATCGGCATAAAGCTTGATGATGTCGGCGCCGCCGGCGATCTGGTCGCGAACGGCGCGGACCATTTCGTCGACCCCGGCGACTTCCTGCGCGCCCTGCGGGATCGCAAGGCCGGGCTCGAAGCCTTTCGGGCCATAGGCGCCGCGAGCGACGATCGCCTTCGTCGCGACCATCAGGCGCGGGCCGGGAATGATCCCCTGGTCGATGGCCTGCTCGATTCCGGCGTCGGCGAAGCCCGCGCCTTCGGTGCCGAGGTCGCGCTCGCTGGTGAAGCCCGCCATCAGGGTCTTCTCGGCATGGACGACGGCGCGCGCGGTGCGCAGCGCGAGCGGCTCGCGAAGCACCTGATCGTCCCACAGGGTCTCGTCATACGGGTGCAGGAACAGGTGCGAATGGCCCTCGATCATGCCGGGAATGAGCGTGGTCCCGGGAAGGTCGATGACTTTCGCTCCGGGAGGGGCGGCGATGTCCGGCCCCGCGGCGGCGATCCTGTCGCCATCGACAAGCACCGACCAGCCGGCATGGGGCGCCGGGTTCACGCCGTCGAAGACCTGC
>DASTIF010000050.1:0-9038 GCA_035717805.1 Sphingomicrobium sp.
CGAAATCTGGCCACTTCACGAAAAGCCGCGGCACTTCGACATGGGCCGCGTGCTCGACGTCGACGTCGGCGATCTGACCGACTTCGCGATCCACAACGTGCTCGGCCGAAAATGGGCCGGCTGGTGGGAATGCGACCTGTCGGACAATGCGCTGACCTGGACCACCGGAGTCTATGGCATTTTCGGCTTTCCCGAAGGCGCATCGGTAGGCCGGGGCGAAGCGGTCAGCCTCTATTGCGAAGATTCGCGCGCGGTGATGGAAAGGTTGCGAGCCTATTCCATCGGCCATCGCAGCGGCTTCATCGTCGACGCACGGATCCGCCCCGCCAGCGGCGAGCCGGAACGGTGGATGCGGCTGATCGGCGCCCCGATCTTCGAAGACGGAAGCGCAATCCGGCTCCACGGCCTCAAGTTAATCGTGTGAATCGACCCGCTCGGCCTTCACGATCCTGATCTCGGGCTCGAGCATCTGGCCCTTCATCGGCCCTTTGCCCTTGGCGGGAGAGACCGGCGCGGCGAGGATTTTCTTCACCACGTCCATGCCCTCGACCACATGACCGAACGCAGCGAACCCGCCGGGGCCGTCGAAAGCGGGAATATCGGTTGTCATGATGAAGAAGTCGGCCTGGGCCTTGCCGGGCGCGAGCGCGGCCATTGCGATCGTGCCGGCTTTATTGTGAATGCCGGTCCTGTCGGTCGATTCGAACGCGACCGGCGGGTTGAGCTTACGAGCGTCGCTGGTGACTCCGCCCTGGATGAGGCCGCCATCGCCATAGGGCATGGCCCGGTAAAAGCTCTCCCCGTCGAGCTTGTGCGAGTCGACATAGGAAAGGAAATTGGCGGTCGTCAGCGGCGCCCGGGCCCGGTCGAGCGCGATGACGATCCGGCCAAGGCTGGTCTCGATCGCGACGGGCACGAGATCGACGCTCGCCACCGGAGTGCCGGTCTGGCCGGCGGAGGTCTGCTGCGCAAGCGCAGGAGCGGAAAAAGCGGCGACCAACAAAGCGATTCGAATGACCATTGCAACAGCATAGCAGTGCTCCCGCGAAGGCAGGAGCCCAGACGCACGAAGGCCGGGATGCCCGCCTTTCGGGCTCGGACCGGACCTCTGCCTTCGCGGGGGAACCCAAGCCTTTCCCTCTGGCGGCCGACCCCTTATAGGCGCCTCCGTGCCCACCATGCCGATGACGACTTCAGCCGCGCTGCCGGCCGACTGGCGCGATCTCCTCGCTTTGACCAAGCCGGGGGTGATGCGGCTCGTCGTTTTTACCGGACTGTGCGGGCTTCTCGCCGCGCCGGTGATGCCGCCGCCGGTCATCGGCTTTACCGCGATCCTGTGCATAGCGCTCGGAGCCGGTGCGGCCGGAGCGCTCAACCAATGGTACGAGGCCGACCTCGACGCGCAAATGCGGCGGACCAGGAACCGACCGCTTCCGGCCGGGCGGATGGATCGTCAGTCGGCGCTTCACTTCGGTGTCGGGCTTGCGGCCTTTTCGGTCATCCTGATGGATCTGGCGACCAACCATCTCGCGGCGCTGCTGCTCGCCGCCTCGATCCTTTTCTACGTTCTCATCTACACGGTGTGGCTGAAGCGGCGGACCGCGCAGAACATCGTCATCGGCGGTGCGGCCGGCGCGTTTCCGCCGTTGATCGGCTGGGTCGCCGCCACCGGGCACATCGAGGCGCTGCCGCTGCTTCTGTTCGCGATCATCTTCCTGTGGACCCCGCCGCATTTCTGGGCGCTGTCGCTGTTCGTCCGCTCCGATTATGCGGCCGCGAAGGTGCCGATGCTCCCGGTCGTCGCAGGGGTCGCCGCAACGCGCCGCCAGATCGCCATCTACAGCGTCGCCATGACAGCCGCGGCCGTCGCCCCCTGGCTGCTCGGCCTTGCCGGCTGGCTTTACGGAATCGCGGCGGCGGTGCTGAGCGCGCTGTTCGTTCTCATGAGCCTGGACACGCTTCGAAACACGGCGACCGAGCCGTCGTCGATGGGCCCGGAAAAGCGCCTGTTCGCTTATTCGATATTCTATCTGTTCGCCTTGTTCACCTCGGTCGTCGCCGACCGCTGGCTGCTGGCATGACCGAGATCGAAGGCCGCGAGACGCGCGAGGAATCGGAAATCATCCGCGCCCGTCAACGCGCGCGAGCGCGGATCATGGCCTGGTTGCTCGGCGCGTTCGTCGTCCTCCTTTTCCTGATCACGCTGGCGAAGATCGGCATGGGCAAGTGAGCTCGACCGTGAGCCGGAACAACCGAACGGCGCTGATGATGGCGCTGCTGGGCCTGGCAATGCTCGGCCTCGCCTTCGCCTCGGTGCCGCTTTACCGGGTTTTCTGCCAGGTCACCGGCTATGGCGGCACGACCCAGCGCGCCGAGGAAGCGCCCGGCGCGGCCGCCGTCAAGGAAGTCGGCGTCCGGTTTGACGCCAATACCAACAGCGCCCTCCCCTGGAAGTTCGAACCGGTTCAGGAGCGGGTGCGCGTAGAGCCCGGCGCGTCCACCAGGATTTTCTACCGGGCGACCAACCTCGTCGCCCGGCCGACCACCGGCCAGGCGGTGTTCAACGTGTCGCCGGCCCGGGTCGGCAAATATTTCAACAAGATCGAATGCTTCTGCTTCACCGAGCAAACGCTCCAGGGCGGCCAGAGCGTCGACATGCCGGTGGTCTTCTTCGTCGATCCGAAGCTTCGCACCGATCCCGACACGAAGAACATCGACGAAATCACCTTGAGCTACACATTTTATCCAGTGGAAACCGGGGCCTCGGCCAGCTAGAGCCGCGGCGAGGAGTACGAGGAAAGCATAAATGGCGGCGACGCAGAACCACGATTACCATTTGGTCGAACCGAGCGCCTGGCCGCTGATCGGCGCCGCTTCAGCGTTCGCCTTGTTCGGCGGCGCGGTGCTGTGGTTCCACGACAATCCCTATGGCGTCCCCGTCATGGTGGCCGGTTTCGTCATGGTTCTCATCACCATGTGGAATTGGTGGGCGCACACGATTACCGAGGCGCACACCGGCTACCACACGCCGGTCGTCCAGCTCCACCTCCGCTACGGGATGATCCTGTTCATCGCCTCGGAAGTGATGTTCTTCCTGGCCTGGTTCTGGGCTTTCTACAGCTCGGCCTTGTTCCCTTCCGCGGTCGATGCGGTCGGCGGCCAATGGCCGCCAAAGGGCATCGAGGTTCTTAGCCCGTTCGGCTTCCCTCTCTTGAATACGCTGATCCTGCTCTGCTCCGGCACGACCGTGACCTGGGCGCACCATTCGCTGATTCACGGCGACCGCGACGGGCTCAAGCTCGGCCTTCTGCTGACCATCCTGCTCGGCCTGCTGTTCACCAGCATCCAGGCCTGGGAGTACATCCACGCGCCGTTCGATTTCAAAGGCAATATCTATGGCGCCACCTTCTTCATGGCGACCGGCTTCCACGGCTTCCACGTTATCGTCGGGACGATTTTCCTCACTGTCTGCCTGCTTCGGGCGGTGAAGGGCGATTTCACGCCCAAGCAGCATTTCGGCTTCGAGGCCGCCGCCTGGTATTGGCATTTCGTCGACGTCGTATGGCTGTTCCTGTTCGTGTCGATCTACGTCTGGGGCGGCTGGGGCGCGCCGACCGCGGGCTAGAGCCGCGGCGGGTGCGCGAAGTCTCGCCTGTCGCCGGAGCGCTCTACGGGCGGTGTCCGCGCTGCAAGTCGAAGACACTGTTCGCCGGCTGGGTCCGCTTCGCCGATAAGTGCCGCGCCTGCGGGCTCGATTTCTCGAGCTTCAATGTCGGCGACGGACCCGCGGCATTCCTGATCCTGGTGATCGGCGCGATCCTGGTCGTCGCCGCGCTCGTCGTGGACGGCCTGTTCGAGCCGCCATTCTGGCTTCACGCGATCTGGATTCCCGTCGGGATCGCGCTCACCCTTTTCGGCCTCCGCTTCGGAAAAGCGCTGCTTTTGACCCAGGAATATCTGCACCGTGCGCGCGAGGGGCGGATCGCGGAATGACCCGCGGGATTCCGGTGGTTGCGACCATGGTCGTCGCGCTCGCGGTCGCCACGATGATCGCGCTGGGGTTCTGGCAGATCAGGCGCTCGCACTGGAAGGACCAGCTGATCGACCAGTATCGCGCCGCCGAGACGCTTCCGCCGATCGCCTTCCCAACGGCGCCCTTCGAAGGGCCGTTGCCACTGTTCCGCTGGGCGACCGGCAATTGTCTCAAACCCGCCGAAACGCGCGCGAGTGCCGGCGAAAATCGCGACGGCGAAGCCGGCTACGTTCACATCGTCCATTGCGCCACGGGTGCCGAAGGACCGGGCATGGCGGTCGAGCTCGGCTGGTCCAGGGACCCCAACGCCAAGTGGCAATGGACCGGCGGACCGGTCACCGGAATGATCGCGCCCGACCGACACAGCCGAATCCGGCTGGTCGCCGCCTCGGCGCCGCCCGGCCTGCAGCCGAGCGCCATGCCCTCGCTGCGGTCGATCCCGAACAACCACCGGTCCTATGCGGTGCAGTGGTTCCTGTTCGCCGCAATCGCGCTCGTGATCTACATCCTCGCGCTGAGCAAGCGCTTCCGGGCGGGATGACGACCGGTCTCGAGACTTTGGTCGCCGAGCCCTGGGACGACTGGGGCCTGATCGATTGCGGCGACGGACGGAAGCTCGAGCGCTATGGTCCGATCACGGTCGTCCGCCCCGAGCCGCAGGCGATGTGGGCGCCGGCGCGCGGCGATTGGGACCCGGAGGCGACCTTCGTTCCAGGTTCGGACGAAGAAGGCGGCGGACGCTGGGTGCAGCACCGTCCGGTTCCTCGCCAATGGGAGTTGTCGCGCCGCGCGGTGCGTTTCAACGCCTCGCTGACCCCCTTCCGCCACCTCGGCTTCTTCCCCGACATGGCGCCGCAATGGGACTGGATGCGGGAGCGTTCGGCCGACGCGGATGTCCTCAACCTGTTCGGATATACAGGGGTCGGAAGCCTGGCGCTGAGCGAAGCGGGCGCGCGGCTGGTCCATGTCGACGCGTCGAAGAGGTCGGTCGAGCAGGGCAAGGAGAACGCCGCGCTGTCGGGGCTCGCCGGGCGGCCGCTCCGCTGGCTGGTCGACGATGCCGGCAAGTTCACCGCCCGCGAGGTCCGGCGAGGCCACCGCTACGACGGAATCCTGCTCGACCCGCCCAAGTTCGGCCGCGGACCGGACGGCGAAGTCTGGCGTCTGGAGGAAAATCTTGCGCCCCTCCTCGCCGACTGCCGCAAGCTTCTCGACGAGGACAGCCGCTTTCTGGTCCTTACCGTCTATGCGGTTCGGATGTCGGCCATCGCTATCGGCGAATTGGTCAACCAGATGCTGGGGGACCTCGGAGGCAAGGTCGAGATGGGCGAAATGGCGGTTCTAGAAGAATCGCGCGGGCTTCTCCTGCCCACCGCCATCTTCGCGAGATGGTCCCGGATTTAGGTCCGGGACGCGCGGATCGCCGCTCCGGCCACGAACGGCGCTCCAGCAAGGAGCAGGAGCGAGACCGCCGCTTCCAATAGCAAGGCGTTCGCCGCTCCGAAAATCAGCAACGGAATCGCCAGCGGCAGGAGCAGAAGCGCCGCCAGCGACCCGGCGCGGGGAAGTCCGGCGGTGACCGCGGCAATCGCAACGGCCAGCGCCGCCAGGCCCGGAGTGCCGATCGCGAGCGCGATCTCGGTCCTGAGAAGCGCTTTGCCGTCCATCGCCAGAAGCACGGCGCCGGGAACCGCGGCGATCAGGAGCAGCGGCGCGAAGGTCAGCCAGTGAGCGGCGATCTTGGCGGCGGCGACGCTTTCGTCGGCGACCCTGTGGATGGCCAGCTGGTCGAGCACGCCGTCCGCCCGGTCGGGCTCGATCAGCCTGTCGAGCGGAAGCAGAGCGGCGGTCAAGGCAGCGATCCACAGTACCCCCGGCCCGATCGGGCCGAGCAGGCGGGCATCGGGTCCGACGGCGAAGGGAATCAGCGCTACGACTAGCAAAAAGAAAGCCGCCGGGAGCCAGGTCGTGCCGGTCGAGCCGCGCCGGACGTCACGGGCAATCAGAGCGCCGATCATGGCGTCAGCTCCAGCCGGGTCCAATCGCCGGGAAGCGGCTGGTGCGAGGCGGCGAGCACTGCCCCGCCCGACGCCCGATGAGCCTGGATGAGGCCCGCAAGCCTGCCTACTCCGTCGGAATCGAGGGCGTTGAGCGGCTCGTCGAGAAGCCAGAGCGGCGCGCCAGACGATGCGACACGCGCGAGGCTCGCCCGCTTCGCCTGCCCCGCGGACAGCATCCGCACCGGAACGCCGGCCAGCGCGTCGAGGGCGAGCGACGACATCGCCGGCTCGACTGCCCCGCCCCAGAATTCCAGTGCGCGCTTCAATGGCAACTCGCGATCGAGCGCGAGATTGTCGTCGGCGAGCGCTAGCGCGGCTCGCTCGACCGCGCCGTGGACGGGTCGCAAAAGCCCCGCAGCCATCCGGATCAGGCTCGACTTGCCGCTTCCGTTGGGCCCCGCGACCTGCACCGCCTCGCCGGGGCCGAGCGCGAGATCGAGCCGGTCGAACAGCAACCGCCCGCCGCGGCGGCAGCCGACCTGGTCGAACCGCAGCAGCGGCCTCACCCGGCCGAGTCCTCGAGCGCGTGGATGTCGTCGTCGGACAGGCCGAAATGATGCCCGACCTCGTGGATCAGGACGTGCGCGACCAGATGCTCGAGCGTGTCCTCGCCGCCCGCCCATTCGTCGAGGATCGGCCGCCGGAACAGGAAAATCCGCTCGGGCAGAGTCCCGGACTGCTCGACGCTGCGTTCGGTCAGCGGGATTCCCTCATAGAGGCCGGTGAGGTCGAACGGGTCGTCGATGCCCATTTCGGCGAGCATCGAATCCTCGGCGAAATCGCGGACCAGCAGGACGACGTCGCCAAGGCTCCGGGCGAACGGCTCGGGCAAGCGGTCCAGCACCGAGCGTGCGATCGCCTTGATCTCCCCGGCCGACGGTGGTTGCCCGAAGCCCCGCATCGGCGCGCCATAGGGTTGGATGCGTGCGGGCGGCAAGCTTGCCCGCCAAGCGAACGCCACCTAAATGAGCCGCCTTCCCGGGGATGCGGAGCGGTGGCCGAGTGGTCGAAGGCGCTCGCCTGGAAAGTGAGTATACGGCAAAACCGTATCGAGGGTTCGAATCCCTCCCGCTCCGCCAATTCACCCGCAATCCCTGCCGACGGCGCCGTTCCACATCGGGACGGCGAGCGGCCGGCTGCGCGAAAACGGTTCTCCGGACAGGTGATTGTGCTACCCACACCGGGGGTTCAACTGATCTTGTCGGGGGGTGGGATGCCGTTGGCCAAATGGACGGGCCGGAGAGAATTATGGCTCTGGTCGGCGCTGATCCTGCTCGGCGCCCTGGTCGCGTCCCCGGGCTTCTTCTCGATCGACGAGGCGATTTATTATCTGGGCGCGCGGGCGGTCGCCGAATGGGGCTCGCTGGGCCTCGAAAACGGCTATCACCAATTCCACAGCGAAAGCCTCAGGCTCCGATTCCTGATCGACGGACCGCAGGGGCTGACCCCGCAATATCCGGCCGGAAGCGCGATCCTCGGCGGGCTTCTGATCCCGTTCCTCGGGCCAAGGGCCTTCGTCCTGCTCAATGCCCTTGCCGCGGTCGCGACGCTGTTCACGGTGCGCAAGATCTGCCTTCGCGAGTTCAACAGCGAAACCGTCGCCCGGATCGCGCTGGGCCTGCTGATGCTGGGCACCTTCTGGGTCGAATATGCGCTCGGCGTGTGGCCGCACATGCTGTCCACCTTCTTCGCGGTTCAGGCCTATTGGTTCGCGCTTCGCCATCTTGAGACCAACAAACGGGACGACCGCGACGCGATCCTGTCCGGGCTGTTCGCCGGTGCTGGGATGCTGTTCCGACTCGACGCGATTTTCGCGGTGCCGGCGATCGGGCTGATCCTGGTCATGTTCGCGCCGCGGATGGTGCGCTCGTGCGTGCTATTCGGGCTGGCGGTCCTGCCGTCGATCGCGCTCGCGTCCTGGCTCAACGTCCTGAAGTTCGGGACTTGGAACCCATTTTCGTACGGACGGCCCTACGGGCAATCCGGAGGCAACATCGACCTGTCGTCTTATTGGCAGATCTTTGCCGCGATTTGCCTCGTGTTCGCCGCCGTCTTTCTATGGCGTAAGGTCAAATGGAAAATCAGTCGCAAGGCGGCGATTGCATCGCTTGCCATCGTCTGCGTGGCGCTTTTTCTCATTCCCGCGACAAATGCCTGGCTCATCCGATTCTGGAACGGGTTCCTTGCCCTGGTTGTCGATTTGAGGAACATTCAGGATTCTCGCTCGGGGGTCGAGGCGGGTCCCGGGGGCACGCTTCTATTCTGGGACCTCGTAAAAAAATCGCTCGGTCATAGCATGCCGTGGCTCGGGCTGATGGCGATTCTGCTGACCGGCGGTATCCGGCAGGAAGACCGGCGGTTCGTCGTCACCCTGCTGACATTCATTGTGGTCATGATCATGCCGTTCATCATGCGATCGTGGCACGGCGGAGGCGGCAACAACATGCGCTATTTCCTGCCCGTCCTGCCGCCGCTTTGCATCCTCTGCGCCAGGCTGATTTACGACCTGTGGCGAAGCGTTCCCGATGCGCTCGCCTTTTTCGCCGGCGGCATATGGGCGGCGATCGCGGGCGGTGTTGGGTGGGCCTTCCTTCATCCGTCGGGATATGCCGGAGTCCAGCAGATCGTCGCCACCTATGTCCTCCTCGCCACGGCCGCGGCGGCAATGGCGGCCGGCGCTTCGTGGCGCTACAGGCGGCTCGCGCGCGGGCTTGCAATCGCACTGTTCGGCGGCGGGTGCCTCATCGCGACGACCTCGGCCATTTCGGACGTCCAGGTGACGGAAAAGCTGCGCATCAGGGCTTATGCCATCGGCAAAGCGGCCGGGGATCTACCCGCCAGAAGCCTGTTCATCACCAACCCCGAATGGGGATCTCTCCGGCTGCCGGGGCATGGTGTCTTGCTCGCGGCGCGCGACCCGGAGACCCAGCGGGCGGATTCACGGC
>DASTIF010000051.1:0-10055 GCA_035717805.1 Sphingomicrobium sp.
CGCGCCATCCAGCGGATCGCGGCTTCGAGCATCGGCACGTGCCGGTCCTCGTTGATCGCGCTGGCCAGGGCGTGGCCGAGCAATGGCGCGACCTCCATCTTCTGGATTCTCGAGGCGATCGCGCCCTTGACGATCCCGCCCAGACGCTCGTCGTCCAACCCTTCGAAAATATCGGCAATCAGGCGCGATGCGCCGTGACGAATTCTGGTGCCTTCTCCCGCGGGCGCTCGCAAAAATCGCCCGGCGACGCCGGCGACATCGATGTTGCGCATCCTGCGGGCGACCACCGAGGGAACAAGGAAATTCTCATTGATGAAATTGGCCAGCGCCTCGCCGATGCGGTCCTTGTTCCTGGGGATGATCGCGGTGTGGGGAATCGGAAGGCCGAGCGGGTGGCGGAACAGCGCGGTCACGGCGAACCAGTCGGCAAGTCCGCCGACCATCGCGGCCTCGGCGAACGATTTCACGAAGCCGAACCAGGGATGAGCAGGCTCAAGCCAGCGGCTCAGCAGATAAAGGCCGGCCATCGCGACCAGCAGGCCGGTGGCGGCGATCTTCATCCCGCGCGCGCCTGGCTGGGCGGGGTTGAAACGCGACAAGGGGGAGCGTGGCGGAATAGGTGCGGTCACCATCCGCCCTTCAATAACCGAGCTTGGGCTTCGGTTCACTCAGCCGGCTGAACCGCCGGTCCGTGACCCGAATGGGCCTCCGCCCCCATCAGGCGCGTGAACTTGTTCGCCACCCAATGCTCCATGTCGATCGCGATCGAGAAATAGGACGGCACGAGCAGAAGCGTCAGGATCGTCGAGAAGATGAGGCCGCCGATCACGGTGACGCCCATCGGCGCTCGCCAGCTTGCGTCGCCGGTCAGCGACAAGGCGATCGGCAGCATGCCGGCCACCATTGCGACGGTCGTCATCACGATCGGCTGAGCCCGCTTGTGGCCGGCCTCATAGATCGCGTTATTCTTCTCCATCCCGTGGTTCATCATCTCGACCGCGAAATCGACGAGAAGGATCGAGTTCTTGGCCACGATTCCGAACAGCATCAGGATTCCGATAAAGACCGGTAGCGACAGGGGGTTGCCGGTCAAATGCAAGGCGATGGCGGCCCCCAGGGGCGCCAGCAAAAGCGATCCCATGTTGACGAATGGCGACAGGAATCGGCGGTAGAGCAGCACTAGCACGGCGAACACCAGCAGGACTCCGGACGCCAGCGCGAGCATGAAATAATAGAGCAGCTCGGCCTGCCATTTGGTGTCGCCGATCTCAAGCTTCTGAACGCCTTCGGGCAGGTTCTTGACCGTCGGAAGCGCGTAGATCTTCGGCCAGACATCGCCGGTCACGAGCCCGGGCGCCAGATCGGCACCGATGGTGATCCGCCGGATCTGGTTGGTCCGCTGAACCGTGGTCGGACCGGAGCCGAAGCCGATTTCAGCCACGGACTTGAGCGGCACCGAACCACCGTTACTGGTCGGAACCGGCAAATTCTCGAGCACTGAAAGATCGCGCCGCGCGCTTTCGGGAAGCGAGACCGTGATCGGCACCTGGCGGTCGGCGAGCGAGAATTTCGCGCTGTTCTGCGCAATGTCGCCAAGGGTCGCGATCCGGATCGTCTGGCTGAGAGCGACGGTGGTAACGCCAAGATCGGCGGCAAGGTCGAAGCGCGGCTTGATGACGACTTCCGGACGAATGAGATCGCCCTGCACGCGTGGCGCACGAAGCTCCGGCAAGGTCGCCATTTCATCGACGATCTTGTTCGCGGTGTCGTTGAGAAGCACCGGATTGTCGCTCCCCAGATAGAGCGTCATGTCGCGGCCGCCGCCGTTCTGGCTCATGAACGTGACCTGCGCATCGGCGATCGCCGCGAGCTTCGGCGCGAGACCGCGCTCGAACTGCGTGGACGTTACCTTGCGATCCTCCTTGAGGACGATGTTGAGATAGCCCGAGCCGACGAAGATTCTCTGGAACACGCGGTCGACAGCGGGGTCCTTCTCGATGACCTCGGCGGCGCGGTCCGATACGTCCGCCGTCTGCTCCAGGGTGGAGCCGGGCGCCATCGCGATCCTAACCCGCGAAAAGTCGAGGTTGAGCGGCGGCTGGAATGACATCGACAGGGTCGCGAACAGGAACCCCTGGATGATGAACGCGAGCAGGCCGACGCCGACCATCCACATGCGGTGATCGACGTACCACGCCTTGAGTCTGGACGAATGCCAGACCGCGAACGGGCCGCCCTTCTTCCCGATACCGAAGTCAATCAGCTTGCTGAGGCCATAGGTCGCCGCGGCGCCCGCAACCAGCGCAACCGGAAGGACGATCAAGGTCGTGCCGATAAACGGCATCAGCAGCTTCCAGGCGATTGTCGCTCCGACGATGAAGGCGACGAGGAAGAGAAGAAGCACGAGGGCGGCGATGATATAATAATAGAATCTGGCGTGGGCGTTCGGAGCGGTCGCGCGCACAGCGTCTGACTTGGAGGTGTTGAGGCTCCAGTTGAGAACCCCGAGATAGCTCTCCATCGCGCGCCCGGCGGCGTGCGGCTGGATGCCCTTGGCGCGGAGGAAAAAGGCCGCGACCAGAGGGGTAATCATTCGGGCGACCAGCAGGCTCATCAGAACCGCGATGACGACGGTGAATCCGAACGCTTTGAAAAATTGTCCCGAGATTCCGGGCATCAGCGCGACCGGGAGGAACACCGCGACGATCGACATGGTGGTCGCCAGCACCGCGAGGCCGATCTCATCGGCGGCGTCGATCGACGCCTGATATCCCGATTTGCCCATTCGCATGTGTCGGACGATGTTCTCGATCTCGACGATCGCATCGTCGACGAGAACCCCCGCGACGAGGCTCAAGGCAAGCAGCGACAGGCCGTTGAGCGTGATCCCCATCAGGCTCATGAACCAGAAGGCCGGGATCGCCGACAGCGGGATCGCGAGCGCGGAAATTAACGTCGCGCGGATATCTCGCAGGAACAGGAACACCACGAAGACGGCTAGGACTGCTCCCTCCAGAAGCCCCTCCATCGCCGACTTGTACTGCGCCTTGGTGTAATCGACCTGGTTGATGATTTCGACGAAGCGGACCCTCGGGTCGTCCTTCTCGATTTCGTGGAGCTCCTTCCAGGCCTCGTCATAGGCGGTCACTTCGGACTCGCCCTTGGAACGGCTGACGTTGAAGCTGATCACCTGCCGCCCGTTCATCTTGGCGATGGTGCGCTGCTCCGAATAGCTGTCCTTGACCTGACCGAGGTCGGCGAGTCGGACATGCATTCCGCCCGGAAGAATGATCTGGGTCTGGCCAAGCTCGTAGGCGGTGCTCGCATTGCCGAGCACGCGAACCGATTGCTCGGATCCTGCAATCTCGGCGCGGCCGCCCGCGGCGTTGAGATTGGTCTGGCGAAGCTGCTGGTTGACCTGCGCGGCCGTTATTCCGTGCGACTGAAGGGCGGCTGGATCGAGGATCACACGGATGGTGCGATCGACTCCGCCCTCGCGGGTCACCGAAGCAATTCCCTCGACCCCGAGAAGACGCCGCGAGACGTTATTGTCGACGTACCAGCTCAGCTGCTCGAGGGTCATGTCGGTCGACTGGATGGCGACATAGAGGATCGGGTCGCCGGCGATGTCGACTCGCGAGATCTGCGGCTCGAGGATTCCTTCGGGAAGGTCGCCGCGGATCTGGGTGATCGCGTCGCGAACGTCGTTCACCGCGCGGTCGGTCGGGGTTCCGATCTCGAACTGGACGAAGGTGGAGCTATTGCCTTCGCGGATCGAGCTGTTGATCTCGTCGACGCCCTCGACGCTCCGGATCGCCGCCTCGACCTTCTGGGTGATCTGGTTTTCCATCTCGGTCGGCGCCGCGCCGGGCTGCGAGATGTTCACGTTGGCCGCCGGAAAATCGATATCCGGGTTGTTGTTCACCTGCATGCCCGAGAAGGCCACCAGGCCGGCGAGCAACAGGCCGACGAAAAGAACGATCGGCGGGACCGGGTTGCGGATGCACCAGGCCGAGATGTTACGGAAATTCATAGCGCTTTTTACTCGTCCGCCAGGGCTTTAGCCGCCGAAATGCCGCGCGGGTTCACCTTCTGGCCCGGATTGAGGAAGGGGCCGGCGGAAAGAACGATCCGCTCCTGGCCCGAAATGCCTCGAGCGATCGTCACTCCGCTGTCGTTGACGGTGCCGATCTCGACGTTGCGGCGTTCGACCTCGTTCTTGCCGTTGATGATGTAAACATAATTGCCGTGCGCATCGCTGAGCACCGCGCTTTGCGGAAGAAGCGGGGCGGTCGCGACGCCGGAGCTGATCTTCGCTTCGGCGAAGCCGCCGGGACGGATGGCCGGCGAATAGGGGATGGCGATCCGAACCTGGCCCTGGCGCGATTCGGGATCGATGATCGGCGAAACCTGCCAGACCTGGCCGGTAATGGCCTGGTCGCTTCCGATTGGAGTGACGGTCGCCGGCATTCCGACGCGGACCGCGGCGACGTCTTCCTGCGCAAGATTGGCGCGCATTTCCATCTCGCCGCCGCGCGCAAGCCGGAACAAAGCGCCGGACCCGGCGCTGACAATCTGGCCGACCTCCACGTTCCGGTCGAGGATGAGGCCGCTCGTCGGAGCAGTCACGTTCAGCCGTCCGAGCTCGGCGCGCGCCGCGGCTAGCTGCGCCTGCGCGACCTGGACCTGCGCGTTGGCGGCGTCGCGGGTCGCCCTTTTCGATTCGATTTCGGCCTTCGAGACGAAGCCGCGATCCTTGAGCGCAAGCGCGCGATCGTAATTGGACTGGGCAAGCGCCGCGTCGGCCTTGGCGGCGTTCACCTGGGCGGCGAGCTGCGCCACCTGCTGCGCCTGGACGGACCGGTCGACGACCGCGAGGACCTGGCCCTGGCGAACCCAGCTTCCTGCGTCGACCAGGACACGCACGACCTTGCCGCCGCTTCCGGAGATTCCGATCGGCTGGTCGCGCCGCGCGGCGAGTGCGCCGCTGGCGGTGATCACCCGCGCCACCTGGCTTTCGCCGGGAACGACCACGGAAACGGTCGGCAGCTGACCGGCGCGAGCCTCCGCGCCGCCGGCCGGTTGCGCCTTTTCATCACCGCCCGACATCATCAGGGCGATGATGATCGCCACGAGCGCGATGAGCGCGCCGCCGACGATTGCAATCCGCTTGCGGCGGCGAGCGCGGTCGTCGGTGACGATCAGCGTATCCGATTCGGAGGTTCGAATTGACGTTTCCCGGTTCATTTCAAGCATCTCTCGCCCGTCCGCGCGCCTGGCGGCTGCCCAACACCACTGTGTTACGCGAATAAGTCACTAAACTCAACACAGCGGGACGAGAAGGCTTGCGCCAGCATTTTTCGACCAACTGCGGCACCCGCGCAGCAAAGGCGCGTTGGCACTTCATCGAGACACGGCCGTTTGCATGAGCGGCAGCAAAAGGGGAAGCGGAATGTTGGAATCCTATAGCTGGCTCTGGTGGATCGTTATCGGCGGCATCGCCGGCGGAATCGCCAAGCTGCTGATGCCGGGCCGCGACCCGGGCGGATGTATCGTCACCATCCTTCTGGGAATCGCGGGCGCGTTCGTCGCCGGCTGGCTCGGCCACGCGGTGGGCTGGTACGAAACCGGCGAAGGCGCCGGCTTCATCGCCGCGATCGTTGGCGCGTTCGTGATCCTGGCCATCTATCGCCTGATCGTCAGCCGCCGCGGCTAGGCAGGGTTGGGCGGGTTCATTCACCGCAGGGCCATATCATAACGGCGATCCCTTGCCGCAACGCCAATAGCGAGGGATCGACATGAAGAAGACCATTCTGACGGCTTTGGCCGTCGCAACCGCGCTCGCCGCAATGCCGGCGGCGGCTCAGGTGACGACCGAGCTTGCCCAGCCGATCAGCGGCACCAGGCTCGACATCACCGCCACGGGCGAAGTGACCCGGGTCCCGGACCTGGCGATCATCTCGGCGGGCGTCGTCACCCGCTCGACCACCGCGAGCGGAGCGTTGGGCGAGAATTCGGCGCGGATGGAGCGGGTGATCGCGGCGCTAAAGCGGGCGGGAATCGCCGACCGCGACATCCAGACAAGCTCGATCAACCTCAACCCCGAATATCGCTACGAAGAGAACAAGGCTCCGCAGCTGGTCGGCTATAGCGCTTCGAACCAGGTCACGATCCGTTTTCGCGACATCCGCAACAGCGGCAAGATACTCGACGCTTTGGTGGCCGAGGGGGCAAACCAGATCAACGGGCCGACCATGACTTTGGACGAGCCGGAAGAAGCACTCGACGAAGCTAGAGCCAATGCGGTTGCCGCCGGCCGCGCAAGGGCGGAGCTTTACGCCCGAGCGCTCGGAAAGAGCGTCGCGAGAGTGATCTCGGTGAGCGAGAGCGGCTCGTCCCATCCGGTGCCGCCGCCAATGCCCTATGCCGCGATGGCGGCTCGCGCCGAAATCGCCGATACCAAGATCGTGCCGGGCGAACAAAAATTGCAGGTCAATCTATCGATGGTGTTCGAGCTTCAGTGATGAAAAAGGCCGCGCGGTTCGACCCGCGCGGCCTTCATCAATTGGCAAATCGGACTTAGGCTTAGCGGACCGTCCCCCTGCGAATGAGGTTGACGATCGCAAGCAGGACGACCGCTCCGAGGAGCGACCAAAGAATGTTGGTGAGATCGAGCGGGTTGGCGCTGTTGATGTTGCCGCCGCCGAAGATCAAACCGGCGATGACGGCACCGACGATGCCGACCACGATATTCAGGATGATCCCCTGCTGTGCGTCAGTGCGCATGATGAGGCTGGCAAGCCAGCCGACGATACCGCCAACGATCAGCCAGACGATGAAACCCATGAGCGTTTCCTCCTGTTCGCGGCCGCCCCGAAACACTCGGCGGCCTTGAGCACCGAAAAGACGCCCGATGCACGGATGTTGTTCCGGATTCGAAAGCGTCTGTCCAGCCTGACGATGAACAGCAGGAGGCGCGAGCGGCGGAAATCCACCGCTCGGTAAACATACGTAACGAACGGGTCAGTAACGCTGCTGGCGTTCGTACACGTCGCGATAATGCTTGATTCGGGTCACTCGAAGGCCCGGCATGCCGCTGCGCTCGACAGCCCGCTGCCAGCTGGTGAACTCCTCCAGGCTCAGCGAATAACGCTCGCAGGCCTCGTCGACGGACAGAAGGCCGCCGGCGACGGCCGCAACGACCTCCGCCTTGCGCCGGACCACCCAGCGATGGGTGTTCGACGGCGGCAGGGACTCGATCGTCAGCGGCTCGCCGAGCGGGCCGATGACCTGGGCTGGCCTGATTTTCTGATTCTCGAGCATTCCTTCAAACCTGCTGTCTCAATTACCGATACGCTCCGTTTAAGAGCCGTGCGTTGAAGATATTCTCAAAAGCGCTGGTTAATTTGACGCTCACCCATCCTTGCCAGTCTTTAACCCTTGAGCCGCGAAGGCTCCCGCGAGCAGCGCCGAAGCCTTTTCCCACCCCTCGCTCGCGGAGAGGTAGCAGCTGACCGCATGCCTGCGCCGCTTGCCCGCCGAGCCGGCCTCGGCGGCCAGTGCGGCGAGAATGTCGGCGGCATCGACTTCAGTCTCGGCCGTTCCACCAATCTTCCCTTCGTTACGCGACACCGGGCCCCCTGGATTGCCTGTGCGTCCGCCAGCACTAGCGCGCAGGAGTGAACTTCGGGTAAAGAGCGCCTCTCAAAATGCCCGTCAGCTTCGATCTCGAGCGGCCGCTTTCGCAGGCCAGGATCGTCGTCGCCATGTCCGGCGGCGTCGACAGCTCCGTCGCGGCCGCGCTCGCCGCGCGCATCGGTGCCGAAGTGATCGGGGTCACGTTGCAGCTCTACGACCATGGCGAGGCGGTCAGGCGATCGGGCTCGTGCTGCGCCGGCCAGGACATTTACGACGCTCGAACCGTAGCGGACCGGCTTGGTATCGCCCATTATGTCCTCGATTACGAAAGCCGGTTTCGCGATGGCGTTATCGAGCGCTTCGCCGACGAATATGCGCGCGGCCGAACCCCGGTGCCCTGCGCCTCGTGCAACCAGGGCGTGAAGTTCACCGATCTCATCGCCTTCGCGCGCGAGATCGGCGCCGATTGCCTCGCGACCGGTCATTATGTCCGGCGGCTGGACGCCCCCGGCCGCCCCGAGCTCCACAAGGGCGCCGACCCGAAGCGCGATCAGAGCTATTTCCTTTACGGGACCACAGCAGAGCAGCTCGAACTGTTGCGTTTCCCGCTCGGCCACCTTCCCAAGGACGAGGTCCGCGAGATCGCGGCTGAAACGGGCCTGTCTGTCGCCGCCAAGCCGGACAGCCAGGACATCTGTTTCGTTCCCGACGGCAACTATGCGTCGCTGGTGGAGCGGCTTCGCCCCGAAACCGCAACCGGCGGCGAGATCGTAGATTTGGAGGGACGGGTGCTGGGCGAGCACCCGGGAATCATTCATTTCACCGTCGGCCAGCGCCGCGGGCTCGAGCTCGGCGGGCATGCCGAGCCGCTCTACGTGGTGCGGATCGAGCCGGACGAGCGTCGGCTGGTCGTCGGGCCGCGCCGGGCGCTCGCTGTCGAGGCGATGCGGGTCGAGGATCTGAACTGGATCGGAGAGCAGCAGACGCAGGTCACGGTCAAGGTCCGGTCGCTTGCCCCGGCTGTACCCGCCTTGATCGACGACGGTTGGGTACGGTTCGACCGGCCGGAATATGGAGTGGCGCCGGGCCAGGCCGCGGTGTTCTATGACGGGACCCGGATGCTTGGCGGGGGAACCATCGCCGAAACGGCATCGGCCGAGCTCGAGGCGGCTGCCTGAGCGCGAATCGAGGGGCTGGTCATTCGGGGGGCAGCCGCTAGACCAAGCAAATGACACGCTTTCTCCTCACCTGTGCGGCACTCGCGCTTGGCGCCTGCACGACCGCCCAAACGCCGGCCACCGCGCCGGCTTCCGACGAAACTCCGGCCGCGACACTCACCGGCGCGGCATTCCTCGCCCGAAACGCGACCGCTTCGGACGTCGTCACGACGGCCAGCGGCCTGCAATACAGGATCGTGAAATCGGGACCCGCCACCGGCCCGCACCCGAGGCCCGAGGACACGGTCAGCTTCGATTATGAAGGCAAGCTTCTGAACGGCGAGACGTTCGACAGCAGTTACACCGAGGGCAAGCCGCTGAGCGGCCAGGTCAGCAAGTTCGTTCCCGGCTTTTCCGAGGCGCTTCAACTGATGCGCCCGGGCGACGAGTGGATCGTGTGGATTCCGCCGAAGCTCGGCTACGGCGAAAAAGAGGTCGGGCCGATTCCGCCCAATAGCGTGCTGCGCTTCAAGCTGGAGCTGCACACGGTGACGCCCGCGAGCTGAACGTGGCAGCGCAGCTGAGCGCTGGAATCCTGCTCTATCGGGGCTGCGGCGGCGGCGTCGAAGTCCTTTTGACCCATCCCGGCGGCCCATATTGGCGAAACAAGCAGCTCGGCGCCTGGATGATCCCGAAGGGGGGCGTCGATGACGGGGAAAGCCCGGCCGACGCCGCGGTGCGCGAGTTCGAGGAGGAACTCGGCACGCCGCTTGCTGTCACGCCTTTCCGCTTGTGCCGGGTCCGCCAATCGGGCGGAAAGAACGTCGAGGTGTTCGCGGCGCGAGGGGATTTCGACTGCGCATCGCTGTCGAGCATGGAGTTCGAAATGGAATGGCCGCCAAGAACCGGCGAAATGCGCGGCTTTCCGGAGATCGACGAAGCGCGCTGGATGGGTCTCGCCGAAGCGCGGCGGATGATGCTTCCGAGCCAGCTTCCGATCCTCGATGCGCTCGAAGAGAAGCTCAGAGCTGAAACTGGCCGGTGATCACGGTCACGCATCGGCCGCCGAGGATGACGCGCTCTCCCGCCTCGCGGCACTGAAGCACGCCGCCTCGACTGCTCGCCTGGAGCGCGCTGAACTCGTGGCGGCCGAGCCGCTTCGCCCAGAAGGGAACGAGCGCGGCGTGCGCCGAGCCGGTCACCGGGTCCTCGTCGATCCCGTGATAGGCGGCGAACACCCGGCTCGCGATCGCGTGTTTG
>DASTIF010000052.1:0-40331 GCA_035717805.1 Sphingomicrobium sp.
GGATGATGTCCGCGATTTCGGAAACGGCCGTTTCGTGTGGCGGGATCGGAAGCACCGGCGCCTTCTAGTCCTTGTAGGCGGGAAGCGACCAGCCTTTGGCGATCGCGACCCCGCGAAGAGCGAATCCGGCCAGCGCCGCGACGATCACGGCGATCCAGCCCGGCGTCCCGATCACCGCGAGAACGACAAACAGTCCTGCCGCCAACGCGGCGGCCGTGACATAGAGCTCCGGCCGCATCAGGATGGACGGCTCGCCGGCGAGCATGTCGCGGATGATCCCGCCCGCGCAGGCGGTGAGGACGCCCATCGCAAAGGCAGGCACCGGCGCGACGTCAAAGGCGAGCGCCTTGGCCGCGCCGTAGGTCGCATAAGCGGCCAGTCCGGCGGCGTCGAACCACAGCAGTGCAGCGCCCGCGAACCGGCGGCGGCTTGCGAGCCACACGATCAGCGCCGCGGCAATGCAGATGAGCAAGGTACCGTTCGCCCGCACCCAGAACACGGGCGCGCCGATCAGAAGGTCGCGCAGGGTTCCGCCGCCGACACCCGTCGCGACCGCGAAGAAAATGAAAGTGACCAGAGTCTGCTTCTTTTCCGCGGCGACCAGCGCGCCCGAGACGGCGAACACGGCAATCCCGAAATAATCGAGAAGCACGAGGGCCGACGGGAGCGAATGTGCCGGGATCATCCAAGCGTCATTGCGGGCAATGGAATGACGAAGCAAATCCGCGCAGCGAAAGCATGCTGTCCGCATTGCTTCGCTCCGCTCGCAATGACGGCCCAGGAGGCCTACATCGCTCGCATGGCGGACGACACGCAAACCGGCCCGATGCCGACGCTCGAGGACTGGCAGCACTGGACCTGGGTCATGGGCCGCGCGCAGCAGATGCTGATGGAAGCCTGGTCGGACAGCCTCAAGAGCTCGGCCGCTTCGCCGCCCGGATGGGGCGCTTTCCCGCCGGCATTTTTCGGCGCCGCGGATCCCGCGGCGATCATGAGCGCGGGCGCACAGGCCTGGGCAAAGGGGCTCGAGGCATGGGGGCAGATGCTCGGCCTTGAAACGGCCGGCGGGGGCGAGCGGAAGGACCGCCGTTTCGCGGCTCCGGAATGGCGCGACAATCCCGTTTTCGACCAGATTCGCCAGACTTACCTCGCCTTGTCGGACAAGCTGCTCGGGTCGGTCGAGGAAATCGAAGGCCTGGACGATGATACTCGCGCGAAGCTGCGGTTCGCGACGCGAAGCTTCGTCGACGCGATGAGCCCGTCGAACTTCGCCTTGACCAATCCGCAGGTGCTCAAGAAGACCATCGAGACCCGCGGCGAAAATCTGCTTACCGGCCTTGCAAACATGCTCAAGGACGTCGCGGCGGGTCAGCTGACCCAGACGAGGGCCGGGGTGTTCGAAGTCGGCCGCAACCTTGCGACCACTCCGGGCAAGGTGATCAGGGAAACGCCGCTTTACCAGCTCATCCAGTACACGCCGACGACCGAGGAGGTGATCGAGACTCCGGTGGTCATCTTCCCGCCCTGGATCAACCGCTTCTACATCCTCGACCTTTCGCCCGAGAAAAGCTTCGTCAAATGGTGCGTCGACAACGGCGTTTCGCTGTTCATGGTGAGCTGGAAGTCGGCCGACGAGAGCATTGCCGACGCGAGCCTCGACGATTATGTGCTTCGCGGCCAGATCGACGCGATCGACACGGTCCGGGATCTGCTTGCAGTCGAGGCGGTTCATGCGATCGGCTATTGCGTCGCCGGCACTACGCTCGCGGCAACGCTCGCTTATCTTCATGCGAAGGGAGAGCAGGCGAAGGTGGCTTCGGCGACCTTCCTCACAGCGCAGGTCGATTTCAGCCTTGCCGGCGACCTGAAGCTGTTCACGGGGCCGGAGGTCCGGGGTCTGCTCGACCGGCTGACAGCCGAAAAAGGCTATCTCGACGGCCGCTACATGGCGGCCACCTTCAATCTCTTACGCGGGCGCGACCTCGTGTGGAATTATGTGGTCAACAATTACCTGCTGGGCGAGGAGCCGCCACCGTTCGACCTTCTCCACTGGAACAGCGACACCACCAACCTGCCCGCAAGCTGGCATCGCGCCTATCTCGAGGACCTGTACGAAGGGAACAAGCTGGCGGAGAAGGGCGGGATCGAGGTAGCCGGTACGCCGGTCGACGTGGACGACGTAACGACGCCCGCCTACATCCAGGCGGGTCGCGAGGACCATATCGCGCCGCCGGAAAGCGTGTGGAAGATCATGGACCATTTCGCCGGCGACAAGCGGTTCGTGCTCGCCGGCTCGGGCCATATCGCCGGCGTCGTCAATCCGCCCGCGGCAAACAAATATTGCTACTGGACCAATGAGGAGCCGGCCGGCTCGCTGAAGGAATTCATCGACGCCGCGGCCGAGCACAAGGGCAGCTGGTGGCCCGACTGGCTGGCCTGGCTGAAGGCCCGCTCGCCGAAGACCGTGAAAGCCGAGGGCGCGCGGATCCCCGGCAAGGGCAAGCTAAAGGCGCTCGAGGAGGCGCCGGGCAGCTACGTCAAAGCGCGCTGATCAAAGTGCCGTGCTCGCCTGTCGCCCCGGACAGGCTGCGCTCAGCACTTCTCGTACTTCCAGTTCCGCTTCTTGCCTTCGCTCAGCCATTCGATCGCGGTCGCGATTCGCTTTTGGCGGGTGGAGTCCTGCTTCGCGTCGGCGATCCATTCGAGATAATCGCGCCGGGCCGAAGGCGAGAAGCCTTCGAGCACTGCCTTCGCCCTGGGCGCCTTGTCGAGCGCGGCTGCGAAATCCGGGTGCATTTCAGGCGGCGGTTTGGGGGCGTGCTTCACTTTCCGGGGCGCGGGCGCGCTCCTCGCCAGGTCCGCGGATTCGCGGATCAATCGGTCGAGCGTCTCGTCGGGCGGAAGGTCGTCGAGTGAGGTCAGCTTTCCGAACTGGCCCATGGCCTCGTCGTTGGCGGCCTGGCCGCGAAGCTCCTGCCCGCGCCAGAAGTTGAGCGCCGCATGCGCCTTGAAGGCGGCGGTGATCAGCAGAATCTTGCCGTCGAGCGTATAGGCGGGCGCGCTCCACTTCATCGTCTCCTCGGCGTCGGGCGCGGCGACATGGACGCGATCGCGGATGTGCTGGAGGACCGGCCGGGCGAACGGCCGGGCGCGCTCGATATAGGCGTCGATCCTGGGATCGCGGCTCACAGGATTCCTCCGCCGAGGAACAGCCTGAACACCCCGACGAGGATCACCAGCACGTTGAGATTCCGGCCCGCCGTGCCGCGGCTCATGGTTCCGATCGCCGCGCCGATCACCGCCAGCGGCACGACCAGCCAGTTCGCCCAGCCGAGAAACGGAAGAAAGGCGATCGCAACGAACACCAGGGCAACGACGCCGATGGTCACCGAAACCAGGTTCAACATCCATTAGCCCCTTCGACAAGCCGAGCTTCAATCTAGCAGGTCGGGGCGCCTTTCCAATTCCCGTTCATCGACCGCGAACCGGGGACTGTAGAGCAGCGGGTGAATGGCTTTGGTCTAGCAACCGTTAGTTGCATCCTGCCGCTGTCGCTGTCACCAAAGGCACTTGATGCTTGGCGGGCGCAATCTATGAACACCCGGAAATTCATGGCGGCGCTGGCGGTTCTCGCGGCTGCCGGGGGCTGCGATCTGATCGAAAAGCGGCCTCAAACCGCGGCTACGGTCACCGTCGAAGCGCCGACCAAGGCCGAGGCCTGGAAAGCCGTCGCGACGCCAAGCGACCAGGACCGGATCAACCGCCTCGGCCTTGCCTGGCAGCAATCGATGATCGAAGCGCGGCCGAAATTCGCCAGGGAAATCGACGCGGAGGGCGATTTGCTCAAAGCACTCGCCGCGCTGCCGCGTCCGCAGCCGACTCCGGGCAGCTACAATTGCCGGATGATCAGCGTCGGCAAAAGCGACCGAAAGGAAGCGTCGTTCGAGAAGTTCAAGCCCTTCTTCTGCTACGTGCTCAGCGACGACGACGGGACCCTGACCATCGTCAAGCAGACCGGCAGCCAGCGGCCGGCCGGCCGGCTGTGGGACGATGACGACCCCAAGCGCATGATTTTTCTCGGAAGCCTGGCGCTGGGCGATGAACAGGAGCCGCTGGGCTATGGCGAGGACCCCGATCGCGACATGGCCGGCGTGTTCGAGCGGATCGCGCCGTTCCGCTGGCGGCTGGTGATTCCCTGGCCGCGAAGCGGGCACAAGCTCGAGGTGTTCGAGCTCACTCCGGTCGCGATCGGCCAGCAACCCGAGGGATGATCGCCGGACCGCTCGCCGATCCGTGGCAAGTGAAAAAGCATCTGATCGCCGCCGCCGCAGCGCGCGAATCGATCACTTATGCCGAGCTGCTCAACGCGCTCGGCCATGCGTTCACCCGGCCGAAGATGCGGGCGCTGTGCAAGGTTCTGACGGCCATCGACGAGGAAGCTGCTGAACTCGGCGAGCCCGAGCTCGCGGTGCTGGTCGTTCGCCAGTCGGACGGGCTGCCGGGGCAAGGCTGGTGGGTCGGCGGCCAGGCGCTGGTTCATGGCCATGACGGGCTCTGGACCGGGCCGGGCGCGCTCAAGCTGGTAAAAAAGCTGCAGCGACAGGCTTTCGATTATTGGTGCGACCGTCATTGCGAGGAGCGCTAGCGACGAAGCAATACAGCAGCGCCGACTGGATTGCTTCGCTCCGCTCGCAATGACGCCAACTGGCTGATACGGGCCGGCCCATGGCGGAACCGCAAACATTCACGGTTACCGGCGACGACGACGGCATTCGCCTCGATCGCTGGTTCAAGCGCAACCAGCCCGATGTCTCGTTCAACATCGTGTCGCGCTGGGCGCGGACCGGGCAGCTGCGGCTGGACGGCAAAAGGGTCAGCCCCGGCGAGCGGATCGCGGCGGGGCAGGAAATTCGCGTGCCGCCGGTGGAAGCGGAGCCGCCTGCATCCCGTCCGTCGCGCCCCAGACGCGAGCCGCTGAGCGCGGAGGAGGCGGAGTTCGTCCGTTCGCTGGTGATTTACGAAGACGAGAACGCCTTCGTTCTCAACAAGCCGCCGGGGCTCGCCACCCAGGGAGGCACGAAGACCCACAACCATCTCGACCGCCTGCTCGACGGACTCGCCGACGAGGCCGGCAAGCGGCCCAAGCTGGTCCACCGCCTCGACAAGGACACGTCGGGAGCCCTGCTCGTTGCCCGCACGGCCCGCGCCGCCGCCTTCTTCTCGCGGGCCTTTTCCGGCCGGACCGCGAAGAAGCTTTATTGGGCATTGGTCGTGGGAGTCCCTTCGGCCGACGAAGGCCTGATCGATGCGCCGCTCGCCAAGCAACCGGGCTCGGGCGGCGAGAAGATGCATGTTGACGAAGAGCACGGGCTTGCCGCCAGGACCCGCTGGCGGGTGATCGACCGCGCCGGCAACCGGGCATGCTGGGTCGAGCTCCAGCCGCTCACCGGGCGTACCCACCAGCTTCGGGCGCACATGACCGCGATCGGCCATCCGATCGTCGGCGACGGCAAATATGGCGGCGTCGATTCCTTTCTGACCGGCGGAATCAGCCGCAAGCTCCACCTCCACGCTCGCCAATTGAGGATCGACTCGCCCGGCGGAAAGATCGATGTCACCGCCGAGCTTCCGGAGCATCTGGCGCAAAGCCTGGAGACGCTAGGTTTCGAAATCGCTGCGGGCGAGAGGGTCGCCGTGTCAAAGCCAAAGCCGAAGGGCAGGTCGAAGCCGCGGCAGGACAGCCGCCGGGGCGAGCGGCGATCGCGCGGGACGCGGCGGCGGTGACGAAGCTCGCGATTTTCGATTGCGACGGGACTCTCGTCGACAGCGGCGCGACCATCTACGGGGCGCTCGCCGAGACGTTCGAGGCCCATCGGCTCGAACTGCCTCCCGATTGCCGCAGGGTGATCGGGCTCAGCCTCACCGAAGCCATGGCGGCGCTCGTTCCCGATGCCGACGCAGGCGAGCATGAGGCTCTGGCGGATACCTACAAGAGCTGCTTCTTCCGAGCGCGACAGCGCGGCGAGGTGGAGGAACCCTTGTTCGAGGGAATCCTCGAGCTTCTCGATTCGCTCGAATCGGACGGCTGGCTCCTCGCGGTCGCCACCGGCAAGTCGGACCGTGGCCTTCGCCACTGCCTCGACCGGCACGGCCTTCATGCGCGCTTCGTGTCGCTCCAGACAGCCGACCGTCACCCCTCCAAGCCCTCGCCCGCGATGGCCCTTGCCGCGATGGCGGAGGCCGGCGCTTCGCGCGACCAGACGATCGTGGTCGGCGACACGAGCTTCGACATGGCCATGGCGGTTGCTGCGGGCGCCGCGGCGATCGGCGCCGGCTGGGGCTATCACGACAAGGACGAGCTCATCTCGGGCGGTGCTCGCGCGGTCGCGAAAGCGCCGGCGGACGTGCTCGTTCTCGCCAGGGAGGCGGTCGATGGATGACGAAAGCAAGTGGCGGAACCGCTTCTACCTGTTCATGGGCGCCAGGCTGTTCGGGCTCGCGACCTTCCTCCTCGGGATCGCGGTCATGTTCAGCGATCTTGTGAGGCCGGGCGGGTGGCCCGCAGTCGGGGGCGTGATCGTCGTGCTCGGGCTAATCGATTCGGTCGTGGCCCCGAACCTGCTCAAGAAGCAGTGGAAGAAGGAAGACGACCGCCCGTGAAGCGCTTCTGGAAGGAGGCAGCGCCGAAGGAGGAGCAGGGCGGCTGGGCAATCGCGCTTGACGGCAAGCCGCTGCGGACGCCGGCTCGCGAGCCCTTCATTGTTCCGACCGCGAAGCTTGCCCAGGCAATTGCCGACGAGTGGAATTCGGCGGGCGAGACCTTCGACCCGCGGGCCATGCCGCTCACCGGAATCGCCAATGCCGCAATCGACCGTGTCGCCCCCGACACCGAAGCGTTCGCGGCTTCGCTTGCCAGCTACGGCGAAAGCGATCTCGCCTGCTATCGGGTCGAGGAGCCGAAAGAGCTTGTCGAACGCCAGCAGCGAAGCTGGGATTCGCTTCTGGACTGGGCGCGGCGGCGCTTCGACGTGGGTTTCGAAACGACTTGCGCAATCATTCACGTCGCCCAACCGGAGCCGACGGTCCGGCGCCTCGAGCACGCGGTCGCGTCGCTCGATCCGTTTCGTCTCGCCGGGCTCTCGCCGCTGGTGACCATCGGCGGCTCGCTGATCGCTGCGCTCGCGGTGCTGGAGGGGGCGTTAACTGCCGAGGAGGCCTGGGAAGCCGTCACCATCGACGAGCAATGGCAGGCCGAGCAATGGGGCGTCGATTCGGAAGCAGAAGCGGTTCTGGACAAGCGCCGCCGCGATTTCCTGGCCGCCGCCAGGTTTCTGCAACTTCTCGACGATCAGTGAGCCGGGCCGACCAGGTCGCGGACGAAGGCGACCAGGCCGATCTGCCGCGCCCGCTTCAGCCGCTCGGCGGCGACGATCGTCCGGATTTCGGCGAGGCATTTTTCCGAATCGTCGTTGACCAGGACGTAGTCATACTCCGCCCAATGGCTGATCTCGGCCTCCGCCCGCTGCATCCGGTCGGCGATTACCTCGTCGCTGTCGGTGCCGCGGCTGTGGAGCCGGCGCTCGAGCTCGGGCATCGAGGGCGGTAACAGGAAAATCCGGACGAGGTCCTCGCCCATCGCGGCGTGAAGCTGCTGGGTTCCCTGCCAGTCGATGTCGAACAAGATGTCGCGCCCGTCCTTGAGTGCAGCTTTCACCGGCGCCTTGGGAGTGCCGTAGCGATAGCCGAAGACCGGTGCCCATTCGACGAACTCGCCGGTTTCGATCAGCCGGTCGAACTCGCCGTCGCCGACGAAATCGTAATGCACGCCCTGGCTTTCGCCGGGCCGAATCGGTCGAGTCGTCGCCGAGACGGACATGCTGATGTCGGGATCCGAATCCATCAGCATTCGCGACAAGGTCGATTTGCCCGCGCCCGATGGTGACGAGAGTACGATCAGCAGACCGCGGCGGCTTCGGCCGACGGAGGGCTGTTCGGGCAAGTCCATGACCGCTCTTGCGATGCAGCCGAGCGCTTCGTCAAGCGACGTCGCTGCACCGCACAAAAACCCTCTTGAAATTGTGCTGCGCACCATTTATATTGCACTGCAGCAAATGGAGATGATTTTGATGGTTGCGAACAGCGAGAGCCCGGTCGAGGCGGTCAGTCAGGAAGCGGTGGAAGCCACTAAGCACTCCGCGAAGTCCGAGACTACGCCGAAGCGCCGCCGGAAAGCGTCGAAGACGCGCAAAACGGCGGCCAAGGCGAAGCGCCCGGTCCGCACCAAGGAAAGGAATGATTCAATGAAGTTCGATCCCAGCAATATTTTCGCCGGTTTTGGCCCGGTGCCGTTCGACAAGCTGTTCGCCGAAACCGCCGAGCGCGGCGAGGAAGCCGCCAAGCGCTCGCGCAAGGCCGCCGAGCAGTTCGCCGACCTGTATCGCGGCAACGTCGAGGCGTTCGTCGAGGCGGGCCGGATTGCCGCCGCCGGCGCCCAGTCGATCGGCCAGGACCTCGCAGCCAAGAGCCGCGACAGCCTGGAGCAGACCGCCACCACGGTCCGCTCGTTCACCGAGGCCAAGAACCCGACCGAGCTCGTGCAGCTGCAGAGCGACTATGTCCGCGGCGCCTTTGACCGCTTCGTCGAGGACAGCTCGAACTTCGCGGAGAGCTTCGTGAAGCTCGCCGGCGAGGCGTTCCAGCCGATCTCGAATCGCGCCAGCGCCAACGTCGAGCGGTTCAACGAAATCGCTGCCTGACACCTCCTCCCCTCCCGTCAGGCACGTCAGGCGGTCGCTCCCAATGCGGGGCGGCCGCCTTTTTTCATGGTCCGCGCATCGCTGCCGCCTTGCAGCGCGTTTGGACCGTGCCATATTTGCGAGCGGGTTATGACGTGGCGTGTGAGGCAGATGGGCGACGGGCCCGGCCGGGGCGACGGTCTCGAGGATTTCGAGACCGGCGTCGCTACGCGCACTCGCCCCAAGACCAAGAAGCCCTCCAACTATAAAGTGCTGATGCTCAACGACGATTACACGCCGATGGAATTCGTCGTGCTCGTCCTGCAGCGCTTCTTCTCGATGGGAATCGAGGACGCGACTCGGGTGATGCTTCAGGTGCACCAGAAGGGCATCGCGGTGTGCGGGGTCTTCACCTACGAGGTGGCCGAGACCAAGGTCAGCCAGGTCATCGACTTCGCCCGGGAGAACCAGCACCCGCTCCAGTGCACGCTGGAGAAAGCGTAAGAACCCCTCCCTTGCAGGGAGGGGAGAAGCGGCTAAAGCCGCGCCGTGGACAGCATCTGGATACGCGGCGGCAATCGCCTCGAAGGCAAGATACCGGTCAGCGGCGCGAAGAACGCGGCGCTGACGCTATTGCCCTGCGCGCTTCTGACCGACGAGGCGTTGACTCTTACCAACCTTCCGCGCCTCGCCGACGTCGACAGCTTCGGCCATTTGCTCAACCAGCTTGGCGTTTCGACCAGCGTCGCCGGCGTGAAGAAGGGCGAGTTCGGGCGGCGAATGACACTGCAGGCAAGCGACATCGCGTCGACCGTCGCGCCTTATGACATGGTCCGGAAAATGCGCGCCTCGGTGCTGGTGCTGGGGCCATTGCTCGCCCGCGCGGGCGAGGCGACGGTCTCGCTGCCCGGCGGCTGCGCGATCGGCGACCGGCCGATCGACCTGCACCTGCAGGCGCTCGAGTGCCTGGGCGCCGAGATCGAACTTGCCGCCGGCTATGTGAAAGCGAGCGCGCCCAAGGGGCAGCTTCCGGGAGGCGACTTCAGCTTCCCCGTCGTTTCGGTCGGAGCTACGGAAAATGCGGTCATGGCGGCCGTGCTCGCGACCGGCCGGAGCCAGTTGTTCAACGCGGCGCGCGAGCCGGAGATCGTCGACCTCTGCAACCTGCTTGTCGCGATGGGCGCGACAATCGAGGGCATCGGCTCTTCGCATCTGGTTATCGACGGAGTCGAGGGCCTCCACGGCACCACCTATGAAGTCATGCCCGACCGGATCGAAGCGGGCAGCTATGCGTGCGCGGCCGGGATCACCGGCGGATCGATCGATCTCATCGGAGCGCGCGCGGACGACATGCAGGCGACGTTGAAGGCGCTCGCCCATGCCGGCCTGATGCTCGAATTCCACGAGCGTGGAATCAAGGTCAGCGCCGAAGGGCCGTTGCGGCCGCTGGCGCTGTCGACCGCACCTTTCCCCGGATTCGCGACCGACATGCAGGCGCAGTTCATGGCGATGCTGTCGCTCGCCGAGGGGGACAGCTTTCTCGAGGAGACCATCTTCGAGAACCGCTACATGCACGTCCCCGAGCTTCGGCGAATGGGGGCGGACGTGGATATTCACGGCCGGTCCGCGATCGTCCACGGCGCGGGCAAGCTGGCCGGCGCGGAAGTGATGGCGACGGACCTCAGGGCGTCGATGAGCCTGATCCTCGCGGGCCTTGCGGCCGAGGGCGAGACCGAGGTTCTTCGAGTCTATCATCTTGACCGCGGCTACGAGCGGCTTGAGGAAAAGCTGTCGGCTGTCGGCGCCGTGATCGAACGGCGGAGCACCGGCTAAAGGGGAGAAGGCCCATGCGTGTTGCGGCTTCGCTATTGATCCTGTTGCTTAGCGGTTGCGAGGCCAACAGCCTGGTTTTCCCGCCCGCGACCGCCGCCCCGCCTCCGCCGATCGCTAGCCCGACTCCGTTCGGAGGGCCTGCCGAGGCAAGGACGGCTTCGGCAATCGCTCGGATCGAGCAACTCAACCCCATGCTTCACGCCGTCATCGCCATAGACCCGACGGCGATGGCCCAGGCGCGCGCGCTCGATGCCCGGCCAGCCAGCGGTCCGCTTGCCGGCCAGCCGGTGCTGATCAAGGACAATATCGAATCCGCCGGACCGCTTCCGACCACCGCCGGAAGCCTTGCCCTGGCCGCGAACGTGACCAACAGGGACGCGCCTCTGGTCGCGCGGCTCCGGTCGGCGGGCGCGATCATTCTCGGCAAGACCAACCTGTCGGAATGGGCCAATTTCCGGTCGAGCAACTCAATCTCCGGCTGGAGCGCCGTCGGCGGCCAGGCCCGCAACCCCTACGCGCTCGACCGCAATCCGTGCGGATCGTCGAGCGGCAGCGCCACAGCAGTCGCCTCGGGCATGGTCCGGTTGGCGATCGGCACCGAGACGGACGGCTCGGTCACCTGCCCGGCGTCGCTGAACGGTATCGTCGGTTTGAAGCCCACCGTCGGCCTGGTCAGCCGAACCCACATTGTCCCGATCAGCGCGAGCCAGGATACCGCGGGCCCGATGGCGGCGAGCGTTCGCGAAGCGGCACAGTTGCTGACCGCGATCGCCGGGAGCGATCCCGTCGATCCGGCGACCGAAGATGCCGATAGGCACAAGACGGATTATGCCGCCGCGCTCGACCCGAACTCGCTTCAGGGCAAGAGGATTGGAGTCATGCGGTTCGCGTCGGGATTCGGCACCGACGCCGCGTTCGACACCGTGCTGGCGCTGCTTCGGTCGCGCGGCGCAATCCTCGTCGACATCGACAAGTTCGACGATTCAGCGATCGGCGACAATGAGTTCGACGTGCTTCTGGACGAGTTCAAAACCGGGCTGAACGACTATCTGGCGACGACTCCGCCCTCGGTGAAATCGCGCACGCTTGCCGACCTCATCGCGTTCAACTCCGCCCATCAGGCGCAGGAATTGCCACTCTTCGGCCAGGATATTTTCGAGAAAGCGGAGACGACCAAGGGCGTCGCCGAGCCGGGCTACAAGAAAGCGCGCCGCACGAGCTTCGAGGCCGCCGGTCCGAACGGGATCGACCGGCTGCTCCGCAAGTACAAGGTCGTCGCTCTTGTCGGTCCGACCATGCCGCCTGCCTGGAAGATCGACGCGGTCAACGGCGACCAGATTTCGGGCGGCGGCGCCGGAAGCCTGGCGGCGGTCGCCGGCTATCCGCATCTCACCGTCCCGATGGGAATGGTGAAGGGCCTGCCGGTGGGCCTGAGCTTCATCGGGCCGAAGTGGAGTGAAGCGCTGCTGCTCAACCTCGGCTTCGCCTACGAGCAGGCGCGGGGGCCCTTCCCGCCACCGCAATTCTACCCGTCGCTCGAGGTGAGTCCGGCAGTTGCCCCGGCCCTCGAGCCGCAGCGCCTGCCGTAATCAGGCCGCGATTCGCAAACCCGCGATCGCTCCGACGATGACCAGGATCAGAAGCAGTCGGACGGTCGTCGCCGGCTCGCCGAACCAGAGAATTCCGACGGCCACCGTTCCAACAGCTCCGATGCCGCCCCACACCGCGTAGGCGGTTCCCATCGGGATCGAGCGCGCGGCATATTCGAGCAGTGCCATGCTGATCGCGACCGAAACCAGGAAGGCGATCGTCCAGGGCACGTTCCTGAACCCGTCGACGAATCGCAGCGAGGTGGTGAATCCGACCTCGAACAGCCCGCCGACGATTAGCCATAACCATGCCATCAGGTCGCCACCTCCAGGTTCGGGCTCGCCTCGGCCGGCTTGCGCGCGGCGAGGATGCAGCCCGCGACGATAAGGCAGGCGCCGCCGAGCGTGAACAGCGACACACGCTCGTGGAAGAACAGCCAGCCGAACAGCATCGCCCACAGGAATGCCGTATATTCCGTCGTCGCAAGGTAACTCGCCTCGGCGCGCGCATAGGCCCATGACAGAAGCAGCATCGATGTGATTGCCAAGCTCGCCGCAAGAATTAGAGTCGGCCAAGTAGCGGCAGGCGGCGGCGTCATTCCAGCGAACGGGAGGACCGCCAGCAGCGCGGCAGTAACGATCAAGCTCTGAAAAAAGCTGATCTCGAGCGGGCCCGCGACCAGCGCCTGCCGCCGCATGATGACGATGTTGAGCGCATAAAGAACCGCCGAGGCCAGGATCGCGACGCTTCCGATCACCGCGTCTCGGCCAAGCTCGGCGCGCGCCTGGCCGATGAAGATGACGACCACGCCGCAAAAGGCGATCAGCGACCCGGCCAGGGTTCGCTTTCCAACCTGCTCGTCAAGCAACAAGGTTGCGAGATAGAGCGCGATCAGCGGCGCGATGAACGCCAGCGCGACCGCCTGAGCCAGCGGCACCCGGCCGATTCCCCAGAAGAACAGGAATCCCATCAGCGTCGAAAGCAGGCCGCGCGCGAGATGGATTCGAATCGTCGCCGCACTTGGCCATTCACTGCGCCGCGGAAGATACAGAATGCCAGACAGTCCGATCCCGACGAGATTTCGCCAGAACATGGTCGTTATGGTGCCGATGGCGAGAACGAGCCCCTTCATTACCGCGTCCATGCCCGAGAAAAGCGCGATTCCGGTCATCCCGACCAGGAAGGCGACCAGCGGGGAATGGCGGTTCGGCATTGGCCCGCCCTAGCCTTGCCGATTGAAAGCGGGAAGCGGCGCTATTCGGCGGCGTCGAGCGTCAGCGGATGAGCCGCCGCCGCCTCGATCTCGGCGGCCTTGGCTTCGACCAGCCGGACGATATGATCGACCATGTCGCCGTCCTTCACATGGTGGTCGGTGACGCCGGACAGATAGACCATGTGCGTGCCATTGCCGCCACCGGTGATTCCGATGTCGGTCTCGCGCGCTTCGCCGGGCCCGTTGACGACGCAGCCGAGGACCGACAGCGACATGGGGGTCTTGATATGCTGGAGCCGCGCCTCGAGCGTTTCGACCGTGCGAATGACGTCGAAGCCCTGGCGCGCGCAGCTCGGACAGGAGACGACGCGCACGCCGCGGTTTCGGATTCCGAGCGCCTTCAGGATTTCATAGCCGACCCGGACTTCCTCTTCGGGCTCCGCCGACAGCGAGACGCGGATGGTGTCGCCGATTCCCGCCCAGAGCAGATTTCCCATGCCGATCGCGGATTTGACCGTGCCGCCGATGAGGCCACCCGCTTCGGTGATCCCGAGATGGAGCGGGCAATCGACTTCGCTCGCCAGCTGCATGTAGGCGGCGACGGCGAGGAATACGTCGCTGGCTTTGACCGCGACCTTATAGTCGCGGAAGCCGTGGTCCTCGAGGATGCGAATATGGTCGAGCGCGCTTTCGACCAGCGCTTCCGGACAGGGCTCGCCGTATTTTTCGAGCAGGTCCTTCTCGAGGCTGCCGGCATTGACGCCGATTCGGATCGCGCAGCCATTCGCCCGCGCCGCGGCGATGACTTCCTTGACCCGCTCTTCGGAGCCGATGTTGCCGGGGTTGATTCGAAGGCACGCCGCGCCCGCGTCGGCCGCTTCGAGCGCGCGCTTGTAGTGGAAGTGGATGTCGGCGACGATCGGCACATTGGCCGCCCGCACGATCTCCTTCAGCGCCGCGGTCGAGGCGGCCGTCGGGCAGGACACCCGGACAATATCGGCGCCAGCTTCCTCGCAACGGCGGATCTGAGCGATCGTCGCCGTCGCGTCCTCGGTCGGCGTGTTGGTCATCGTCTGGACGCTGATCGGCGCGTCTCCGCCCACGGGGACGGAGCCGACCATGATCTGCCGCGACTTGCGCCGCTCTATGTCGCGCCAGGGGCGGATTGAGGACATGGCGGCGCATATAGGCGCTCGCCTCACCGGCCGCAAAGGCGAGCGCCGGGAGTCGCCGGACATTGCCGGAAATGCTACGGCGAGCTTTCGGAACCCGCGAGGCCGCGACCAATGACCAAACTCCGCTGGTGAAAGCGCGGTGAACCGCCCGGTCGGCGCCATCGAAAGCGCCATCCCCCTCAAGCCGACGAGCCATCCACCCAAGCTTCCGTTCGTCCTGAGCGTCGGAATCACCGGCCACCGGATCGAGGCGCTCGCCGAGGATGCCGTCGAGGCGATGGCCGACCGGCTTCGCTCGGCCCTGATCGAACTGAAGCGGGGCGCGATCGATCTGCATCGGCGCGAGGAGGCGATTTTCGCCGAGTCCCCGCCGCGCCTTTTGTTCGTGTCGCCGCTGGCGGACGGGGCGGACCAGATCGCGGCCGAAATCGCGCTCGAGCTGGGATTCGAGCTTCAAGCCGTGCTGCCATTCGATCGCGAAACCTATCGGACCACGCTTCACAATTCCGGCCTGATCCGATTCGACCAGCTAATCGCCCGGGCCGCCTGCGCGCTCGAGCTGCCCGGGGCCCTCGACGACCAGATCAAGGCCTTCGTCATGGCGGGGCGGGCGACGGTCGCCCAATGCGACATCCTCGTGGCTTTGTGGGACGGGCTTCCGCCGCGCGGCCGTGGGGGAACGGGCGAAGTCGTCCAGATCGCGATCACGCGCGGCAAGGCCATAGCCCACATTCATATCGACGCGGCGAAACCCTCGCGGCTATTGTGGGCGGCCTTCGACCCCGCCGTCCTGACCGAAGCCGACGAGCCCACGGCCGAGCGGCCTTTGGATCGCGAGAACGTCGATGCGCTGCTGGGCGCGCTATTGCTCCCGCCGCCTGATCCCGAGGACCGCGAATTCGCCCGCCGATTTTCGCGCGAGCGGTTGCGCCGAATTCGAGCGCGCATCGAATATCCCTTGCTGCTCGCGGCAACCGGGGTGGGCCGGTTCGGCACCAAGGACATCGCCAATGTCCATTGCGAGCGGATGATTCGCGACGAATGGCAGAGATACCGCAAGGGCTGCGCGGATGCTCACCAGATCGCCGCCGCGATGGATATCCTCGAGGAATCCTACAGCTGGGCCGACCGTCTCGCGACGCATTTCGCCCAAACCTACCGAAGTGGTCACATCTTCAACTTCGTCCTTGGCAGCATCGCCGTGTGCCTCGGCTTAAGTGCCTTCATGGCGCCGCATCTGAAGCTCGAGTTCGCCGCCATGGAGCTGATGATCACCTTTGCGATCATCCTCAACGCCAAGATCGGCAGCCGCAACGAATGGCATCGCCGGTGGCTCGATTATCGCCAGCTCGCCGAGCGGCTCCGGCCCATGCGCAGCCTCAAGCTGCTGGGGCTCGCCGCGCCGGATTCACCGGGAACCGCCACCAACCCCGTCCCCAGGCGATGGCTGGACTGGTACGCGAGCGGCATCTGGCGGACGATGGGCTGCGTCGCGGGCTCGATCGACCGCTGCCGCGCCGAGCAGCTGGCGAGCGCGATCGCCGAGCATGAAATCATGCCGCAGGTCGCCTATCACCGGCGCAATTCGGCGCAGATTCACAAGCTCGATCACCGGCTCGGAGTCGTCGGCTTCGTGCTGTTCATTGCTACGCTGGTGGTGTCCGTGGCCACTATCCTCGGAATGGCTTTCGATGCCGTCTGGGTGAACAGCCTCGGCAATTGGCTGACGCTCGTTTCCGCGGGTTTTCCGGCACTTGGAACCGCGATCTTCGGGATTCGCTTCCAGGCCGATTTCGGAGGCGACGCCATCCGGTCGCAATCGGCGGCGAATTCGCTCCAGCATATCGGCGAGGAACTGCGCAGTGGCGTCCCGCTCGCGCGCGCAGCCGACCTGACCGAGCAGGCGGCCCGGCTGATGATCGATCATCTCGACGAGTGGCGGCTGATCAACCAGCAGCGCGACCTTTCGGTCGGCTAGTCGCGATCTCGCCAGCCCCATCGCCATCGCCATCCGCCCCGCGTTGTCCTTGCGATGACGAGCGCCAATACCGCCGTCGCCGGCACCATGATCGCCATGATCGCGAGCGGCTTCTCGCCCGCCAGCAACACCGACAGGCCCAGCAGCGCCAAATAGCCGGCAAGAACCGCCCAGCCCTGCCAGGCGATCGGGTAGCTGGCGCCATAACCGAAGCGCTTGGGCGCGAACCAGTCGTGCTTCCCGTTCATTGGTTCGCGGCCCTCAACCAAGCGCAACACCGATGCCGAGACCGAGCATGAGCAGTGACGCGAAGAGGACGATAAGAATTGGCTTGCGGTTCGTTGCCGATCGAAATGCCATGAACATGATCACTTCTCCTCTTTCGACGGCCGACCCCGCTTGCGCGGCTCGGGCGCCTTCAGCTTGATTCCGCGCGCCGAAAGCGCCTCGCGCAGAAGCACCTCGACCTCGGCATTGACGCTTCGCAGATCGGCGGCGGCGCAGCGCTCGACGGCGGTCCAAAGCGCCCCGTCGACCCGAAGCGGATAGGCTTTGCGTTCGCCGCTCACGGTCCGGCTATTGGTACAGGGTTCCGGCGTTGACGATCGGCTGGGTCTCGCGCTCGGCACAAAGGACCACCATCAGGTTCGACACCATCGCCGCCCGGCGCTCGTCGTCCAGCTCGACCACGTCCCTTTCGGATAGCTGCCGAAGCGCGGTCTCGACCATCGAGACGGCGCCCTGCACGAGCTTGGCGCGCGCCGCGATCACCGCTTCGGCCTGTTGCCGTCGAAGCATCGCCTGGGCGATTTCGGGCGCATAAGCGAGGTGCATGATCCGGCATTCGTCGATGCTGATGCCGGCACCCGCGACTCGCTCCTGCAATTCGCTTTCGAGATCGGCGTTCACCACCTCCGCATCGCCGCGAAGCGTCACCTCCTTATGCTCGATGTCGTCATAGGGATATTTCGACCCGATGGTCCGGACTGCGCTTTCGATCTGCACCTCGATGAACTTGCGATAGTCGGCGACGTCGAAAAGCGCCTGGGCGGTGTCGCTGACCCGCCAGACGACGTTGGCCGCGATCTCGATGGGATTGCCGCGCAAGTCGTTGACCTTGATCCGGTCCGACGTGAAGTTGTGCACCCGAATCGAAATCTTCGGTCGAAGCATCCACGGCCACACCCAGCGCAGCCCGGTTGCCCGGTCGGTGCCACGATAATCGCCGAACAGGGTGATCGCCGCGGCCTCGTTCGGCTGCAACATGTAAAAGCCCGCCACCGCGAGAATGAACAGCAGCATCCCCGCGATCATCAGGACGATGGTCACGACTCCCGAATCATCGTGGATGAGACGGCTGACACCATAAATATCGAGCGAAATCGCGGCCAACGCGAGCAACAGCATCGGGTAACCGCTCAAAGTCGACGCCGGCCGTTCGTTGCTCACCTTGAGCGCCATGGATTGTTTCGAAGACATTCCTGCCCTCCCTTTTAATCGATATCATATTAATATCGACGAACGACAGCGCGAGTCAATCGAAATCGAAAAGCGCGCTTCCATTCCATCACGCGGCTCTGGCAAAGGCCGGGCATGACCAAAATCAACTGGAAGCTCGTGATCCACGGCGGCGCCGGCGTGATCGAGAAGGCGCGAATCAGCGCCGAGGACGATCGGACAATTCGGGCGGCGCTCGACCATGCCCTGGCGACAGGCGCCGGGATTCTCGACTCGGGCGGCTCCTCGCTCGACGCGGTCGAGGCGGCGGTCGCCGAGCTGGAGGACGACCCCCATTTCAACGCCGGACGCGGGGCCGTGTTCACTTATGAAGGCCGCAACGAGCTCGATGCGGCGATCATGGACGGCCGCGACCGCACGGCCGGAGCGGTGACGGGAATAACCGCGACGCGCCATCCCGTCAGCCTGGCGCGGGCGGTCATCGAGAGCTCGCCCCACGTCTTCCTTCGGGGACTCGGCGCCGACGAATTTTCGCTGGGGCAAGGCCTCGAGCAAGTTCCCAACGAGTGGTTCGGGACTTCCGAGCGGCGGCGACAGCTCGCTGAACTGAAGGCCCGCCAGGGCACGCATTTCGACACCGACCTCAAATATGGCACCGTCGGAGCGGTCGCCCTCGACGTGGGCGGCCATGTCGCCGCGGCGACCTCGACCGGCGGCCTCACCGGCAAGCGCTGGGGGCGGATCGGCGATTCTCCAATCATCGGCGCGGGCACCTGGGCGGATGATCGCTCCGCCGCCGTTTCGGCGACCGGCTCGGGCGAGCATTTCATTCGCGCCGCCGCAGCTCACCAGCTCTCCCAGCGAATGCTTCTTGCCGGCCAACCGCTTCAGGAAGCGCTCGACGACACGCTCGCCGACATCCGATCGCTAGGCGGAAACGGCGGCCTGATCGCAGTCGATTGGGGCGGGAACGCCGCCTGGGGCTTCACGACGCCCGGAATGTATCGCGGCATCGCCGACCCCGATGATCGAAGGGTTGCGCTCTATTCCGACGAAGAGGAGCGATAGGGAAGCTCGCGCTTGAGCCATTCGGCTTCCGCCGCGACGGCTCGCCGTTCTTCCTTCAGGAAATCCGCTACAGCGCTTCGGAAGCCGGGATCGGCGATGAAGTGCGCCGACTTCGTCACCACCGGCTCATAGCCGCGGGAAAGCTTGTGCTCGCCCTGCGCGCCTGCCTGGACCGACGCGAGGCCATGGTCGATGGCCCATTCGATCGCCTGGTAATAGCTCAGCTCGAAGTGGAGAAAGCGCACCTCCTCGGTGGTTCCCCAATAGCGGCCATAGAGGGCGTCGAGACCGATGACATTGAGCGCCCCGGCCATCGGCCGGCCGTCGCGACTGGCGAGGAACAGCAGCAGGCGGTCGCCCATGGTTTCACCGATCAGGTCGAAGAAGCTTCGGGTGAGATACGGCCGACCCCATTTGCGCGAGCCGGTGTCCTGATAGAAGCGCCACATCCACTCCCATTCGGATGGGCCGATCTCGGTTCCGCTCAGCTCCCGGAACTCGAGGCCGTGCCGGGCCGCGGCGCGTTCCTTGCGAATTGCCTTGCGCTTGCGGCTTGAGAGCGCGCCGAGGAAATCTTCGAAATCGCGATAGCCGCGGTTGAACCAGTGATATTGAAGCCCATCGCGAATCAGCCAGCCTCGCCGTCCTGCCTCCGCGCAATCCCGGTCCTCGAGGAAGGTGATATGGGCCGAGGATAGACCATTCTGGGTGGTCACCGCTTCGAGTGCCGCAAGCAATTGCTGCGGCCGCGATCCCAGCAGGCGCGGTCCCGGAACCGGTGTGAACGGCACGGCGACCTGCAGCTTTGGGTAATAAGCGCCGCCCGCTCGCTCCCAGGCGTCGGCCCATCCGTGGTCGAACACATATTCGCCCTGGCTGTGGGTCTTCAGATAGGCCGGCGCGGCCGCGACCGGTTTGGCGGATTCGTCCTCGACCAGGATCGGCGCGGGCGTCCAGCCGGTGCCAGGACCGACGCTCCCCGAATCCTCCAGCGCGCGCAGGAAGGCGTGACCGACGAACGGATGGCTGCCCGCAAGACGGTCCCAGTCGCCCGGGTCGATCGTGCCAATTGCGGAAGCAAGCCGCGCGATGACCTCGGTTTCGCGATCGCCCATGGCGCTTTAACGCGCCGGAAAAGGCTTCAGCGTCAATCCCTTATCTTGACGACTGCATCGACTTCCACGGCGACTCCGAGCGGCAGGGCCGGAGCGCCGACAGCGGCGCGCGCGTGGCGTCCCGCCTCGCCGAACACCTCCTGCATTAGCTCGGACGCGCCATTGCCGACCTTCGGCTGGTCGGCGAAGTCGGGCGTGCAATTGACGAAGACGCCGAGCTTCACGACGCGCTCGACTCGGTCGAGCGAGCCGAGCGCCGCCTTCAGCTGCGCAAGGATCATCAGCCCGCAGGCGCGGGCCGCCTTCCGACCGGCCTCGACGTCGGTGTCGGCGCCCAGCTTTCCGGTGATCAACTGTCCGGTCTCGTCGAGGCAGATTTGCCCCGAGACGTGGGCGAATCCGCCGGCGACGACGACGGGAACGTAGGCGGCCACCGGGGCCGCCGGCTGCGGGAGCGATATCCCGAGCTCCGCGAGGCGATTGTCGATGCTCATGGCGTGGCTCAACACTTACAAACAGCCAAGGTCAACCGTCATTGCGAGGAGCACAGCGACGAAGCAATCCAGTCACGCGTTCGTTTCTGGATTGCTTCGCCTTGCTCGCAATTGCGGTCAGTCTTTGCGGGCGACGTTGAACCCGGCGAAGCTCTGGCTGGTCGGCATCAGCTCGAGCGCGTTGACGTTGACGTGCGGCGGCAGGTTGGCGACCCACCAGATCGTCTCGGCGATATCCTCGGCCGTCATCGGGTCCATATGGGCATAGAGCGCGTCCGACGCCTTCTTGTCGCCGCCCGTGCGGACGATCGTGAACTCGGTTTCGACCATTCCCGGCTCGATCGAGGTGACCCGGACCCCGCTCCCCGCGACATCGCACCTGAGGTCCAGTGAGAACTGGCGGACGAACGCCTTTGTCCCGGCGTAAACCGCGCCGCCCTTGTAGGGATAGGTCGCCGCCACCGACGACAGGTTGATGATCGCACCCTTTCGCTCGATCAGCCGCGGAAACATGGCGCGCGTAAGGGCGACGAGCCCCGTGACATTGGTCTCGATCACCGTTTCGAGCTTGTCCCAATCAGTGTCGGGCAGCGGGTCGGTCGGCGGCGCCAGCCCCGCGTTGTTGAGCAGGAGATCGACGTCCCCCCACGGAGCCGACAAGTCCGCGAGAGATTCGACCGCATCCATATCGCGCATGTCGATTTCCAGCGGAAGGCACATCTCGCCAAGCTCGCCGGCAAGCGCGCGCAGCCTGTCGCCGCGCCGCCCGGTGGCGATGACCCGCCAGCCGCCGGCGGCGAAGCGCCTTGCGCTCGCCTCGCCGATCCCCGCGGTCGCTCCGGTGATCAAAATCGTTTTCGTCATCATTCCTCCTCAAGCTCGCGGCGCGCGGCGGCCAGCCGTTCCGGTTTCACGCCGATGTCTTCCGCCACCGCCAACAGGTCCGGCTCGTGGGCTTCGAGGAAGCGGATCAGGGCCGCGAGAAGCGCCGGGTCGCCGGCTTGCGCCCGAAGCTCATCTGTCCCGATTCCGGTCAGGTCAAGGAACCGCCGGGCGCGCCGTTCGTCACAAAGGGTCGCGGCAAGGGCGTTGAGGGCGATCGAATGCGCGTCGGTTGGTGTCTCGCGCTGCATCGCTTAAACTTGCGCGAACCGCTCGCAGGGGAATGACTTGGCCAAGATCCTGATCGTCGAGGACAATGCGCTGAACGTCAAACTGTTCTGCGATCTGCTCGCGGCGCATGGGCATGAGCCGCGCCCGGTTACCGACGGCCGTTTCGCTCTCGACCAGGCGCTGGAATTCCGGCCCGACCTGGTGATCACCGACATCCAGCTGCCGCATGTCACCGGATTGGACCTCATTCGAATGATCCGCGACGACCGGCGCTTGAAGGACGTGCCGATCATGGCGGTCACGGCTTACGCGGCCGCTGCCGACGAAGAGCGAATCCGCGCGGCGGGCGCGCAGGCCTATGTGTCGAAACCGATTTCGGTGGCGAAGTTCGTGGCCCAAGTGAACGAGCTTCTGGGCACCCAGGACCAGGACGCCAGAGCGCCCGCCCCGGAAACTACTTGATCTTGGCTTCCTTGAAGTCGACGTGCTTGCGCGCGACCGGGTCGTACTTGCGGAAGCTCAGCTTCTCCGTCTGGGTCCGCGGATTCTTCTTGGTCACGTAGAAAAAGCCGGTGTCGGCGCTGCTGACGAGCTTGATCTTGACGGTTGCCGGCTTGGCCATCGCAAAAAGTCCTGAAGCTGAAAAAGCGAAGGCGGCGAAGTTCGCCGCCCATCCGCGCGCCCCAATGACGATTGGGGGCGATTCTGTCAAGCCGAGGAGCCTCCGGAGGCGCGGATCAGACGGTCGCGAAACGCACGCGATTGCTCTAGGGCAACGTCGAGATTGTCTAGCTTTTCGTCCAGGGACGCCACGTAGCGGGTCATCTCCCGTTCGATTCCGGCCGTCGAACGAACGATCCCCGCGGCGTCAGCAGCTTCAGCGGCATCGATTGCCATCGGGCATGGAACGACGGTCCTGATCCCGACAAGTCGAGATTTGTACAGGACGTTGCGATCGCCGCATTCGGACCGAATTCGCGACTGCAGGCCATAAGGCATCACTTCCCGAAGGATGGTCCGGTAAGGGAATGTCGATTCGAGCGAGCGCTGCGCAACCTCGAGACTGATGTAAAAATCGCTGGCCAACTGCTGCGTCTCGTCGTCGCCGAGTTGGCCGACCAGACCATTGGCCGCCATTTCCTCATAGACTCCCGTCTTGGGCCTGGTCGTGTCCGTCTGGGTGAGCTGGTACGCCGCGACCACGAAATCCCGGTCCGAAAGGGGCTTCGTCCCGTTCAGGTGCCCAAGCGCCTGCAAGCCATATTCCCTGGCCTGGCGATAATAAGCCAATTGCAGGGCATATTGGCGGGCGTCGAAATCGAGCTCGCCGATCAACCGTTCGCGATAGTCGCGCGCCTGGGCCGCCTCGATCCTCGCCTGGTTCCAGTTGCTGACCTGGAGGCCGAGGAACACGCCGAGCACCACGATCCCGACATCGACCATCACCGCGAACCAGTTGTGATCGGCAACATGTTCGCGGAAGCGGCGGATGGCCATGGCAAGTCCCCCTTCGCCGTTTGAGCGATTGTTAACCAATTGGGGTGATTGTTCCAGCGTTAACAGGGAAATACGCCCATGGCCCGAGACGCATTGTCGATCGCCCGCGATCAGATTGACGCGCAGCTCGCGGAAATGCGTTCGGCGATGACCCGCCTGTCGCCGCTGGACCTTTATTCCCGGATGGAATCGATCCGCCGGCTCGCCGGCGAAAACGGGATGGTCGCGCTCGAAGGGCTGGCGCGGAACTCGGCGCAGCTCGCGCTCCTGCCCGGCCACCGGATAACGATGCAATGCTTCCTCGAACATGTCGAGGAAGCGATCGACGGCCGCACCCAGTCGGACTGCACCGCAATCCTAGCTGCATTGGCGCTTCGCCTGAACTAGCGCGCTCGGCACCGTCCGCTCGTTCGCGCATTCATTGGTGATGCGCGCCTTTTCGCAACTGCTGGACGACCTCGTCTACACGCGGTCGCGCAACACCAAGCTCGGGCTGATCGGCGATTATCTAAGGACCACGCCTGACCCGGACCGTGGAATCGCGCTCGCGGCGCTGACCGGCTGCCTCGATATCCCGGCGGTGAAAGGCGCGGCCATTCGCGCGATCGCCGAAGAGCGCGTGGACCCGGTCCTTCTGTACATGAGCCGCGATTATGTCGGGGACATGGCCGAGACCGTGTCGCTGCTGTGGCCGGTGCCGGGCGGCGAGCCGGAGATGGACGACGGCACGCTGACGATTTCGGCGGCGGTCGACAGACTGGCGAACGCCGGGCGGGTCAACGCTCCGCAGGTTCTCGCCGAAATGCTCGACCATCTCGATTCGTCGGGACGATTCGCGCTCCTCAAGCTCGCCACCGGCAACCTCAGGATCGGCGTATCGGCGCGGCTGGCCAAGCGCGCGCTTGCCGACGCTTTCGAGCTCGACGTCGATGCGGTCGAGGAAGTGTGGCACGGCCTCGAGCCGCCATTTACCGAGCTCTTCGACTGGGCCGAGGGCCGCGGCGAGCAACCGACCGCGGACAACTTGCCCGTGTTCCGGCCCTTCATGCTCGCTCACCCGCTCGAGGGCGCGCAAGTATCGCTGGAGGATTATGCCGCCGAGTGGAAATGGGACGGAATCCGGGTCCAGCTGGTTCGGACCGCCGGCCAGAGCCGACTCTACAGCCGCACCGGCGACGATATTTCCGCGAGCTTCCCCGAGATCGCCGCGGCGCTCGAGCCCGAAGGCGTTCTCGACGGCGAGCTTCTGGTCCGGGGCGTGGGCCAGGGCTCCGCCGATGTCCACGGCGGCGCGGCGGCGAGCTTCAACGCCCTCCAGCAAAGGCTCGGCCGCAAGACGGTCAGCGCCAAGATGCAGGCGCAATATCCCGCCTTCGTCCGGCTCTACGACATATTGTTCGACGGCGGCGAGGACGTGCGCGGCCTGCCCTGGATCGACCGCCGCCGGCGCCTCGAAGCCTTCATTCCGCAACTGGGTTCGGAGCGGTTCGATCTTTCCCGGCTGATCGAGGCGCAAAGCTTCGACCAGCTTTCGGAGATTCGCTCGTCAGCGCGCGATTCGGCGATCGAAGGCGTCATGCTCAAGAAGCGCGACAGTCCCTACGTCCCCGGACGTCGCGCCGGACTCTGGTACAAATGGAAGCGAGACCCGCTGACCGCCGATTGCGTGCTGATGTACGCACAGCGCGGCTCGGGAAAGCGGTCGAGCTATTATTCCGATTATACCTTCGGCTGCTGGACCGACGACGGCCAGCTGTTTCCGGTCGGCAAGGCCTATTTCGGTTTCACCGACGAGGAGCTGAAATGGCTAGACCGCTGGGTCCGCGGCCACACCATCGAACGGTTCGGCCCGGTCCGCGAGGTCGACAAGGCGCTGGTTCTCGAAGTCGCCTTCGATTCGATTCATTCGAGCAGCCGCCACAAATCCGGCCTGGCGATGCGCTTTCCCCGGATCAGCCGGATCCGCACCGACAAGCCGGCCGCGGAGGCCGACACGATCGCAACGCTCGCGGCCTTGGTGACCTGACCGGCATCAACGAAAACGCCCGCCCGGCTTGGGACCGGACGGGCGCTTCTTACCTATCGGTGCGGTGGGTGGGATCAACCGATAGGCTGGAGGTTCACGGCCGCAAATTTGCCGCGCCGGTCGACTTCGATCTCGAAGGCGAGCCGGTCGCCCTCGTTCAAGGTCGGCATTCCGGCGCGTTCGACCGCAGAAATGTGGACGAAAGCGTCCGGCTGGCCGTCATCGCGCTGGATGAAGCCGAACCCTTTCATCGCGTTGAAGAATTTGACGGTACCTTCGGCCTTCTCGCCGGTCAGCTGGCGCTGCGGGCCGCGATCGCCCCCCGCCCCGCCGCCGCCGCCGCCGCCACGCTCGACCGCCATCGGCTCGCCTTCGATCCGAAGATTGGTCGCGGAGATTCGCCCGCCGCGATCGACGAGCGTGAACTCGAGCGGCTGACCGTCGGCCAGATCGGTGAGGCCCGCCTGCTCGACCGCGGAAATATGGACGAACACGTCCTCGCCGCCATCGTCGCGGACGATGAAGCCGAAACCCTTTTGCGGGTTGAAGAACTTCACGACGCCCTTGCCTTCGCCGACGACCTGAGGGGGCATTCCTCCACCGGCGCCGCCGCCGCGGAAACCGCCGCCTCCGCCACCACCGCCGCCGCCATAGCCTCCGCCGCGGTCACCGCCGCCAGCGAAACCGCCTCCGCCGCCGCGGTCGCCGTAGCCCCGATTCGCGCCGAAACCGCCGCGTTCCTGGAATCCGCCGCGATCGCTGTAACTTTCTTCGAAGAACCCGTCGCGCTTGTCCCTGCCGCGACCGCCACGGTCGCCTTTACGCCCTCTGTCGAAACCCATGCCCGTCAAAAATCCTTGTGCCCCCAATGACTAGAACCAACGCGCTGGGCAGCAACCGCGCAACCGGTCTTTTGGCGTGTTTTGCTCACGCACCGTTCACAGCCTTACAGGAAAAATGCGGCCTGCTCTAGTGATTCGATTAGGGCTGGCCTGCTATGGGCGCGAGCCGACGTATCGACTAGTTTGCCCGCGCCCCGCGAGGCACGACGAGGTGACTGAATGAGCATATATTTTCACGAGGAAGATCTGGCCGAGGACGTTCGATTCGCGGACGGGCCGATCGCGGTCGACACGGAAGCGATGGGACTGATCCCGGGCCGCGACCGGCTGTGCCTCGTGCAGTTGTCCGACGGCAAGGGCGACGAGCATCTGGTTCGATTCGGCGTGTCGAGCGATTATGCGGCGCCGCGGCTCAAGGCGCTGCTCGCCGACCCGGACCGGCTCAAGCTCTATCATTTCGCCCGCTTCGACGTCGCCATCATGAGCAAATATCTCGGCATCATCGCGGCGCCGCTCTATTGCACGCGAACCGCGTCGCGACTGGTGCGGACCTACACCGACCGCCACGGGCTGAAGGACCTGGTCAAGGAATTGCTCGGCCACGAAATTTCGAAGCAACAGCAGACCAGCGACTGGGGCGCGAGCGAGATCAGCGATGCGCAGCGCGACTATGCCGCCAGCGACGTTCGCTATCTTCATGGGCTGAAGGAAAAGCTCGACGAGCGGCTGGAGCGCGAAAACCGCGTCGCCCTAGCGCAGGGCTGCTTCGACTTCCTTCCCTATCGGGCGTTGCTCGACGTCGCCGGCTGGGCCGACCAGGACATTTTCGCGCATGACGGATAGAGCCCGCCATGTCTGAAGCGGCGATCAAGGACCGCGAGATCAAGCAGCAATGGGCTGTCCCGGGCAGCAAGCACGACCGGCTGGTCAGAATAGCCAAGGTCGCATTGCCTTCGGCGGTCGGGGTGCTGATTGCCTTCCTCGCGCTCGCGCCGCTCGACAAGAAGAGCGACGTCAGCTTCATCCTCGACAAGAACAAGGTCGATAATGCGCCAGAGCGGATGCGGGTCGACGCCGCGCGCTATGTCGGCGAGGACGATCAGGGCCGGCCGTTCGCGATCGTCGCCAAATCGGCGGTGCAGCGAAGCTCCGACGTTCCGGTGGTCGACGTCCGCGGAATGTTCGCCCGGCTGCAGCTTAACCAGGGGCCGGCGATGATCGTCGCCAATCTCGGCCGCTACAATCTCGACGAGCAGAAGGTGAAGATCATCGGTCCGGTCCGGGTCACGGCGCCCGAGGGCTATCGGCTGCTCACCAGCAACGTTACTGTGGATTTGAAGGAGCGGACCGTCACCGGGAGCGGCGGAGTGCAGGGGGCAATGAAACTGGGCCAGTTCAGCGCCGGCCGCCTTCGGGCGGACATCGGGGAGCGGACCGTGACTCTCGATCACGGCGCTCGCTTGAAAATCGTCCAGGGCGCGGTCAGATAATGGCGATGCGCCGGACCGCCCTTATTGCCGCTGCGGCGGCCGCCGCGGGATTCGGCGCGCTGGCCCACGCGCAGGAGCCGATTTCGGCGCTGAAAGGCCATAACAGCAACGCACCCGTCGACGTCGCGGCCGACCGGATCGAGGTGCAGGACCGCGCCGACCGGGCGATTTTCCTGGGCAATGTCCACGTCCGGCAGGACGAGCTGACGCTCGACACGGCGCGTCTGACCGTCGCTTATTCGAGCGCGGGCGGAGTCCAGATACAGCGGCTCGACGCGAGCGGCGGGGTAGTCGTCAAGAGCCCGTCGGAAACCGCTCGCGGCAATTTCGGCGTCTACGATCTCGACCGCAAGCTGATCACGCTCGTCGGCGACGTTCGCCTCAGCCGCGGCCAGTCGCAGATCAACGGCTCGCGACTCGTGATCGACCTCGAATCAGGCCGCGCCGTGGTCGATGGCGGGCCCGCCGGAGTCGGCGAGAGCGGCGGGCGCGTGACCGGGCATTTCACCGTGCCCCAGCGCGACTGATACGCGACGATGAATCACGCCACAGTCCTCGTTCGACCGGCCGAGCAGGCCGAGACGGTGGCCGCCGGCCTCGACGTCCGCTCGATCGCCAAGTCGTACGACCGGCGGGCGGTGCTTCACGATGTTTCACTGGGCGTCCACCGCGGCGAGGTCGTCGGTCTGCTCGGGCCGAACGGAGCCGGAAAGACCACCTGCTTCTATTCGGTCATGGGGCTGGTGAAGCCGGACGCGGGGCGAATCTTCCTAGACGGACAGGACATCACCGATTTGCCGATGTACCGGCGCGCGATCCTGGGTCTCGGCTATCTTCCGCAGGAAACATCGATCTTCCGCGGCCTGACCGTCGAGCAGAATATCATGGCCGTGCTCGAAGTCTCGGAGCCCGACGGGCAGGTTCGCCGCGACCGGCTCGAGCAATTGCTCGGCGAGTTCGGCTTGACCGGGCTTCGCGAAAGCTCGGCAATGGCGCTGTCCGGCGGCGAAAGGCGGCGCTGCGAGATCGCCCGTGCGCTTGCCGCCGATCCGTCGATCATGCTTCTCGACGAGCCCTTCGCCGGGATCGACCCGATCTCGATCGCCGACATCCGCGAGCTGGTCCGGGAGCTCAAGCAGCGCGACATCGGGGTGCTGATCACAGACCATAATGTCCGCGAGACCCTCGACATCGTCGATCGCGCCTGCATCATTTACGACGGCCAGGTGCTGTTCCAGGGCACGCCCGAAGCGCTTGTGGCAGACAGCGAGGTGCGTCGGCTGTACCTTGGCGAGAGTTTCGCCCTGTAACGAGGACCATCGTGGCGCTCGGCCCGCAACTTCAGCTCCGACAATCGCAGCAGCTGGTGCTGACTCCGCAGCTGGCGCAGGCGATCAAACTGCTGACTCTGAGCAACCTCGAGCTGGAATCGGCGCTTGCCGAAGAAGTCGCGAAGAATCCACTGCTCGAAATGGGCTCGGGCGAGGAATCTGATTCGACAGGCGAGGAAAGCGGGAGCGAAGCGGAAGCGCCGTCGCTGACCGACGAGTTGATTCCCGGCGGCGAGGGCGACGACCGCCCGCTCGATTACGACTTTACAGAGCAGGCGCTTGAGACCGACAGCTTCACCGACGTGCCCGTGACAACATCCTCCGGCGAATCGTTCGATTTCGACCGGCTCGAAGCTTGCGAAACGTCGCTTTGTGAGCATCTGATGGCGCAGCTTCACGGCGCTTCCGGCCCCGACGGCCTGCTCGCCCAGGCCATCGTCCAGCAGATCGACGACAACGGCTATCTGACGACGCCGCTCGCCGAAATTGCCGAGGACAGCGGGGCGAGCAAGGCCGAGATCGAGCGTGCGCTCGCCCTGGTCCAGGGTCTCGATCCGCCCGGAGTCGGCGCCCGGACCCTTTCGGAATGCATCGCGCTGCAGGCCAAAGCGGCCGACCGTTACGATCCGGCCATGGCGCGGCTGATCGACAATCTCGACCTCCTCGCCAAGGGCCGGATGAACGACCTGAAACGAATCTGCGAGGTCGACGACGAGGACCTGGCCGACATGGTTCGCGAGCTTCGCGGCTATGACCCCAAGCCGGGAAGCCAGTTCGAGGCCCAGGCCGCCGAACAGCTCAATCCCGACGTTTTCGTTCGAAAGACCGGCAAGGGCCTTTCCGTCGAGCTGAACGGCGCGGCGCTTCCGAGGCTATTGGTCAACCGGCGCTATTATCAGGAACTCAAGGCCGGACCGCAGGACAAGACGTCGAAGGCCTGGCTGAGCGAATGCCTCGCGAGCGCGAACTGGCTGGTTCGAGCGCTCGATCAGCGCGCTCGAACCATCGTCAAGGTCGTGTCGGAGATTGCGAAGATCCAGCAAGGCTTTTTCGAGCGCGGGCCCGAGGCCTTGAAACCGCTGACGCTTCGCCAGGTGGCCGAGGCGATCGAGATGCACGAATCGACGGTCAGCCGCGTGACCTCGAACAAATATCTGCTGTGCGACCGGGGCCTCTACGAGCTCAAATATTTCTTCGGATCGGGAGTGGCGTCGACCGAAGCCGAGGGCGAAGGGGCGTCCGCCGAGGCGGTAAAGACGGCAATCCGCGACATTATCGAGCGCGAGGCGGATGTGCTCAGCGACGATGCGATCGCCGCCCTATTGAAACAGCGCGGCTTCGATTGCGCGCGCAGGACGGTCGTCAAATATCGCGAATCGATGGGGATCGGCTCGTCCGTCCAGCGCCGCCGCCACCGCAAGATCGCGGGACTGGGTTAGACCGACAGCCTCGCCCAGATCGGCAGATGGTCCGAGGCTCGCCGGGCGGCCGCGCTCATGTGAACGCCGGCCGCGTCGATCTTCAGGTCGGTGTCGACGATGATCCTGTCGAGCGCGGCGACCGGATGGCGCGAATGAAAGCTGGGCCCCGTCGGGGCGATACGGAAGCCTTCGGGCAAATCCTTTAGGCACCCGCCGGCCACTCTCCACTCGTTGGTGTCGCCCATCAGGATTGTCGGCATCTTCTGCGGCCGGTTCGCGATTGCATCCAGGATCGAGCGCAGCTGCCGCCGCCGCCAAAGACCTGAGAGGTCGAGATGCATGCCGATGACCCGAAGCGGGCGATCGCCGGGCAGCAGAAGCTCCGCCATCACCGCGCCGCGCGGCTCCAGCGTAGGAAGCTGGAGCGCCGCGCAATCGAGAATTCCGACATCATGTTTCACCAGCAAGGCGTTGCCGTGCCAGCCGATGTTGCGGGTGTCGACCCGAAGCAGCCGCTCGGCATGCTTGCGCGCCTTTTCGAGTGGCCGCTTGTGGCGAACCCCCAAAGCGACAGGCTTGTAGAGCCCATGCGAATCGATGAGCTGGTGCGGCACCGCCGATGCCCGTCCGCCGAAGCGCTTGTCGGCCTCCTGCAGCGCGACAATGTCGGCGTGGATCTCGCGAAGCACCTCGAGGACTCGCCCCGGATCGCGGCGCCGGTCGGTCCCGATCGCCTTGCGCATGTTATAGCTCGCGACGGTGAGGGTCAGTGACATCGAGGTCACCAATGGGCCGGCTGTGGCTGCGTTCCCTCGCTCAGCTGATCCACATCATGCCCGACGGCGTGACGCGCCACCCCGCGGCCGTGCGCTCGATGGTTACGCTTCGACCCCCGGCGCCGAGATTGGCGACATAATAGCTGACGTCGGCGGTGCAGTGACGGGCATCGCTGCATTGAAAGTTCGTCACTCGTAGCCACTTGCCGGTGCCGGTAGTTCCAGGAGCGACAACGAAGTCGCCAGAGCCGCCAAGCCTGCAGCGGCTGCCGGGAACGACCGGGATGCGCCACTGCGCGGACAACTCCGTCACGGTGGACGCTGGCGGATCATGGTCGACCCGGCCCTCTTTAAGCGACACGCAGGCGAAATCGTCCGCCTGGCCAGCCTCCATCGATCGAGCATCGGCGAACAATAGCGCCAACAGGTGCGGGTCAACTTCGGATGGCATGCGTGGCTCGACCACCGGAGCACAAGCCGACACAGCCAGAAACAAGAGGGCAGCTGATCGCATTCTATACATCCAGGTTCGCGACGCTTAGCGCATTGTCCTGGATGAACTCGCGGCGGGGCTCGACCACGTCGCCCATGAGGCGGGTGAAGATTTCGTCGGCGACATCGGCCTGGGCGACTTCGACCCGGAGCAGCGAGCGGTTGTCGGGATCGAGGGTCGTCTCCCACAGTTGCTCGGCGTTCATTTCGCCGAGCCCCTTGTAGCGCTGGATGCTGAGCCCCTTGCGGCCCGCGGCGAGAACGCCTTCGAGAAGCTCCGATGGGCGGGTGACGGTCACGCCCTTCTTCTCTGCCTCCGCTTCGGCCGGCTGCTCGTCGTCCTCGACGCCCTCGATCGGTTCGGGCTTCTGCTCATCGGTGACGGTCGCGCCTTTCTTGACCGCTCGAAGCAAAGCCGGCTGTCGATAGGCCTCCGACTGCTCGGCAGCGAGGCTATGCAGCTTGCGGCCTTCTGCGGAGGCGAGGAACGCCTTTTCGATGACGTAGGCGTCGGTGACTCCGCGCCACAGGCGCTTGAGGACATAGCCGCCTTCCTCGGTGATCCCGCCGGACCAGGTGGATTCCGGGTCCATCGATCCGAACCATGCAGCGACCGCGGCGATCGCTTTCTCGCGGCCGGCCTTGTCGAGATTGGGCTTGAGAGCACCGTTGACCGCAAGCGCCTCGATCAGCGCCGGATCATATTTGCGCGGCGCGTAGCGCATCAAAGTCCGCACCCGCCGCGCATGGTCGACCAGCGCCCGCAGGTCGCCTCCGGAGCGCGGTCCCTCGGCGGTTTCGAGGACCAGGCCGTCGAGCCCGACATTGACCAGATATTCGTCGAGCGCGGAATCGTCCTTGAGATAGACTTCGGAGCGGCCGCGGCTGACCTTGTAGAGCGGCGGCTGAGCGATCATCAGATGGCCCGCCTCGATCAGGTCGGGCATCTGCCGGTAGAAGAAAGTAAGAAGCAGCGTCCGGATATGGGCGCCGTCGACGTCGGCGTCGGTCATGATGACGATCTTGTGATAGCGCAGCTTCTCGAGGTTGAACTCCTCGCGGCCGATGCCGGTGCCGAGGGCCTGGATGATCGTGCCGATCTCGCGGCTCGACAGCATCCGGTCGAAGCGGGCCCGCTCGACGTTGAGGATCTTGCCCCGAAGCGGAAGGATCGCCTGAAACTTGCTGTCGCGGCCCTGCTTCGCCGAGCCGCCGGCGCTGTCGCCCTCGACCAGGAACAGCTCCGACTTGGCGGGGTCGCGTTCCGAACAATCGTGGAGCTTTCCGGGAAGCGACGCCACGCCCATGACCGACTTGCGGCTCGCTTCGCGCGCCTTCCGAGCAGCTTCGCGCGCCGCGGCGGCGTCGATGATCTTCTGGACGATGGTCCGCGCGTGCGCCGGATTTTCCTCGAGCCATTCGGCGAGCTTGTCGGCCATCAGGCTTTCGAGCGGCTGACGGACCTCCGAGCTGACCAGCTTGTCCTTGGTCTGGCTGCCGAACTTGGGGTCGGGAAGCTTGACCGAGACGATCGCGGTCAGGCCTTCGCGCATGTCCTCCCCGGCCAGCGAGATCTTTTCGCGCTTGAGCGCGCCGGAGCGGTCCGAATAATTGTTGAGCGTGCGCGTGAGTGCCGCCCGGAAAGCCGCCAGATGCGTACCGCCGTCGCGCTGGGGAATGTTGTTCGTGAAGGCGAGGACGTTCTCGTAATAGCTGTCGTTCCATTCCAGGGCGACCTCGATCCCGACCTCGTCGCGCTGGCCGTGAATCGCGATCGGGTCGGGGATCAGCGGGGTCTTGGCGCGATCCAGATACTGGACGAAGGCGGCGATCCCGCCCTCGTAGTGCATCTCGACGCTCTTCGGCTCGTCGTGCCGGGCGTCGGTCAGGACGAGGCGGACGCCCGAATTGAGGAAGGCGAGCTCGCGGAATCGGTGCTCAAGCCGCTCGAAATCGAAATCGGTGACCTTGAAAGTGTCGGAGCTTGGAAGGAACGTCACCCGGGTGCCGCGCTTGTCGGTCTTTCCAACGACCTTCAGCGGCGCTTCGGCATCGCCGTGCCGGAACCGCATGAAATGCTCTTCGCCGTCGCGCCAGACGGTGAGCTGGAGCCATTCGGAAAGCGCGTTGACGACGCTTACTCCAACCCCGTGCAAGCCGCCGGAGACCTTGTAGGCGTTCTCGTCGGAGGTGTTGTCGAACTTCCCGCCCGCGTGGAGCTGGGTCATGATGACCTCGGCCGCCGAGACGCCTTCCCCGGCGTGGATTCCCGTCGGGATTCCGCGGCCGTTGTCCTCGACCGAGACCGAGCCGTCGGCGTTGAGGGTGATCAGCACCCGGTCGCAATGTCCGGCGAGCGCCTCGTCGATCGCATTGTCGGAAACTTCGAACACCATGTGGTGGAGGCCGGAGCCGTCGTCGGTGTCGCCGATATACATGCCCGGCCGCTTGCGCACCGCGTCGAGGCCCTTGAGCACCTTGATCGATTCGGCGTCGTAACTGCTCTGGTTGGGATCTGTTGCCATGGGCCAGATATAGGGATTCGCGGCGATAAGTCACGCGCGTGCGCGTGACGCGTGCGCGCGGCGCGTACGCGTGCGCGCGCGAGATCAGGCAGCGGGCTCGAAGCGGGCGAGCATCCGCAGGTAAACGGGAATGAGGCTGATCACGAACAGGCTCGCGAGCAGCGGGATCGGAATCAGATCGCCGCCGCTCCCGAAATCGGCGAGCCTGGTGCCGGCCTGGACGTAGATGAAGGTCGCGGGTGCGAGGCCGGCGGCGGTCAGTGGCACGTAGATGGCGGCGCGCATCGCGGTCAGCCCCATCGCCAGATTGACCAGCCAATATGGAATGACCGGGTTCAGCCGAAGGACGAGCAGGTAGAGCGCGCCATGCTTCTCGACCCCCTCGTCAATCGCCTGGATGCGTCGGCCGAGCTTTCGCTTCACCCACGAGCGAAGCAGATAGCGCGAATCGAAAAAGGCAATGGTCGAGCCGATCGAGGAGGCGATGGTGACGATGACCATGCCGGGCCAGAAGCCGAACAAGGCGCCGCCGGACAGACCGAGAACCGGCGCCGCCGGAAAGCAGAGCGCGGTCGCGACGACGCACAGCGAAAAGAAGCCTGCCGCCCAGACATAGGGCCTGGCTTCGACGAGAGACGCGAGCCAGACCTGGCTGTCGCGAAGCGCCGAAACCGAAAGCCAGTCGCGAAGCGGCGAGAACAGGCAGGCCGCGACCACGCACAGGATCGCGGCGACGAAAATCGTGCTTCCGAACGCGCGCCGATCCACTGTGCCCGATTCCCTCTTCGACTGATGCTCTTGCAAAGCAAAAGGCATGCCGAAGTGGGGAAAGAGCCAATAATCAGCGAATTCTTTCGATCACAGCCGTGGCCGTCGGCGGTTCAGGACCCGCGAAATCCACCAAGGTTCGGCGAATCCGCCATGAGCGGATCAGGCCCCCGCGCGGCGGCGCTGGCCGCCCCGGCGGCGCCGATTTGCCGCGCGCGCGCCGTTGGGCCGATGCGCCGGGTGGCGGTTGGGACGATGATCGCGCCCGCCATTGCCGCGGTCCGACGGCTGCGGCCGTGCCGGCTTGAGCGCCCTGGTCGTCTGGACGATCTGGGCAAAATCCTCGGGCAGCGGCATGACCGTCAGCTTCTGGCGCGTGAGCCGTTCGATGTCGCGAAGATTCCCGCGCTCCTCGTGCGAACAATAAGCGACCGCGATTCCGCTCGCGCCGGCGCGGGCGGTGCGCCCGATCCGGTGCACATATTGCTCCGCAACATCGGGAAGGTCGAAGTTGACCACGTGGCTGACCCCCGGAATGTCGATCCCGCGGGCAGCGATGTCGGTCGCCACCAGCACCTTCATCTGACCGGATCGGAAGGCCGCCAGCGCACGCTCGCGCTGCGGCTGGCTCTTGTTGCCGTGGATGGCGTTGGCCGGGATCCCGGCCGCTTCGAGCAGCCGAACGATCTTGTCCGCGCCGTGCTTGGTCCGGCTGAACACCAGCGCTCGCTCGACGGTATTCGAACGAAGCGTGTGGATCAGGAGCGCCGTCTTTTCCGGCTGGTTGACCTGGACGACGCGCTGCTCGACCCGCTCGACCGTGGTGGCGACCGGCGCGATAGACACCTCTGCCGGGTCGGTCAGATATTTGTCGGCGAGATCCTTGATCGCTCGCGGCATGGTCGCCGAGAAGAACAAAGTCTGTCGCTTCGGCGGCACCAAAGCGACGATTCGCTTGAGCGCATGGATGAAGCCGAGGTCGAGCATCTGGTCGGCCTCGTCGAGGACGAGGATTTCGAGATCGCGGAGCGACAAAGCGCGCTGGTCGATGAGGTCTAGCAGGCGGCCGGGTGTCGCGACGAGCACATCGAGCCCGCGCGAGACTTCACGAACGCTCTTGTGGTTGGAAACGCCGCCGAAGATGACTCCGACGCTGAGTTTCAGGAAGCGGCCATAGGCTTTCGCGCTGGTCGCGATTTGGGACGCCAGCTCACGCGTTGGCGCAAGCACCAGCATCCGGATCTGGCCCGGACGCAGATACGGGCGGTCGGAAGCGAGCCGGTCGAGGGACGGAAGCATGAAGGCCGCGGTCTTGCCGGTGCCGGTCTGGGCGATCCCAAGCAGGTCGCGGCCGGTGAGGACCGTCGGAATTGCCTGGGCCTGGATCGGCGTCGCCTGCGAGTAATCCTTCGCGGCGAGCGCATCGAGAAGGGGCTTCGAGAGCCCCAGATTCATGAATGACATTGTTGAAAATCCAAAAATGCGGACGGCGCAGCCGGAAGGCGCACCGCGAGCGGGTCAAAAGAGCACCCCGCGTGAATAGGAGAGCAGGAAGTCCGAGGCGCGGGCCGGTTGCCGCCGAAGCGTTGAGCCGATCACGCCGCTTTGAGAGCGCCTCTTGTTGCAGTGCAATATAAGAGGACTTCGTCAAGAAGTCCACCGGCCGCTCATTCGGCTGAAATCGAGCCGGGCCGGACATGAAAGCGTGAAGCGGCGCCGATGCCCTCGAACAGCGATTGCTCCGTCGCCGTCATCCACACCTGGCCCATCGTCGTGAGCCGGTCGAACAGGGCCGATCGGCGCTTGGGGTCCAGGTGCGCGGCAACCTCGTCGAGTAGGAGGAGCGGCGGCGCACCGCGTTGATCCGCGACCAGCCCCGCATGGGCGAGGACCAGCCCGAGCAAAAGCGCCTTCTGCTCGCCAGTCGAGGATTGAGCGGCAGGCGTCTCCTTGCGCGTGTGCAACACGGCAAGATCCTGACGATGCGGGCCGACGAGCGTCCGTCCGGCTGCCGCGTCGCGAGATCGGCTGGCGCGGAGCTGTTCGGCGAGATCGGCCTTGTCCCAGCCCTCCAGCGCCAGGGATGCGCCTGGAAAATCGTCCTCGGAGGCGGCTTTGGCGCGCTCGTCGAGCGACTCGACGGTTCGAGCCCGCGCCTCGGCGAGCGCCGCACCATGTTCCGCCATTTGCGCTTCGAGAGCATCGAGCCATTCGGCGTCGGGTCCGGCAGGATCGGCAAGCAGCTTGTTGCGCGCCCGCATGGCCGCTTCGTAGCGAGACGCGTGATGGGCATGGCCCGGCTCGAGAGCCAGGACCAGCCGGTCGAGGAACCGCCGCCGCTCGCCCGCGGGGCCCGTGAACAGGCGATCCATTGCAGGCGTCAGCCACAGCACCGACAACCATTCGCCCAGCGAGTTGGCCGACGCCGGCGCGCCGTTGATCCGGACCTGCCGCCGGTCCGGCGAAGGCGCGACCGTGCCCGTTCCGATGTCGACGTCGCCGAACCGGGTCGCGACCGCGAACCCGCCGGGCCCGTCCTTGCGCGCCATATCCGACAAGACGGCACCGCGAAGCCCCCGGCCCGGGGACAGCAGCGACACCGCTTCGAGAAGATTGGTCTTCCCCGCGCCATTCTCGCCATAGAGCAGAACGAAGCCGGAGCGTGGTTCGATCAACGCCGAGGCGTAGGAGCGGAAATCGGTGAGGGCGAGGCGGCTGACGTGCACGCTCCCGTCATTGCGAGGAGCGGAACGACGAAGCAATCCGGACGAACGAATGCTGGATTGCTTCGCTATGCTCGCAATGACGGAGATCTGATCGTCACACCCGCATCGGCATCAGGACGTAGAGCGCGTTCGACCTGTCGTTTTCGCGGAGCAAAGTCGGCGCGGCTGCGTCGGCGAGGTGGACTTCGACCGTGTCGCCCTCGATCTCGCCGAGGATGTCGAGCAGATATTTGGCGTTGAAACCGATCTCCAGGCTGTCCGCGCCATAGTCGGCGGGGAGCTCCTCGGTCGCGGTGCCGCTTTCCGGCGAGGTCACCGACAGGGTCACCTTGTCCCGGTCCACGCTCATCTTCACCGCGCGGGTCTTTTCGCTGGCGATTGTGGAGACGCGGTCGACTCCGGCCGAGAAGGTCTTGGGATCGAGCTTGAGCAGCTTCTCGTTCGCGGTCGGGATCACCCGATTGTAATCGGGGAAGGTGCCGTCGATCAGCTTGCTGGTGAGGACCGCGCTACCGAGGCCGAAGCGAATCTTGGTCGGCGACAGCGAAATTTCGACCGTTCCCTCGACTTCCTCGAGAAGCTTCCTGAGCTCCTGAACGCATTTCCGGGGAACGATGACATCGGGCATTCCGTCGGCGCCGTCGGGTTTGGGGATGACGACGCGCGCCAGGCGATGGCCGTCGGTCGCGGCCGCTTTGAGCTGATCGTCGGCGACATGGAGGAAAATGCCCATCAGATAATAGCGGGTTTCCTCGCTGGAGATGGCGAAGCGAGTCTTGTCGACGATCTGGCGGAGGGTCGCAGCCGGAAGCTCGAACCGGGTCGGCAACTCGCCCTCCGAGATCACCGGAAAATCGTCGCGCGGCAGGGTGGCGAGATGAAAGCGCGACCGGCCCGCCGAAAGGTGCATCTTGCCCTCGGCGACATCGAGCTCGACCTGGCTTCCCTCGGGCAGCTTGCGGACGATATCGAACAAGGTGTGGGCGGGCACCGTCGTCGCGCCCGGCTGATCGACATTCGCCGGCACGCTCTCGTCGACCTGCAGGTCGAGATCGGTGGCCATGAGCCGGATCGAATTGTCCTCGCGCGCCTCGATCAGCACGTTGGACAGGATCGGAATGGTGTTCCGGCGCTCCACGACCGATTGGACGTGGCTCAGGCTCTTCAAGAGTGTCGCCCGCTCAATCGTCGCCTTCATTGCGCGCCTTGCCCCCGTCAATTGGCTGTTAGGAAGCCGTTATAGCGCGGCTTCGGCCGCTTGCCAGAGGCTAGGTGCGGGGAATCGACGCTTGTCAGTCGCCCTGTGACTGATCGGCACTCGCGGCCGGCTCGCCGGGCGAAAGCGCCGCGTCGATATGGTGGACCACGCCGTTAGAATGCTTCTCGTCGGCCTGGCCGAGCGTCGCCTTGCCGCCACTGCCGTCGGTCAGGACGATCTTCCCGCCCTCTTTGGTCGCGGTGATGGTTTCGCCGCCCATGGTGGCGAGCATGGCCTTGCCGTCCCCGTTGTCGATGGCCTTGCCGATATCTTCCGAAAGGATGACGCCCGGAAGGACGTGGTAGGTGATGATTCGCGTGATCTGCGCGCGGTTCTGCGGGTTGGCCGGATCGGCGAGCGCGTCGCCCGCGGCCGTTGCGAAAGCGTCGTCGGCCGGAATGAGCACCGTATAGGGCCCAGGACCCGCGAGGGTCGCGTCGAGCCCGACCGCCTTGGCCGCCTGGAAGAACTTGCCGTTCTGATCGAGCGAGGCGGCGATGGTCTCAGAGCCCGCCGCTTCCTTCGCCTCGCCGGTCTGTTTCGGCGCGGTGTCGTTGGAGCCCGATTGGCTGCAGCCCCCGATGGCGAGCGACGCGGTGGCGAGGCACAGCGTTACCGTCTTCAGCATGCCCTTCTCCTGTGATCCTGAATTGAAAACAATACGGCCCCGCAACGCTTGCGGGGCCGATTGCGATCCATCGACCGACTTTAGGTCAGCACGGAAGCGACCAGAGCGGTCACCAGCTGAGTCGTCGGGTCGACCCGATAGACGTAGCCATTCGAGTAGCGATACCAATTGTCCGCGGTGTCATAGTAGGTCGGACGATACTGGTACGGTACGTTGTAGGCGCTGTAGCCGACCGGCAGCGGCTGGCCGACGGTCAGGCCGCGACCGAGAAGCGCCGCGACCGCGGTCACCAGGCTGGTCGTCGGATCGACCTGATAAATCGCGCCCGGCGCATAGCGGTAATAGGAACTCGCCGTGTCGTAATAGAGCGGCCGGTATTGATACGGGACATTATAGGCCGAATAGCTCAGCGGCAGCATTTGCCCGTAACCGTAGCCATAGCCCAGCATCGGATCGATGTCCTCGATCAGGCCCGTATAGGGGTCGATCTGATAGACGTAGCCGTTCGCGTAGCGATACGAGCTGTACGGCGTGTTCGGATAGAAGGGCTGGTACGCCGACGGCATGTAATAATTGGAATAGGCTGTCGGGAACGGCTGGCCCACATTATAGCCCAACCCGAACAGCGGCATCAGAGCCGACACCAGGTTGTTGGTCCGGTTGACTCGGTACATGTAGCCGTCGCCGTAGCGGTAATAATAATCCGGCGTGTCCCGATAGACGTAGCGCAGCCGGTCCGGCAGGTCGCGAAGAGTCACGCGATCGCGAAGCACGTTGAG
>DASTIF010000053.1:0-20519 GCA_035717805.1 Sphingomicrobium sp.
AATAGAATGCGTTTGAATTTGGTTTTGCTCGCTTCGGCTTCGATCGCCGCCTGCAACCAGGCGCCCGTCACTCAGGAACCCGACGGGCCGATCAGGACGGACGAGCGCAACGTCACCGCGAACGGCGATGTGACGCTCGACTCGGACGCTTCCGACAGCACTCCGGCCGAAAACAAGGTGCGGCAGGCGGGCGATCTGCCCGAGCCGGGCGCCGGACCGCGCTTCGTCGGCAAATGGGCCGCCGACATGAAATCCTGCACTTCGTCAGCCTGGCAATTCACCGAGACCTCGCTGACCACGCCAGCCGGGTCGAGCTGCAGCTTCAACCGGGTGACCGAGGTCCCGGGAGGTTACGACATACAGGCGACCTGCACGGCCGAAGGCCCGCCGGCCGGCGACACGCTCAAGCTGCGCTTCGCCGAATCGGCCAAGGCCTTGCTGTTCGAATCCAATGTCATCGCCGACACCGGGCTGATCTTCTGCGGACGGGAGGTGTGACGATCCTCCCTGCGAGCATAGCTCGTGGGGAGGGGGACCGTCCGCCGCAGCTTCAGCGAAGGCGGATGGTGGAGGGGCCCCTCCGTCAGCGCTCTCCGCACTGCCGCTCCCCATCGCTGCGCGACAGGGAGGAGACTCACGCCGCTTTGAGTGCGCCCTCTTTCCGCTGCTTGGCGATCTTCTTGAGGATCATCTCGCGCTTTAGCCGCGACAGATGGTCGATGAAGAGAATGCCCTCGAGATGGTCCATCTCGTGCTGCAGGCAGGTGGCCAGAAGCCCTTCGATATCCTCTTCGTGCGCGTCGCCGTTCTCGTCGAGCCAGCGGGCGCGGATTCGGTCGGGCCGGTCGACTTCGGCGAACTGGTCGGGAACCGACAGGCAGCCTTCGGTATAGGGGACGTCCTGGTCCGACGTGTCGAGAATCTCCGGATTGACGAAGACCCGTGGGTCCCTGACTGGTTCGCCGCCCTCTTCCTTCGGCTCCTGCAGGTCGATCACGAGCACGCGCTCGGGGACGCCGACCTGGATCGCCGCAAGGCCGATTCCCGGCGCGTCGTACATGGTTTCGAACATGTCGGAGATGAGCGCGCGGAGCTCGTCGTCCACCGTTTCGACCGGAGTCGACTTCTGGCGGAGCAAGGGGTCCGGAACCTCGATGATTCGGCGAATGGCCATGCGCAACGATTTAGGCTTTCAAGGGCCGCGCTTCAAGCAACGGGCCGCCGCGCGCGGAGCGCCTGGGCAAGCGTCCCTTCGTCGAGATAATCGAGCTCGCCGCCGACCGGCAGGCCGTGGGCGAGCTGGGTCAGCCGGATTGGGAAGCTTTCCAGCCGTTCGGCGAGATAATGGGCCGTCGTCTGGCCTTCGAGGGTGGCGTTCATCGCCAGCACCACTTCGTCGACGCCGCCCTTCGAAACGCGGCCGACGAGCCGGTCGATGGTCAAATCCTCGGGCCTCACCCCGTCCAGAGCCGACAGCCGGCCGCCAAGGACATGATAGCGGCCGGGGAACAGCCGCGACCGGTCGAGCGCCCAAAGGTCGGCGACTTCCTCGACCACGCACAGGCTTTTGTCGTCGCGGCGCGGATCGCGGCAAATCCCGCACGGATCGGACGTGTCGACATTGCCGCAGACCGAGCAGGTGGAAAGCGTGTCCGCGACCTGTTTTAGCGCGGCGAGCAAGGGCTCCAGGCTGGATTCGCGCTTCTTCATCAGGTGAAGCACCGCCCGCCGCGCCGAACGGGGCCCCAGCCCCGGCAGCCGCGCAAGCGCGTTCGCCAATGCCTCGATTTGCTGACTTGCCACGCCCGCCGAGATAGGAATTTCCGGCTGTCCGCGCCATAGCGGCCCGCGATGCGCATCATCTTCATGGGATCGCCGGATTTCGCGGTGCCGAGTCTCGACGCGTTGGTGGGCGCGGGGCACGAAATCCTGTGCGTCTATACCCAGCCGCCCCGCCCCGCCGGTCGCGGCAAGGCGGAGCAGAAGACGGCCGTTCACGAGCGAGCCGACGAGCTCGGGCTTGAGATCCGCTGTCCGAAATCGCTTCGAAATGACGAAGAGCAGGCCCGTTTCGCGGCGCTCGACGCGGATTTGGCGGTGGTCGCCGCTTACGGGCTAATCCTGCCAAGGCCGGTCCTCGAGGCGCCCAAAGCGGGATGCATCAACGTCCACGCGTCGTTGCTGCCACGCTGGCGCGGAGCGGCGCCGATCCAGCGCGCGATCCTGGCCGGCGATGAGATTACCGGCGTGACGATCATGCGGATGGAGGAAGGCCTCGACACCGGCCCAATGTTCCTGAAGCGCGAGACGGCGGTCGATCGCAAGACGGCGAACGAGCTCACGGACGAGCTGGCGCGGCTCGGCGCGGAAGCCCTGCTTGCCTGGCTCGACGATCCGACGGCCCCGATTCCGCAGCCCGACAATGGCGTCACCTACGCATCGAAGATCGATAAGGCCGAGGCCCGTATCGACTGGAGCCGGCCCGCCGAAGAGATCGAGCGGCAGGTGCGCGCGTTCGCGCCGATGCCGGGCGCCTGGTTCGAAGTGGGCGGGGAGCGCATCAAGCTGCTCGAAGCGATAATCGGGATCGACGCGGCGGGCGAACCGGGCGAAGTGCTCGATGATTGCCTCAACCTGGCCTGCGGCACTGGCTTTGTTCGCCCAACCCTGGTCCAGCGCGCTGGACGTTCGCCGATGACGCCCGGGGAGCTTCTGCGGGGATTTCCGATCCCGAAAGGCACAATCCTGTCGTGACCCGTTGGCGGCTCACACTCGAATATGACGGAGCGCCGTTCATGGGATGGCAGCGGCAGGACCACGGGCCTTCGGTCCAACAGACGCTCGAGGAAGCGCTTCAGCGAATGACCGGCGAGCTTCCGGCAGTCCACGCCGCCGGACGGACCGATGCGGGTGTCCACGCGATCGCGATGAGCGCCCATGTCGAGATCGAGAAGACTTTGACCGAGCACCGGCTGCGCGAGGGGCTCAACGCCCTAGTTCGCCCGCATCCGATTTCAGTACTGGCCGCAGCCCATGTCCCCGACGACTGGCACGCGCGCTTTTCGTGCTTCGGACGGCGATATCTCTATCGGATCCTCAACCGGCGCGCGCCGCCGGCGCTCGAGAATGGCCGGGTGTGGCACGTCGCGGTGCCGCTCGATGCCGACGCCATGGCGGAGGGCGCGGCAAAGCTGGTCGGCCGGCACGATTTCACCACCTTCCGTTCGGCCCACTGCCAGTCCGACAGCCCGGTGAAGACGCTCGACCGGCTGGACGTCAGCCGGGCCGGCGACGAGGTTCGAATCGAGGCCGCGGCACGCAGCTTCCTTCACCACCAGGTGCGATCGATGGTCGGCTGCCTCGCACTGGTCGGGCGCGGCCAATGGACGCCCGGCGACATCGGACGGGCGCTTGAGGCCCGCGACCGGTCGGCGCTCGGGTTCAACGCGCCGCCGCACGGCCTCTATTTCGTCGAGGCGCTCTACCCCTAGTCGGTTTCGCGCGCTTCCAGCGGCGCGGCAGCGATCAGCAGCAAACCGGCGGCAATGAAGCTGGCGGCGAAAATCCACGCGAATGTGGCGACGATGTCCGTGGTCGGCCCGAAAATGCCCATCACCAGAACCGCGACCGGCAGTCCCCCGAGAAGCAGGACGGCAAGCAGGAAGTCGACGATAACCGCCAGATAGACCCAGTTGCAAAGCGGCCGCTTCGAATGCCACGACGTGACCAATAGCGCCGCGCTTCTCACGACCAGCCACAGGATCACAAGGTTGAGGACCGTGAAGAAGTTGGCGCCGGGGTCGAGCGCGAGCCGAAGCCCTGCCGCCAGGCTCGCGGCGGCGGCTAGGCCCGCGGATATATGATGCCCGCGCCGGGCGACGACCGCCGCAAGCTCGATTGCCCCGGCCAGCGTCAGCAATAGCCCGATCACCGTCGCGGCGCGGATGTGGGACGCCATCGGCAGAAGCGCTGAGCCAAAGGCGAGCAGCAGGATCAGCACGCCGGACAGCCGGATGACCGAGGTTCGTGTGCCGTCGGACATGGCCCTACGATACAGTTTGGAGGCGCCGCTGTCAGCGATTGTCGTTAGCGACTTGTTAGCCCGCCCGGACGCACTCTTCGCGCCAGGCAATGCCGGATGATGAATGACTGACACCCACTCGGTCACGACCTTCGTCATGGGAGAGCGATTCCCGTGGCCCGACGACGCGTCCGACACCCGCGAAAAGGGTCCGTTCGATGCTGGAATATTGCACGATTCCGGTTCTCGCCGAAATTGCTCGATCCGCAAGATTTCCGCGCTTGGCGCGACCTTGTGCGGCGAAGTCGAAAAAGCGCCCGGACATAGCGTCGCCGTCGAGCTCGCCACGGGACAGCGGCCGGCGGCGACCATCGACTGGGTCAAGGACGGCGAGACGGGAATCAGGTTTTCCCAACCGATCGACGTCCTGGCGCTGATCAACCGCAAGCTCGTCAGCCAGACCGCCGAGCGCCGTGCGATGCCGCGAGTCGAAATACGCTGCGGCATATCGCTGAAATGCGGACAGGAGTTCGCACCCGCGGTCGTCCGCAACATCTCGGCGAACGGGCTTCAGATCGAGGGCGAGGCTCTGCCGAGGGTCGGCAGCTATGTCTCGATGTTCCTCGACGGTCTCAATGTCCCGCCCGGCGAGGTCGTGTGGCGAAGCGGGAATCTTGCGGGAATCGAACTTCTCGAAGATCTCAGCTGGTCCTCGATAATGCCGTGGATTCGCGAGCTCGTACGCCGCCAGCCGCAGTAAGCGAGCGCCAGGCCGAGCCGAGCGCACTTACAATCGCGCGCCAAAACGGCTATGTATAGCTCGCTACTAGTCGCAAACGGACGGTCTCAAGGCGCTTTGCGGCTCCTCATTCCTTCTTTTCGCCACTCCTAGCACCGGCGAACCGAATGGCGGTCTCGCCACGCAAGAAGGAACTGAACTAATGCCAATCGGCACCGTAAAATTTTTCAACGCCTCCAAGGGCTATGGCTTCATCCAACCCGAAGACGGCGGGCAGGACGCGTTCGTCCACATCACCGCGGTTGAGCAAGCGGGTATGCAGACGCTCAACCAGGACCAGAAGGTCAGCTACGACCTCGAGCAGGACCAGCGCGGCAAGACCAAGGCCGTCAACCTGCAGCCGGCCGAATAGGACGAGGCGCGGGGCGGCCTCAATGGTTCGCCCCGCTCCCTTTAATTGGCGAACATGACCGACAGAGAAACCTATCTTGCCCGAGCCGCCGAGGCCCGGGAACAGGCGGACGCCGCAACGCTCGACAATGTGCGCAATCGCTGCCTCCGATCGGAAGCGGCCTGGATGCAGATGGCGGAGCGCGCTGAGCGGACCGAAACCATGCGGGCGACCCTGCTCGCGGCAAAGGCCGCGGCTCTCGCCGAAGCGGAAGGCGGCGCCTGAGCGCAGCCCCTCCAATTACTTTTCAACGAATTGAATCAAATATGAAAATCACAAAATTGCCAGCCGGCCGCGCAACTCGCGCGCCGCGCCGAACCCACGACCTTTCACACTTCAAGCGGATGAGCGCGAACGACGCGCGAAGCGCCCGCAAAATCGCCTACGACGCAGCGCTTGCCGTGATCGGCTGAGATTATGTTCAAGTCGCTCTTCGAGAGCGACGAAAGTCGGCTAGGCCGGCGCTCGATCATTCAATTGCCGGATCGAGACCACGGCGACGTGTTTCGACTGCCGCCGAAGCCAGGCGATCTTCGATGGCGACAGTGGATGGCTCACGACATAGGATTTGGTTTTCGACTTCCGTGAGGCAATCGATCCCGTAGCCGAATTGGCTTCGCCAGAGTTGGTCGAGTGTTTCGCCATCATTGTCCCATAGCATAGCGCGTCGCCAACCGCGCGATCATCGATTGTTGCCAACGCCAATTGCGTTGCCGCGACCGCATCGCCGGACTTCGCCGCCGCAATAGTTAGGGTTCTAATCCCGCTCATGAAGATGGGAGTGAATCACCACTCGCGGAAATTGCGGCGGCCAAGGAATTCGTGAAGCCACGGATCACCCCACGCTCACAAAGCTATCCAGCACCTTCTTCCGGCCGGCGTGCTCGAAGTCGATTTCGAGCTTGTTGCCTTCTTGTCCGACGATGGTGCCGTGGCCGAATTTCTGGTGAAACACCCTTTGTCCGAGCGACAGGTCGTCCCGGCCCTTATTTCCCAGCGAAACGGCTGAGGCGCGCGCTTCGATCACCCGCTGCGGCTCGCCGGTAAACCGCCCGGACGAGGCCGCCCGCTGCCATCCCGGCCCGCGCGTGGTCGCCCGCATCGATTGCGCCGGGCCGAGGTGCGCGAAGGGGTCGCCGCGCTCCGACCATTGCGCGCGCCACAGACTTTCGCCGCCGCTCATGGTCGTTTCCTGCTCGATATGCTCCTGCGGCAGCTCGGCGACGAAGCGGCTGGGGAGCGAGCTGGTCCATTGGCCGTAAATGCGGCGGTTGGCGGCGTGCAAAATGGTGCATTTCCGGCGCGCGCGGGTGATCGCGACATAGGCCAGCCGCCGCTCCTCCTCGAGGCCGGCGAGCCCGCCCTCGTCGAGCGATCGCTGCGAGGGGAAAATCCCCTCTTCCCAGCCGGGCAGGTAGACGGTGTCGAACTCCAGCCCCTTGGCCGCGTGGATGGTCATGATCGTGACCTTGTCGCGCGACCGGTCCTCGTCATTGTCCATCACCAGGCTGACATGCTCGAGAAAGCTGGCGAGATTGTCATAGTCTTCCATCGCGCGGGCTAGCTCGGCGAGGTTCTCGAGCCGACCGGCCGCTTCGGCGGTCTTTTCCGCCTGGAGCATCGCCGTGTAGCCGGATTCGTCGAGGACCATCCGGACGAGCTCGGCGTGGGGCGTGGAGTCCGACATCTGCCGCCACCGCGCGATGTCGGCGACGAAGCGGCCGAGCGAGTTCCGGGCGCGGGCCTGCAACTCGTCGCTGTCGAGCAAGCTCGCAGCGGCAATCAGCAAAGGTTGCTGTTGCGCGCGGGCGGCGGAGTGGATGGTCGCGATGGCCTTGTCGCCAAGCCCGCGCTTGGGCTGGTTGACGATCCGTTCGAATGCGAGATCGTCGGCCGGCTGGTGGATCAGGCGCAGATAGGCGAGCGCGTCGCGGATTTCCGCGCGCTCGTAAAAGCGGAAGCCGCCGATGATCTGATACGGCAGGCCGATCGCGATGAAGCGCTCCTCGAACTCGCGGGTCTGGAACTGCGCGCGGACCAGGATGGCGCTGTCGCTGAGCGGCTTGCCGCGGGCCTGGGCGTTTTCGACCTCTTCGCCGACCCGGCGCGCCTCCTCCGGCCCGTCCCAGATGCCGATCACCCGGACCTTCTCGCCCTCCCCCGCGTCGGTCCACAAAGTCTTGCCGAGCCGCCCGGCATTGTGGGCGATCAAGCCGTCGGCGGCGGCGAGGATATGGCTGGTCGAGCGGTAATTCTGCTCGAGCCGGATAATCTTCGCGCCTGGGAAGTCCTTTTCGAACTTGAGGATGTTCGCGACCTCGGCGCCGCGCCAGGAATAGATCGACTGGTCGTCGTCGCCGACGCAGCACAGGTTGCGGCGCGGCTCGGCGATCAGCTTGAGCCATTCGTACTGCGCCTGGTTGGTGTCCTGATATTCGTCGACGAGGATATATTTGAAGCGTTCGCGATAGGCGTCGAGCACGTCCGCCTGGGTCCGGAAGATGACGAGCATGTCCAGCAGAAGGTCGCCGAAGTCGCAGGCGTTCAGGGTCTTCAGCCGCTCCTGGTAGGCGGCGTAAAGCTCGCGGCCCCGGCCGGGCCCGAAGCTTTCCGCCTCGCCGGCGTCGACCTCGCGCGGGGTCCAGCCGCGGTTCTTCCATCGGTCGATCATCCCGGCAAGCTGGCGCGCGGGCCAGCGCTTCTCGTCGAGCCCGGACGCGCTAATGAGCTGCTTCATCACCCGAAGCTGGTCGTCGGTGTCGAGGATGGTGAAATTGGACTTCAAACCAGCGAGCTCGGCGTGGGCGCGGAGCATCCGGGCGGCGACCGAGTGGAAGGTGCCGAGCCACGGCATGCCTTCGATCGCGCCGCCCGAAATCGCCGACACGCGCTCCTTCATCTCGCGGGCCGCCTTGTTGGTGAAGGTGACGGCGAGGATCTGGCTCGGCCAGGCCTTGCGGCTGGCGATCAGGTGAGCGAGCCGCGCAGTCAGAGCCGCGGTCTTTCCGGTGCCCGCGCCGGCCAGCACCAGCACCGGTCCTTCCGTGGTCAGCACGGCTTCGCGCTGCGGCGGGTTCAGGCCCTGAATATAGCCGGGCTCGGGCGATGTTGCGGGCGATTCAGGCACTTGGCCGAGGTAGGCTTGGGAGAACGGAACGGCAACCGGAACGCCGATTCAAAAAAGGTTCCGACGGTTGTTACCGATATCCACGTTATCCACAGGCTTGCACCCACATTTTTCGCTTGGCGCGACTCGGAAAGCGGAGTCAGGGTGCATTTGTGATCGGGACGGCGGTCCCGGCCTCATCCGAAGAGCCGGCAACGGCACGAAGGTGCGGCAGGTGACCAAAGGTCCGATCTCCGCGGCGGGCAATGCCGAAGCTCTTTCGGGAGCGGATGCGGGGCCAGCCGGGACGAGGCGCCGGAAGAGACGATCTTTCGACAGCGCGACGCGGCTTCCAACGATTTCGGTCGAGGGGGGCAAAGCGAGACGCGATCGAGGATTGTCCCAAGAAGGGCCGCGGAACATCGGTCGGCTTTGACCTTCGGGTCAGGCCAGGCGGCGCGAAACAGAAGCGGGCCTTCGGGCGGCGCACTGGAGTAGAGGTCGCAGGGCTCCTCTTCGGAGGGAGTTGCTGGTGGGAAGCGACGCCTGAGCTGGTGAGCCGGAATTTGGGTTTGGGTTCCCCTGGGACCTGGTCTCCAAGATTCGGCAGATCCTTCGCTCGGCGCAGTGGGGGCTGGCAGCGATGCCGGCCCCCATTTCATTTCGAGGCATTGCCTTCCCCACCGAATTCCGCGCGGACGCATTTCGCTCAAAAATCACCGCAGCTCACGGTTTCCTGCGGACCGCCCAAACGAAGGCGGACAGGCTGCTGACCAGCGCGGCGACAGCGATCAACATGGCAGGATCGAGAACGAGCATTTGAGCGACTCCGGACACTGGCCTTTGTTCCCTATATGTTCCCTATATGCAATAGGGAAATTCCTATGCGGCCGTGTTTTCTTGCCCTTGCCTCCCTCCTCGCATATAGGGCGCGCCGTCCTGCGGGCGCTTTGCGCGCGGGAAGCCCGTCACATTGGCGAGCGCGTGCGGTGAACCGGCCGAACCGGCACCGGAAGGCGCTCTTTGCGATTGCGGGCTTCGAGGACGCCTCGGCGGGATTCGCCTGCCGGGGCAGTGCATTTGACCAGGTCCGCATGTGAAGGCTCGCCGCGGTGGCGGCCACGCGGCAGGCCCGATTGAAGTAACGAGAGACACAGATTTTATGGCCACAACGGCATTTCCGACCCGCGACGATTTCGCGGCCCTTCTCAATGAAAGCCTCGGCGGCGAGGACGAGACCTTCGAAGGCAAGGTCGTCAAGGGCACCGTCACCGGCATCGAAAACGACATGGCGGTGATCGACGTCGGGCTGAAGTCCGAAGGGCGCGTCGCGCTCCGCGAATTCGCTGCGCCGGGCCAGAAGGCCGAATTGAAGATTGGCGACGAGGTCGAGGTATTCGTCGACCGGGTCGAGAACAGCCAGGGCGAAGCGATGCTGTCGCGCGACCGCGCGCGCCGCGAAGCCGCGTGGGACACGCTCGAGAAGGAATATGACGCCGGCAACCGCGTCGACGGCGTGATCTTCGGGCGCGTAAAGGGCGGCTTCACGGTCGACCTCGGCGGAGCAGTCGCGTTCCTGCCGGGCAGCCAGGTGGACATTCGGCCGGTCCGCGATGTCGGCCCGCTGATGGACATGCCGCAGCCGTTCCAGATCCTGAAGATGGACCGCCGCCGCGGCAATATCGTCGTTTCGCGCCGGGCGATCCTGGAAGAGACCCGCGCCGAGCAGCGCAGCGGGCTTATCCAGTCGCTGACCGAAGGCCAGGTGCTCGATGGCGTGGTCAAGAACATCACCGACTATGGCGCGTTCGTCGATCTCGGCGGGATCGACGGCCTGCTCCACGTCACCGACATCAGCTACAAGCGGGTCAACCACCCGTCCGAGGTGCTCAACATCGGCGAGACGGTGAAGGTCCAGATCATCCGGATCAATCGCGAGACCCAGCGAATCAGCCTCGGCATGAAGCAGCTCGAGGCCGACCCCTGGGAGGGCGCGACGGCCAAATATCCGGTCGACGGCACCTTCACGGGCCGGGTCACCAACATCACCGAATATGGCGCTTTCGTCGAACTGGAGCCGGGCATCGAGGGCCTCGTCCATGTGTCCGAGATGAGCTGGACCAAGAAGAACGTTCACCCCGGCAAGATCGTCAGCACGTCGCAGGAAGTGGAGGTCAAGGTCCTCGAGGTCGACGAGGAGAAGCGCCGGATTTCCCTCGGGCTCAAGCAGGCGCAGGCCAATCCCTGGGCCGAATTCGCCGAGAAGCATCCGGTCGGGACCCAGGTCGAGGGCGAGGTCAAGAATTCGACCGAGTTCGGCCTGTTCATCGGCCTGCCCGGCGACGTCGACGGAATGGTCCACATGTCCGACATCGCCTGGGGGGTGTCGGGCGAGGAAGCGCTCGCGCTTCACCACAAGGGCGAGACCGTCAAGGCAGTCGTTCTCGACGTCGATGTCGAGAAAGAGCGAATCAGCCTCGGCATGAAGCAGCTCGAGCGCGGCGGAGTGGGCGGCGGCGTGTCGGCGGGTGCCGGCGGCGGAAGCAAGAAGGGCGAAGTCGTCACCGTCGAAGTGATGGACGTGAAGGACGGCGGCCTCGACGTCCAGGTCGCCGACGGCGGCGCGACGGGCTTCATCAAGCGCACCGACCTCGGCCGCGATCGCGACGAGCAGCGTCCCGAGCGTTTCCAGGTCGGCCAGAAGTTCGACGCGATGGTCACCGGCTTCGACCGAAGCAAGAAGCCGAACTTCTCGATCAAGGCGATGCAGATCGCCGAAGAGAAGCAGGCGGTTGCCCAATATGGCTCGTCGGACAGCGGCGCCTCGCTCGGCGACATCCTCGGCCAGGCTCTGAAAGAGGCCGAGTCGAAGAAAACCGGCGAAACCAAGAAGGCCGGTGAAACCAAGAAAGCCGCTGGCGCCAAGAAGACCGCCGAAGCCAAGAAGGCTGACGAAACCGTCAAGGACGACGAAATCGTCAAGGACGACGAAACCGAGAAGGTCGCCGAAACCGAGAAGACCGCCAAGCCCAAAAAGGCAACGAAGAAGAAGTAAGGAGGCAACGGGCTTGCGCGGGCGGGACTTTCCTGACAGCGTGAGCTCGCCTTCCGGGGGGAAGGGCATGCCGAATCTCGCAAGGACGACTCGCCAATGATCCGTTCCGAACTGGTCCAGAAGCTGTGCCAGGATTTCCCCGACCTCACCCAGCGCGAGGTCGAGACAGTCGTCAGCGCGGTGTTCGATTCGATCACCGACCAGCTGGCTCATGGCGGCCGGGTCGAGCTTCGCGGCTTCGGCGCCTTTTCGACCCGCAAGCGCGACGCGCGCGTCGGTCGCAATCCGCGAACCGGCGAGTCCGTGCAGGTCGACGCCAAGCGCGTGCCCTATTTCAAGCCGGGCAAGGAAATGCGCGAGCGGTTGAACTTACAGGAAGTCGTCGCCGAATAGGCCGGCCGGCTCTACCGTTGCCAGCGCCGGGATAAGCGGACGTGGCGGAACGGTAGACGCTGGGGACTTAAAATCCTCTTCCCGGAAGGGAGTGCGGGTTCAAATCCCGCCGTCCGCACCAGCCTTCAAGCCAGGGCATTCCGGGGGAATGCCAGCTTGAACGCCCATTCTTCCTCTCGCACCACGTCCCGCATCGGGACGCGCCGGACCCCGTCCCGCAACACGGCCGTTGAACATGGTTAAATGGCCGTTAGTAATTTCCCCATGCGAAGCGCCAGAGCCGCGATTGCAGCCGACCCGAGGCTATTCGGACGCGCCCTTCCGCGCGACCGTCGCTGGACCCTGCTCGACGACCTGTGGCTGTTCGGGTCCACCTTTGCCGCGGGTTTCGTGTTCGTTTCGATCCTGATCGCCTGACATCAATCGCAGGCGCGATGAAGCTTCCAGCCTAGCCAGGCGGCGAACAGGCTGGCGATCGCGACGATAAGCAGGCTGTCGGCGACGGTGACTCCGAGCTGCACGGCGCCGGTGAGTATCAGGGTCGCCGCGACCATGAAGCCGGAGTTCACGATATTGTTGGCTGCAATGGTCCGCGCGGTCTCCGCCTTGGGGACGGTGATGGTCAGGAAGGCGTAAAGCGGCACCACGAACATGCCGCCCGCGATCGCGACCCCCAGCAGATCGACCACGACCCAGGGCCCTTCGGGCATGGCGAGGAACGCGTTGATGCCGTTGAGATGGCCGTCGGGAAGCACCGGCCAGCCGTGCACCCGCCGGTAGAGATCGAGGACGAACAGCCCCATCGCTATTGCGGACGCGGGCGCGAATTTGGCCGCGACATGGCCCTTCAGGAGGCGGTTCACCGCAATCGACCCGATCGCCACACCGACCGAGAAGATTGCGAGGAACAATGTCGCGACGGTCTGGTCGGCGGAAAGGCTGTTCTTGACCAGCGGCGGAAATTGCGCGGCGAGCACGGTGCCCATCGCCCAGAAGAAGCTGATCGACAGGATCGCAAGGTAGAGCCGCGGCACGTGAAGAGTCGCGCTGACCAGTTTGATCGAGGCGCGGACGATGTGCCAGTCCATGGTGAATTTGGGAGCCGCCGGATCGGGCGGCGCGGGCGGGACCTTGCCGCCGACCATGCGGCCGACGATCGCGACGACGAGTACCGCGAGCGCGGCCCATAGGGCGTGAAAATGACCGTCGCTGCCCTTCACCACCAGGACTCCGCCGAGGATCGTCCCGCCGAGGATCGCGATATAGGTGCCGGCTTCGACCAGGCCGGTGCCGCCCAGCACCTCCTCTTCCTTCAGATGCTGCGGAAGGATCGCATATTTGATCGGCCCGAAGAACGTCGAGTGGATGCCCATGGCGCCGAGCGCGGCGAGCAAAAGCGGGATGTTCTGGATCAACAGGCCGGCAGCGCCGACCAGCATGATCAAAATCTCCGCCGTCTTCACGATCCGAACGATCCGCGCCTTGTCGCCCTCGTCGGCGAGCTGGCCCGACAAGGCCGAAAGAAGGAAGAAGGGCAGGATGAACAGGCCGGCAGCGATTGCGCTGAACGTCGCTTCCTGAGTCTCGTCCCCGTAGATGCCGTAGATGGCGAGCATCACGGCGGCGGTTCGGAACAGATTGTCGTTGAACGCGCCGAGGAACTGGGTCGCGAAGATGGGCAGGAATCGCCGGGTCTTTAGAAGGTGCAGCGAGTCCTGCATTTGCGGGGTGGCTTAACGGCTTGAGCGATAACGGCAAGCGGTCGCGCTCTTTCGCTTCCCGCGCGCTTTGGCATACGATGGAGCCTCGATGCTGACTCTGCCCAACCTTCTCACCCTGTCCCGGATCCTGGCGGTGCCGATCCTGGTATTCCTTTTGTGGCAGCCGCGCCCGATCGATTACGCAATCACCTTCGTCCTTTACTGCATCGTCGGAATCACCGATTATTTCGACGGGCTCTTGGCGCGCGCGCAGGGACAGATCTCGAAGCTCGGCCAGTTCCTCGACCCGATCGCCGACAAGATCATGGTCGCGGCGGTGATCGTCATGCTGGTCGCCTCTCGCAAGGCGGACGGCAACCCGCCGGTCATTGAGGACGTGCACATCATCCCGGCGCTGATCATCCTGCTTCGCGAGATGATCGTTTCGGGCCTGCGCGAGTTCCTGGCCGAACTTCGGGTGTCGATGCCGGTGAGCCATCTCGCCAAGTGGAAGACGACGTTCCAGCTGGTGGCGCTCGGAGCGCTGATCCTGGGCGGGGCATTGCCGAAAATGGAATGGGTCCACACGGTCGGGGTCGTCAGCCTCTGGGCGGCGGCGGCCCTCACATTGGTGACCGGTTACGATTATCTTCGGATCGGCCTCAAGCATATGGATTGAGGCACTTTTCCGACTAATCGATTTTGCAGCTTTCACTGACGAACTTAACTCGTTTCCGTCCGTGGAACTCCCCGCCTAGGCCACGCGCTTGGCCGTCGACGAGGAGGAAAGAGCGACATGGACATGAAGACCGGCGGTGACCCGCTACACGGGAGCCCGATGGAAGAAGGCGCGGCTCTCCGGTCGCTTCTGGGCCGAACCAACCGCGACTGGTGGCCCAACCAGCTCTCGCTCGACATCCTTCCGCAGCACGGCCGCAACGGCGATCCTCACGGCGAGGATTTCGATTATGCGGAGGCGTTCGGCAAGCTCGACTACGATGCGGTAAAGCGCGACCTGACGGCGCTGATGACCGACAGCCAGCCCTGGTGGCCGGCCGATTACGGGCACTACGGCCCGTTCTTCATCCGAATGGCCTGGCACGCCGCCGGCACCTACCGCATCGGCGACGGCCGCGGCGGCGCCAATTCGGGCAACCAGCGCTTCGCTCCGCTCAACAGCTGGCCGGACAACGCCAATCTCGACAAGGCGCGTCGGCTGCTTTGGCCGGTCAAGCAGAAATACGGCCGCAACTTGAGCTGGGCGGACCTTCTGATCCTGGCCGGCAATGTCGCGATCGAATCGATGGGTGGCCCGACGTTCGGCTTCGCCGGCGGCCGAGCCGACATCTACGACTCCGAGAAGGACGTGTACTGGGGCACCGAGGAGCAATGGGTCGGCCAGGGCGCGAAAACCCGCATCACGGAGGAGGCGGTATTCGAGAGCCCGCTCGCGGCGGTGCAGATGGGCCTCATCTACGTCAATCCCGAGGGCCCCGACGGCAACGCCGACGCGATGCAATCCGCTCGCGACGTTCGCGAGACCTTCGCCCGGATGGCGATGAACGACGAGGAGACCGTCGCTCTGACCGCCGGCGGCCACACGTTCGGCAAGTGCCACGGCGCGGGCGACGCCTCGAAAGTCGGCGCCGAGCCCGAAGGCGCGGATATCGCGCAACAGGGTCTGGGCTGGCAGAGCGGGCATGAGAGCGGTGTCGGGGATGACACCATCACCAGCGGGCTCGAAGGCTCCTGGACTCCGACTCCAGACAGGTGGGACCCGCGCAGCTATTTCCACATGCTTCTCGACTATGAATATGAGCTGGTCAGGAGCCCGGCCGGCGCGAAGCAGTGGCAGCCGGTCGACCAGAAGCCCGAGGACATGGCGCCCGGAGCGCACAGCCCGGACCGCCGGGTACCGACGATGATGACCACCGCCGACATGGGCTTCAAGGTCGATCCCAAGTACCGCGAAATCTGCGAGCGGTTCCGGAACGACCCGAACGCCTTCGCCGATGCCTTCGCGCGAGCCTGGTTCAAACTCACCCACCGCGACATGGGGCCGAAGTCGCGCTACCTCGGCCCGGAAGTCCCGCAAGAGGACTTGATCTGGCAGGATCCGCTTCCGAAGGCGGAGCATCCGCCGATCGACGAGTCGCAGATCGCCGACCTCAAGAAGTCGATCCTAGATTCCGGGCTTTCGGTATCGGAGCTGGTTAAGGCGGCGTGGGCGTCGGCCTCGACCTATCGCCAGTCGGACCACCGCGGCGGCGCCAACGGCGCCCGCGTCCGGCTCGCCCCGCAAAAGGGCTGGGCGGTCAACGACCCGGACGAGCTCGGCAAGGTGCTTTCGAAGCTCGAGGACATTCGCTCGAATTTCTCCGGCAATGTGTCGATGGCGGACCTGATCGTGCTCGGCGGTACGGCCGCCGTCGAAAAGGCGGCGAGGGACGCGGGGCATGACGTGACCGTGCCTTTCGCTCCCGGCCGGGTCGACGCGACGGAAGAGCAGACGGACTGTGACAGTTTCGACGTGCTCGAGCCCAAGGCCGACGGGTTCCGCAACTATCTCGGGGTTCGCTTCAACGTGCCCACGGAGGAAGTGCTGATCGACCGGTCGCAGCTGCTCGGCCTGACGGCGCCGGAAATGACCGTTCTCGTCGGAGGCCTTCGGGTGCTCGGCGCCAACCAGGGCGGCTCGAAGAACGGCGTGTTCACCGATCGCGTCGGCCAGCTGACCAACGACTTCTTCGTCAACCTGCTCGACATGGGCACGGCGTGGAAGCAGGTCGACGACCAAAGCGACGAGACTTTCGTCGGCACCGACCGGGCGACCGACGAGCAGAAGTGGACGGCGACACGCACCGACCTGGTGTTCGGGTCGAACGCGCAGCTTCGCGCATTGTCGGAGGTCTATGGCTCGGCAGATGCGGGCGAAATGTTCGTCCGCGACTTCGTCAAAGTCTGGACCAAAGTGATGAACGCCGACCGGTTCGATCTCGGTACGAAGCACGCCCAGGCTCGCGCTTCGCAACGCGAGGTCGAAATGGCCTGACGGTTCGCCGCGGCGCTCGCTCTCCCCTCTCCCCGCCCGAGCGCCGCGGCATTGTTCAAACTTGAACTATGCTGCTTCGGCCGGATCGAGGCCATCGAGGTCCGGGATCAGGTCCCGCAGAACCCGCCTGAGCGTCGTCGCCATGAGCTGGAACTCGCTCTCGCGCGGGCTCGAGCGGCGCCAGACGAGCGCGATCCGGCGGAATCCGTGATCGGAACGGAGCGGACGGGCGTCCACTTTCGTCCCCTCGAGAATGCCCGCCTCGATCGCCATCGCGGGCACGAAGGTAAGCCCAAGGCCATTGTCGACCATCTGCACCAGCGTGTGGAGCGAGGTGCCCATCATCGCCGCATGAGCACGCATTTCGGGCCGGTTGCACGCGGACAGCGCATGGTCCTTCAGGCAGTGCCCGTCCTCCAGCAGGAGCATTCTCTTTTCGTCGATTGAATCGACCTCGACCGCGCCGCCGGGCGCTTCCCCGCCGGGGAAAGCGACGAACAGCCGGTCGTCGAACAGGGGCGCGGACTCAACGTCACCGCAGGCATAGGGGAGCGCCAGCAACACGCAGTCCAGTTGCCCCCGGTGCAGCGCATCGCAGGCCGCCTGGCTCGTCTCCTCGCGCAAAAAGAGCTTGAGGCTGGGCCAATGCTCGCGAAGGCGCGGGAGCATCGCCGGCAACAGGAACGGCGCAATCGTCGGAATGACTCCGAGCCGAAGCTCGCCATGAAGCGGCTGGCCTTCGGCTCGAGCAAGATCGGTGAGCTCTTCGGCTTCGGCCAGGACGCGCACGGCCTTGGCGGCAATCTTCTCACCGAGCGGCGTGAACCGAACGACTCGCCGCGTGCGCTCGACCAGCGTGACGCCAAGCAGCGTTTCCAGCTCTCGAAGACCGGCGGACAGCGTCGACTGGGTTACGAAACAGGCGTCCGCGGCCTTGCCGAAATGGCCGTGCTCGCGGAGCGTGACAAGATATTGGAGTTGCTTGATGGTGGGAGAGTGGACGGTCATCTAAAATCGAGTAATCCAATTAAAGCGGGCGCTATAATGGACTGAATCGATTTAAGCCAGAGTGCGCCTGCTTCTGGCAATGGCGGCGAAGCGCTCCTAGATTGAAAGCGATTGGTTGAAGGTGACGCTTGTTTCCAAACCTGGTTGAATATCTCGATTCGGTGAAGGCGCGCGATCCCGCCGCCCGGTCGCGCTGGGAAATCCTGATCTATCCCGGCGCCTGGGCGCTCGCGCTGCACCGCGTCGGCCATTGGCTCTACGGCGGGCGGCTCTATTTGCTCGCGCGGGCGGTCAATCATTTCGCGCGCTTCCTGACCGCGATCGACATCCATCCGGGCGCCGTCATCGGCAAGCGATTCTTCATCGATCACGGGTTCAGCGTGATCGGTGAGACTGCCGAGATCGGCGACGATGTCACCATCTACCAGAACGTGACCTTGGGCGGCACCAATCCCACGGCCGGCGAAGGCGGGAAACGCCACCCGACGCTCGGCAACCGGGTTGTCATCGGCTCCGGAGCGCAGGTTCTGGGCCCGATCGCCATCGGCGAGGGTGCCCGGGTCGGGGCGAATGCCGTCGTCACTCGCGACGTGCCCGCGGGCGCCACCGTCATTGGCATTCCCGCCAAGCCAGTACCGGTCGACACGGCGAGAGCCGAGCCGCAGGAGTTCGTCCCCTATGGAACACCCTGCAACGAAATCGCCGATCCGACGCTCGCCCGGTTGTGCGAGCTGGAGCAGGAACTGAAATCGCTCCGGGCCGAAGTGAAAGCGAAGCGGACGGCCAATTCCGCGTCCGCCAGGAGCAAGCGCGCTTGAGCGTCGTCGCGCCGTTCCCCGAGCGAAGGGACCGGCGCGCGATCACCGCTTTCGATCGGCTCGAACTGATGCGGATCATGGACATTTACGGACGGATGGTCGCGGCCGGTCACTGGCGCGACTATGCTCTTGGCCATCATTCCGATCACGCGGTGTTCGCGGCGTTTCGCCGCCACTCGGAGCGCCCCGAGATCCGCATAGAAAAACGCCCCGAGCTTCGGTTGAAGCAGGGGGCGTTTGCCCTGGTCAGCGAACATGGCCTGGTGCTCAAGCGGGGCCACGAACTTCCTGGAGTCCTGGCCCCGCTCGAGCGGAGGCTCATGCGGCTCGTGGGCTAGCCGCGGATGCCCGGTCGAGCAGAGGCAGCTTGGCCCTGAGACCGTCGGGAAGCGGCCGGACCACCGCTTCGCGCGCCTGGTGCCAGAAGGCCGAGAGCAGAAGCAGCGCCGACCCGATGACCAGGGCGGTGAGAGCGATGTTGAGCTCGATCGCTCCGAACTGCTTGAACATCTCGTTGAGCGCGAACAGCACGTAGGCCAGCGCCGATACCAGCAAGGCGCGGCGGTCGATAGCCAGCGCCGTCAGCCCGATGAGGATGTAGAGCAGGATCACCACGAAGCCTTCGCCGATCGTCGCATTGCCGTCATTGAGGCCGAGCAAGGTGAAGACAGGATGGACGATCATCGGCGCCGCCAGCAGGTGAAGCCAGAAAGCGACGTCCGAGCGACGGGTTATCCGCGCCTGATCCGACGAATCCCAGCGCATCGCGAACAGGAAGACCCCGATCCCCAGTATCAGCACCAGGCCGAGAACCAGATTCTGGTAGCTTTCGATGTCGCCGAGGACCGCGATCAGCAGCCCGACGGCAATGGCCGCAATCGCGGCCGCGCCGGCAGCGACGGTGATCGGCACCCGGAACCGCTTCCAGTGAAGCCAGGCTGCGCCCGCCGCAACCGCTCCGGCGATGGCGGCGATGGTACCGGCATAGAGCGCCTCCTGATTGTTGGGCGGGTCGCCGACGGCCAGCGCACCGGCAAAGCCGACGGTCGCGAAAACCGAGCCAACGAAGGCAAGGAGCAGCAAAATCGAAGGAAGCGCCATTCGCCGCTTCGCGGTGAAGAACAGCGCGAGTCCCCAACTCGCGGCAGCCACCGCGGCGGGAGCGAGGAATGACGGGCCGTCGCCCTCGATCGCGGTACCGAGAGAATCGCCAATCCACTGGCCGATCCAGCCGACCGCGACCAGCAGGATTACCGCGGCGATCGACACGAAAATATCGTTGAATCCGGTCAACAGCCGGAACTGCTCTTCGTCGACGGCTGGCGTCGCCCTCTGCACCTCCGTGAAATTGCGAAGCGCGGCGGCCGCTTCGGCGCTGATGGCCCCCGCCGCAACCGCATCGTCCAGGTCGTTCTGGCTGTACATGAGCGATCCCCTTTCGCCCGCGAGGCTAGACCTGGTGTCTTAGTGTGTCAATACAGCAGCAAGGTTGGCCGGCATCCCGATGGGGGAGTTGAGGACGACGGGATGCCGGCCGGTGGTGAGTCCCTGTCGCGCTCGCCCCGCCGACGCGAGGGCGACGTAAACGGCGAGCGCCGGATTAACGATGAAACGAGCGCCGGCCGGCGCCGGTCGACACCTCGCGGCGCGGCCCTTCAGGCGGATTGGCGCGCCGAATTCGCCTTTTCGACCCAGCGCCCGTCCTCGTTGGCCCAGTAATGGCGTTCTGCTTCGGAGTGCTCGGCGAGCGACCGCCAGGCCGTTCGCGCCGCTTCCAGCGTGGCGCCGTCGAACAGGTAAAAGGCGCGCTCGAACCCGAGCGCAGCCTCTCGCCACTGCCCGTCGGCGATCAGGAGGTTGCGAGCGCCGTTCGACGCGTCGGGGCTGGCTGACAACAGGACCGGCTGGCGCGACTCGTCGGCGCCGCCCGCGAGGCCATGGGGAAGGAAGCCGGCCGGATCCTGATCCCAGAGCATCCGGTCCAGCCTCGCCAGAAGCGCGTGGTCCGAGGCCAGGACCAGGAGGCGCTCCTCGCAGGCGAGCAGCTTTTCCGCGATGCCGACGATTACCCGCTCGAGCGGCACGCTTCCAAGCTGGTAGAAATCTACTCGCATGGGCTAGCCGTTCGGTTCGTCAGCCTTCCAGATTGTCGGCGACGAACTGGTCGATCAGCCGC